>JBARMQ010000029.1:0-6446 GCA_049802535.1 Bryobacteraceae bacterium | reverse complement strand
GAGCAGGCTTTACTCCCAACATGGTGAAATAATTCCCCGACACCATTTCCATGTCGACACGTTCCGTCTGGTCATGGACGCTGACGGAAGCCGATCCAAGCCGGCGGCAAAGAACCTCGGAGAGCGGCGTTGCCTTTTTCTGATAATCCTGATAGATCGGATAGGAATTCATCCGGTCGCCCATGTTGCTTCCGTTGTGGGCGCCTAGCTGAGAAAGCATGACTAGCTGGCCCGGGTTGGACACCGGCAACTGGCGTAGCATGAGCTGATCCATCAGCGTGAAGATTGCAGTATTTGCACCAATTCCCAGCGCCAACGAAAGA
The DNA here is from genome assembly GCA_049802535.1 of Bryobacteraceae bacterium. GTDB lineage: Bacteria > Acidobacteriota > Terriglobia > Bryobacterales > Bryobacteraceae > Bog-105. The sequence goes on along the minus strand of JBARMQ010000029.1, from coordinate 6,123 downwards.
ATCGCGATAAATGCGAACAGGGGACTGCGGCGGATAGCACGCAGAGAATACCGCAGATCCATCAGCAAGCTGCTCATATGCTTACTAAAGACGAAGGTCTTCGGACTTTGTTCCGCCGATTACCGCATTTAAGTTCGCAACACTGGTAAATGCTCCGGTTGCGCGCGATTGTCACGCGTCTGGGCTTTTCGGGCATCTTATCAATGCGATGTATATGGCCAAGTTTCGATTCGTGATTGCCGCTCTAATGGCATGTGGCCTTGCGGTGGCGGCGCCGGCCCAGCATTCGCGGCGGCATGCGACGCCCGCAGCCAAAACGTCGCCAACTGAATTAGATGACGCCACGTTTACCGCACCAATCGGCCCAGGTGCGACGGGGGCACGCGTAACGCGGGTGCAAATCTTGCTGGATCGAGCGAGATTCTCACCGGGGGAAATCGACGGGCGGTATGGAGACGATCTCGGCGTCGCCATCAAGGGATATCAAACCCATCACGAGTTGAAGCCGAACGGTATTGTCGATGCCGGCATGTGGAAGCTTCTGAATGAGGATACGCGGCCGATGTTAACCACCTATACGATTACGGCTTTGGACGAGAAAGGGCCTTTCGAACCAATACCGGAGGACGTGCAGGAGCAAGCCAAGTTAAAAAGGATGGACTATGAGTCGGTTCAAGAGGAGCTGGGCGAGAAATTCCACTGCTCCCCGAGGCTGCTCGCTGAGTTAAATCCAGGCAAAGATTTGAAGGTGGCGCATCAGGAAATCGACGTGCCTTATGTGGTTCGCAGTGTTCCGCACCGGGCGGTGAAGGTGGTGGTCTCAAAATCGGAGCGGACCGTTACCGCCTATGGGTTACACGACACCTTGCTAGCGCAGTATCCGGCAACGATCGGAGGCGAACACGACCCGTTGCCGATCGGCCATTGGACCATTACGGTTGTTAAATACAATCCGGTCTTCTATTACGACCCGATTCATTTCTGGTATGCATCGCCGGAGGAGGCGAAGGCCGTCTTGCCTCCCGGACCGAATGATCCGGCCGGCCTGGTTTGGATGGGACTGTCGAAAAAGCACTACGGCATTCATGGAACACCCGATCCGGGACACATCCGGCATGGCGAATCGGCGGGATGCATTCGACTGACCAATTGGGATGCGATGGATCTGTCTCACATGGTGAGAGTGGGGACGCCGGCTCTGCTCGAGGAATAGACCAGGAATAGAGAAGATGTGGAGGCTCGCGCTGCTCGGATTAGCCGTTGCTGCCTTGGGATCATCGCTGGACGAGCTTGTGCCACCGATTCAAGGACTGCGATTGATCGACCTGCGGGACATGTTCCACGAGATTCACAATGGCCATGAACATCAGGCCATCGACATTCTGGAACCACGCGGGACACCGGTGCATGCGGTGGTTGACGGAACCATCCGAAAGCTGTTCGTGAGCAAGCCTGGCGGAAACACCGTTTACGAATTCGACAAAGCCGCGGTGTATTGCTACTACTATGCTCATCTGGATCGATATGCAGATGGGTTGCGCGAGGGAATGAAGGTGCAGAAGGGCGATGTGATCGGGTATGTCGGCTCGACCGGAAACGCGGACGCGCGTGCGCCCCATCTGCACTTCGCCGTCACCGAATTACCGCCTGACAGATCTTGGTGGAAGGGGACTGAAATCGATCCGTATCAAGCGCTGGTTGACGCGGTCAAACGGACGAAGTGAAGCCCTAACGCTCCAGAAGGAACTTGCGATAAGCGCCGTTCTTGTAAGTGCTCCAAGGCGAGAAGCCTTTACTTTCTTCAAACAGCTCGTAGGCGAAATCGATGTTGGCTTTGCAGTCGAGCAAGTCGCGGAGGTTTAGTCCGGGACGCTTCAGGTGCACGGTGTTGATTTGAAAATAGCCCCAATCGAGAGTGCCATCGGTGTTGTAGTGATAAATTTCGCATTTGCCTTGCGGATTTTCGGCCCGCTGAATGGCTAAGGCGATGCGGCAGTTAACGCCAAATTTTGCGCAAGCATATTGCTGATAGGCTGTCAGCGCTCGGCCTCGCTGATCGAACTGCGCTTCTCGCGAGCCTTGCGTGGTATCGCGGTGCGCGATGACGATCGGCGATCGAAAGTGTAAAACAATGGGCGACTGCCAGTTGATGGTGTAGTTACGATGAAAGAAAATAATCGCAATCACGAGCACCGCACCGAGTCCCAGGGCAATTCCGCTCAAAACAACGTTGATCGATGTGCCGTGACCAGGCGCAACGTGCGTACGCCTCGGTTTGCGCGGTGCGGCGCGCTTGCTAGGCTGCTGCAGCGGCAATCGTCTCCAGCTGCTTTCTGTGATTGATATCGTGTCCAGCGATAATTTCGAGCATTCCCTGGAGCGTCATGTCGCCCCGTTCAGGATGACTCACGGTGCGCGACGCAATATCGGCAGCACGTGCTTGCAGCAGAGCGACATTCCAGTTCCGAAGGCCGGTAAATGTTTCAAGCGCCAGATAAGGGTCGAGCGTATCGTAGCCTTTGGCCCAGGCTTCTTGATCGAAGGGCTGGATCAAGTGCGGACTTTGGACGAAAGCCTGGCGGATACGGAAACTGAATGCGATTTCGCAGTCCGCCATGTGGCACAAAATCTGCGAGGCGGTCCATTTACCCGGCTCATATGTGCTGGCCATGCCCGCATCACCCATTCTTCGAACGGACGCCCGCAGGGCGGTGGGTGTCTCCGCCATCACATCCATAGGGTCCTGTCCATCGAGGTGTTTTGCGTAGGGGTTCACGCTATCGAACGTATCATGCGGCCGGCCTGCTGCGAAGCAGTTTCTGCTTGGCGGAAGGAAGCTCGTCGTAGAGGGCAGTATAGACGGCGTTGGTCCAGCCAAAGCCCGCTTCGTTGGAGCTGTAGCCGAAGTGGATATGCGAGCTGACGTCGGAGTTTGCAGACACCACGTCGTATTTTTCGACAATGCGCCCGCGAACATCGAAATCGCGATGGATCATGGAGAGCCATTCCATGGCGATACGGTCCGCGTCCCGGGTATAGCCGTACTTGCGCAGACCTTCGACGGCGATGTATTCGAGAGGCGCCCAACCGAACGGTGAGTCCCATTGATTACCGCTGGCGAAGGTGCTGGTTTGAAGACCGCCGGGGCGTTCAAATTTGGGCAGATTCGCTACGATGCGAGCAGCCTGTTGCTTGGTTGCGATGCCGGCCCACATGGGATAGAACGTCGTTAAGAACGGGTAGCGGCGAACAGATTTTGTCTGGAAATCATAGTCGTAGTAGAGGCCATCGCGGTTGTCCCACATCAGCTGATTAATCTTGGCGGCACGAGCATCGGCGCGTTGACGCCAGGAGGGATCGCCCAGAATTTCGGCGGCTTGCGTCTCCATTAAATAGAGGAGTGTATTCAGGCAAACGGGATTGTAGTGAATGATATCGATGTTGAACGGCCCGAAGCGATTGGATGGATCGAATCCCGACTCGCGCATAGACCGGTCACCTTTATAGAAGAGCGGCTTCAGCGTACCGGTTGCGCGGTCGTAATACTGGTTCACGTCGTAGGCGTTGACTTCATGCGTTTTGAAGTATTGGGCGACTAACTGGTAATGATTCAGGCCTTCTTCGTTGTGCTCGGCTGAAAGAACTTCCGCCGCGGGACCTTCGCCCAGGTCGTAGTAGCGCGAAAGACCGGTTTCGGGCGTCAGGTGAGGCTCATTCGTCCAGTAGGCGTAGTAGGGAGCGATGGCGGCCGCACCGTTGTCGAGCCATTGCTTGTCGTGCGTCTTGTGAAAGACGTTGAGCAGCATCTCAGTGAAGAAGGGCGGCTGCGAGCGCGATAGATAGTATGTCCTGTTCGCGTTGAGAATGCGGCCGTACTGCTGGATCTCGTAGACGAAGTTGTCGGCCATGTCGCGGGCGAGATCATTTTCGCCGTCACGCAAGAGGCCGAATTGAATGAAGTAACTGTCCCAGCCATACATTTCGTTGAAACGGCCACCGGGCACGACATAGGGTTTGGGCAGGTAGAGAAGGCCTTGCGCGGTGATCTTGGAGTAATCCTTCGGCAAAATGCGGATTTCGATGGAACTGTATTCGCCGGGCTTCATGGCGGCGCGGAGATCGCGCTCCACGTCAGCCTGGTGTTCGGTGGCCGCGATGTAGACCGGCCAGCGTCCATTCGGAAGAGGCTTGAACTTAGGATCGATAGCGGCTTTGGCGATTAGGGCGTTGGAACGCGTGAGTGTAGCCCAAGTGCGCCGGATGTAATCGAAGATCGAACCGTAGTCAGGCTGGGCCGGTTGCGCGAGGACCGAGACCGCGAGGAGCGCGGCGATGGCAACGCGCTTGAGAACGACTTGGTTTTGCCGCTGCATGAGCGCTATGTTACCGTGACGCAATGCGCAAGCTTTGGCTGATGCTCTTGCTGGCGGGAAGTTGTCTAGCCGCGGGCAGTAAGACGGAGATTTTATGGGACCAGTATGGCGTGCCGCATATCTTCGCCGCCGATCGCGAATCGATGTTCTATGCACACGGCTGGGCGCAGATGCATAACCAGGCGAATCTGCTGCTGCGACTGTACGGCGAGTCGCGCGGGCGAGGAGCGGAGTATTGGGGAGCGTCGCATTTGCCGCTGGACCGTTGGCTCCAGACCAATGGAATGCCGGAGCGCGCGAAAGAATGGTATGACGCGCAAAATCCGGTGTTTCGCAGCTATATGGATGCGTTTGCGCGCGGGATCAATGACTTTGCCAAGGCTCATCCGGAAGCAATCGAGCCTGAGAATCGGGTGGTGCTGCCGGTCAGCGGAGTGGATGTCGTTGGACACTCACTTCGCGTGGTTCATTACATGTACATGGGCTCACAGCAGGAGATGAATCGGGAGCTGACGCCGCTGCTGCGAGAGAAGGGATTGGCGAAGGTAGCACGCTTGGAGAGGGAACCGGCAGAACCGCCGGGCTCGAACACCTGGGCCATTGGACCATCCAGATCGGCAAGTGGAAACGCTATGTTGATCATCAATCCGCACCTCGCGTGGGGCGAGACGTTCTTTCGCTACATGGAGGTGCATTTGGTGGGGCCGAATTATGACCTGTATGGCGCACCGCAGATCGGCTTTCCGGTCCCAGTAGTGGGGTTCAATCGGCGCACGGGATGGGGCCGAACGGTGAATGTGATCGACACGGTCGATTTCTATCGCTTGACCGTCCGGGACAACCAGTATGAATTCGATGGAACCCTGCGGCCGTTTGAACATGCGACCAAGGTGTTGAAGATCAAGCAGCCGGATGGATCGATGAAGGACGAGACGCTGGAGATTCGACGGACCGTGCAAGGGCCGGTGGTGTACGACGAGAATGGCGTTGTGCTGGCGATGCGCGTGGCGGGTCTGGACCGGCCCAAGATGATGGAACAATGGTTCCGCATGGGCGAAGCGCAGAATCTGGAACAGTTCAAAGATGCGCTGCGCATGATGGCCATTCCCTTGTGGAATGCCAACTACGCGGATGCCGATGGACACATCATGCTGACATTCGATGGGCTGGTGCCGAAGCGGAAAATCGAAGACTATTCGTATTGGGCGAAAATCGTGCCGGGCGATACATCGAAGACCTTGTGGACCGAGTATCACTCGTTTGACGATTTGCCGAAGTCGATCGATCCGCCGAGCGGTTTTAATCAGAATACGAACGAGCCGCCGTGGACAAGCACGTTTCCGGAATTGAATCGCAGTCAATATCCGGCTTATATGTCGGCAACAGGGTTGGACTTGCCCAGTTTTCGCACGCTTCGGTCGCTAAGGATGATTACCGAGCATCCCAAGATCACTTATGACGAGATGCTGGCGGACAAGTTTTCGACAGAGATGGGGCTTGCCGATGCGGTGCTGCCCGACCTATTAAAGGCGGCTCACGAGAGCACTGACCCGGCGGTGGTTGAGGCAGCGCAGATTTTAGGCGCATGGGATCGCCGGGCGGATGCCGATGCGAAGGGCGCAGTGCTGTTTCAGGCGTTTGCGGATAAGTATTTCGGGTACACAGGCGATATCAACCCGAAGCTGCGGGTGAAGTACGACCCGGCGCACCCCCTGGAATCGGCCTACGGGTTGGCGGATGCGAATGGAGC
>JBARMQ010000028.1:0-9285 GCA_049802535.1 Bryobacteraceae bacterium | reverse complement strand
ATGACGATTGAGACGTGGGAGAAATTGCGCGAGATCGAGCGCGAGAGCGGGTTGCCGGAACGGACGGGGCTGGTGACATTGAGGGATTGGCGGGACGAGTGAGGCCTCCGCTCCGTGACCGACGCGGTTCTGCCGCGGGCGGCTTGTTTGGGTCTGTGAAACATCATTGCGTCATCTCAATCGGATCATACTAGAGGGAATCGCGCCCTAAAAGGTGCGTGGATTGAAGCTGTTTTGTGGTTGTTTGTAAATAAAGGTAAAAGCCGGGGAAATCCGGCTTTTGCTTTTGACGTTACTTAGGAGATCTGTGTACTCTAGGCTCGAGTGCATAACAACCACGAAACAGAAACGCGTTTTATCGCTCACAGACGGGAAGCGGACGGCGCGGAGCAGAGTGTCGCGGACCATCTAATTGGCGTCTCTCGATTAGCGAGGTCGCATGCATCGAAAATCGGCCTGGGAAGGCCTGGCGAATTAGTTGGCCTGCTTCATGATCTCGGGAAGTACAGTCTCGCATTCCAAAACTATCTGAAGTCCGCGCAGGGTTTAGTCGATCCTGACGGGGATCAGTATGTGGACGCCGACGCACTGAAAGGCAAAATCGATCATTCCACTGCCGGAGCACAGCACATTTGGAGGCAATTGGCGGGGAAGGAGAAATTTGGTTCTTTTGCCGGCCAGATGCTCTCCCTTTGTATCGCATCTCATCACTCCGGCTTAATTGATTGCATTTCTGCCAACCGCGAACACTTTGGCCGAGACAACTTCACCCGGCGTATTAATAAGAGCTCAGAAAAAACTTATTTGGACGAGGTCATAAGGGCAGCTGATCCGTCGGTTCTTTCGCGGGCCGGCGAACTTCTCCACGATACGCGTCTTTTCGAGGAACTTAAGTTGCTGCCGGCCCGGATAATTGAGGCGAACGATGCGAATGCGCTCATCATCCAGCAGCAATTTGGGCTGACGGCCCGCTTTCTCTTCAGTTGTCTCATTGACGCGGATCGCATAGACACTGCCGACTTTGAAAACAAGCGCGCGGGGCTGTTGCGCCAATCTAACAAATACACGGATTGGCAAATCCTGGCAGACCGTTTGGCTATTTATTTGCGGACTCGGGAGCCAGGCCGCCCGATCGACGAACTGCGCCGCGAGATTTCCCAACACTGCTTCGAAGCGGCAAAGACGAATAACGGCATATTGACATTGACAGTTCCTACCGGGGGTGGAAAGACGTTGGCCAGTCTTCGCTTTGCTCTTGAGCACGCGCGACTGCGTAGATTGGACCGCATAGTCTACGTAATTCCGTTCACGTCGATAATCGATCAGAACGCAGAGACCGTGCGGGACATTCTTGAAGTAAAGCCTGAAGAGGCCGGCCGCATTGTCCTCGAACATCATTCCAATCTCACGCCCGAACAACAGTCCTGGCGTGAAAAGATCCTGACCGAGAATTGGGATGCTCCGATAGTCTTCACAACGATGGTGCAGTTCTTGGAGTCCTTATTTGGAGCGGGGACTCGCGGCGCGCGCCGCATGCATCAGCTTGCCAACTCCGTCTTAATATTCGACGAGGTTCAAACGCTACCGATCAAGTGTGTTCATCTTTTCAATAACGCAGTCAACTTCCTCGTCGAGCAGTGCGGTGCTTCAGTGGTGCTTTGCACGGCTACGCAGCCGCTTCTCCATGAGGTTTCGGCTGGTAAAGGCGCAATACGCCTTGCAGCCCAGCACGAGATCGTGCCCAACCGGCAGGCTCTGTTCGACCAACTGAGGCGAGTCGAAATAATCGACGGCCGTCGACCCGGAGGGTGGACGAACGAAGAGGTCTCGCGCCTTGCCATGGATGAGACGCGACGAAAGGGCAGTTGTCTGGTCGTAGTTAACACCAAGAGGTCTGCGCAGCATGTATATAATCTCGCATCGGAAATGGATGCGAGCGAGCGCGTTCACCTAAGTACAAACATGTGTCCGGCACATCGAAAGGACCGGCTAGCGTACGTGAGGGACCGTCTCGAAAACGGCATGGCCATTCTCTGCGTGAGTACTCAACTCATAGAGGCCGGCGTGGACGTGGATTTCGGAGCGGCGATTCGATTTCTCGCCGGCCTTGATTCAATTGCCCAAACAGCCGGACGCTGCAACCGCAATGGCCGCTCGAAATCGGGCACAGTTCACATAGTCAATCCCTGCGAGGAGAGTCTGAAAATGTTGCCGGAGATCAAGTTAGCCGGCGACATTGCCCAGCGAGTGCTGGATAACTTTCGGGATGACCCAGAACGTTACAGGAACGACCTTTGCGGTCCGCAGGCCATGGACGAATATTACCGCTACTACTTTTTTGAACGCCAAAGAGAGATGAGCTATCCGGTCTCAGCTAAAGAACTGGGTCACGACGATACGCTGCTGAATCTGTTGTCTGGAAACACGCAGGCAAGAGAACAGTATCAGCGTGAAAAGGGATTGAACGTAACGATCCATTTTCTCCAGGCGTTCGCGACTGCTGCGAATGCTTTCCAGACGATAGATGCCCCGACGCAAGGGGTTGTCGTGCCATACGGGTCAGGAGGACGGCAGGTAATCGCCGATCTCTGCGCGGCCTATGAGGTTCAGAAGCAGTACAAGCTTCTTAGGCTGGCCCAGCAGTATACGGTTAACGTTTTTCCCCAGGTACTGAAGGCGCTCGCGGAATCGGGCGCGGTACACCCCATCCAGAAGGATGTGGGAATTCTGTGTCTCGATGCCCGCAATTACAGCGAAGAGTATGGTTTGGTCACGGAGCAAGTTTCAGGCATGGAGCTGATGTATGCATAGTCAACGAAACAGTCTTGAATTCAGGGTGACGGGCCGCTATGCCCTATTCACCGACCCACTGACGCGGATGGGCGGAGAAAAGTTTTCGTATCAGAGCCCAACCTATGAGGCGTTGAAGGGGATAGCCAAATCCGTTTACTGGAAGCCGAGCCTCACGTGGGTAATCGATGACATTCGAGTCATGAAACGGATTCGCACGCAGACGAAGGGTACGAAGCCGATGGAGTTTGGGGGTGGTAATACTCTGGCGATCTACACATTTCTCGCGGACGTGGAGTATCAGGTGCGCGCACATTTCGAATGGAACCATCATCGTTCTGAACTTAAGGCGGACTGGATCGAGGGTAAACATTACTCGATCGCTACACGCATGTTGGAGCGAGGCGGGCGGCAGGATATTTTCCTTGGAACGCGAGATTGCCAAGGTTACGTAGAGCCTTGCACTTTCGGCTCTGGTCCAGGCGCCTTCGATGGAGCGGGCCAACTTGCATTCGGCCTGATGTTTCACGGTTTCGATTATCCGGATGAAACGGGGGGCGATGGGCTCTACGCTCGCTTTTGGCACCAGAGGATGGTCGACGGAATCATCCATTTCGACCGCCCTGAAGACTGTAAAGTGCGCAAATTCGTGCGGGCCATGAGCGTTAAATCCTTCGGCCTAGGAGAAAATCTCCGTGCTTCCTCCGATGAGTTGATGGCGCTGGAGGCCTCGCAATGAGCTGGATGCAAAAGCTGTATGAAACGTACGAAAGCTGTGCAGGAAAGGAACCGGACGGGGCGGACCGGCTGATGCCCATTGCTCACACCACGCAGCAGGCGCAGGTGGAGGTCGTAATCGATGGCACGGGTACCTTCCGCCGCGCGACGGTTCTGCTTGATAAAGACAAGACGAACACCATGATCCCGTGCACCGAGGAATCGGCCGGCCGCGCGGGCAGTAAGCCCGTCAATCATCCGCTCTGCGACAAACTGCAGTATGTCGCGGGCGATTTTCTCGACTTTGGCGGCGAGGTCACGTCGGGTTTTGCGTCCCGGCCTGAGGAGCCGCACAAGGCGTTCTTAGAGTCCTTAACGGCCTGGGCTTCATCCAGCCACCAACACCCGAAACTTGACGCAATTCGACGCTATGTGGCGCAAGGACGGTTGGTGGCCGATCTGGTAACGGAGCAAGTACTGCCGGTAGACGCCGGCGGCAAGCTCTTGAAGCAGTGGGCGGGAGAGAAGAATACCGCACCCGCGATTTTTAAAGCGATACAGAACACGCAAACTCCCGAGGAAGCGTTCATCCGATGGCGGATTGAAGACGGGGAGATTGCATCGGGCACATGGGACGACTCCAAACTAGTGTCGTCGTGGGTTGCTTATTACCAAGACATTCAGACGAAGCGCGGCTATTGCATGGCTACCGGGAATGAGGCGCCACTGGCGATCCAGCACCCTGCAAAGCTGCGGCATGGCGGAGATAAGGCCAAACTAATTTCGTCCAATGACACCAGCGGGTTCACCTTTCGCGGCAGGTTCATTGATGCAGATCAAGTCGCGACGGTATCCTTCGACGTTACTCAGAAGGCGCACAACGCGCTTCGCTGGCTGGTCAACCGCCAGGCTTATCGAAATGGAGATCAGGCCGTAGTCAGTTGGGCCGTCTCCGGCAAGCCTCTCCCTGATCCCTTCGAGAATACGCTTGAATTATTTGGCCATTCGACTGGGAATGCCCAAGCGAGCCCAACTTCTTTCTGGACAGCTCAGTCGTTCGCTGTTCGACTTGCCCGAGCGATCGCCGGCTATAGTTCGAAACTCGATCCCACGGATGAGATTGTCGTGATGGCCCTGGATTCGGCCACTCCAGGCCGCATGAGTATAACTTTTTACCGCGAGTTGAAGGGTTCTGAGTTCTTGGAGCGCATACAGGAATGGCACAGGCGATACGCCTGGCTGCAGAACTTTGGCAAGGGCGCGCGATTCATTGGATCGGCTGCCCCGCGCGATATCGCCGAGGCCGCCTATGGACGCCGGTTAGACGACAAGCTTCGGAAATCGACGGTTGAAAGGCTGTTGCCATGCATCGTTGAGGGGCGGCCCGTCCCGCGAGATCTGGTTTTATCCACGTTTCAGCGAGCGGCTAGACGAGCTGGGTTGGATAACTGGGAGTGGGAAAAATGTTTGGGCATCGCTTGCGGATTATTCAAAGGATTTCACATTGAAAGGAAGTATGAGATGGCATTAGAACAGGATCGGAAGGGCCGTGACTACCTATACGGAAGGTTGCTGGCAATAGCGGACAACATTGAAGGCTATGCCCTATCCATGGCGGGTGAGAAGCGGGATACCACAGCGGCCCGGCTGATGCAGCGGTTCGCCGATCGTCCAGCTTCTACCTGGCGAAACATAGAGATGGCGCTGCGTCCCTACATGTCCCGGCTGCGTGCGGGAGAGAGATCGGCCGGATTCCTGGTCCTACGAGAGAGACTCCTCGATGAGATCGTCGGCTCCTTCCAGAGTGCCGATTTCACAAGCGATGCCAGGCTTACGGGCGAATTTCTGCTGGGCTATCACTGCCAGCGGCAAGCATGGCGTCCGGCCGCGGGCGCCGCTATTTCAGAAGAATCCGCTGAAATATCTATTGAGAACTAAGGGAACCGAATCATGAACACGCTACAACACAAAATCGACTTCGCAATCGTACTTCGAGTGAAGAACGCCAACCCCAACGGCGATCCGCTGAACGGAAATCGCCCACGAACTGACTATGAGGGATTCGGGGAAATCACTGATGTTTGTATTAAGCGCAAAATGCGCGATCGGCTTCAGGAGGCCGGTCACCTCATCTTCGTTCAGTCAGATGATCGCAAGACGGATGGTGAACCGAGCCTGCGTGCCCGCGCCGAATCTGAGACCAATGGTCTGGGCAAAAAGGCCTTCGCAAAAGGAATCAAGAAGGACACCACGGCGAAGGCTGCTTGCGAAAAGTGGTTTGACGTTCGGGCGTTCGGCCAGGTTCTTGCTTTCGGCAAAGATGGAGACGCGAGTGGCGTGTCTATTCCGATCCGCGGGCCAGTCACTATTCAGTCCGCATTCAGCAAGCAGCCCGTCAGTATCACCAGCACGCAAATTACGAAAAGCGTGAGCGGCGAGGGGGACGGAACCAAGCGCGGTTCGGACACTATGGGGATGAAACACCGCGTCGACGCCAGCGTGTACGAGTGCTACGGTAGCATCAATCCACAACTCGCCGAGCGCACTGGATTTAGTGATGCCGATGCCGATGTTATCAAGCAGATCTTGCCCAAGCTGTTTGAAAATGACGCCTCTTCGGCGCGCCCTGAAGGCAGCATGGAAGTTCTGAAGGTAATCTGGTGGCGGCACGGCAGCAAGGCCGGCAAGTACTCGTCGGCCAAGGTGCACCGCTCGCTTACGGTTAATCCGGATGGGGGTGTCGAAATCACCGCGTTGGATGGTCTTGAGCCGGACGTAATCGAAGGATTCTGACAGGAAACGGACCATGTACTCCGAAGACGACTTACTGCCGCTCTCGGGATTGCAACACATGGCGTTCTGCGAGCGGCAGTGGGCGTTGATTCATCTCGAACAGCAGTGGGAGGAGAACGGACTCACGGCCGATGGACGCGTGCTGCATGAACGCGTCCATCAAATCACCGAGGAGCTGCGGCAAGATCTGCTGGTGGCACGCGGGCTGCCGCTGCATTCGTTCCGGCTGGGAGTGTCGGGGCAGGCCGATGTGGTCGAGTTCTCTCGCGTGGGATTTGAACGCGCTGCCGGAATGCCCCGGATTGCAGTCGAATTGAAGGGGCGCGCCGGCTGGTGGGCCATTGAGCCGATTGAATACAAACGCGGCAAAGCCAAACGTGGGGCCTGCGACCGTGTCCAACTGTGCGCCCAGGCCATGTGCCTGGAAGAGATGTTCGGCGTTCTCGTGGCGCAGGGCTCCTTGTATTACGGGACGAACCGGCGGCGAGCCGTGGTGCGATTGACTTCGGATCTACGGAGCCAAACCGAGATGCTCGCGCTGCGGATGCGCCAATTGTTCGAGTCGCGCCAGACACCGCGCCCGATTTTCATGGCGGCCTGCGCGAGTTGCTCCCTGAAAGAGCAATGCCTGCCGGAGCGTTTGGGTGCTGGCCGGCCGGTGGCCTCGTATTATCAGAGGCTCCTCAAGGAGGATTGATATTAAACCGCTGCTGAATACGCTGTACGTGACTACACAGGGCGCGTGGTTGAATCGGGATGGGGAAACGGTCGCGGTCCATTTCGAAAAGCGGACATTGTTGCAAGTTCCAATTCATACGCTCTCGGGTGTGGTTTGTTTCGGCCAGGTGAACTGCACGGCCTTTTTGATGGGGCTGTGCGCCGAGCGCGGCGTCGGTCTCTCTTTCCTGACCGAGCATGGGCGATTTCTGGCGCGGGTAGATGGACCCGTCTCGGGCAATGTTCTATTGCGGCGGCGGCAATACCGCGCGGCCGACGAAGGCAGTGGAGCCGCTTCGATTGCCCGTGCGGTGGTGCTGGCCAAAGTTGCCAACTGCCGGACGGTGCTGTTGCGGGCGGCGCGGGAGCGCGGCGAGGACGAAGCCAAACAGGCAATCGATGCCGCGGTGCTTCGGCTGCGGAGGATTCTCGAAGAGATCGGAAAGTGTGAAACGGTCGATCAAATTCGCGGCCACGAGGGTGATGCGGCCCGCACGTATTTCGAAGTCTTTGACCATCTGATTCTCACGGCGAAGGCCGCATTCTTCTTTAGAGGCAGAAGCCGGCGGCCACCCCTCGACAATATGAACGCATTGTTGTCGTTCCTTTATACGTTGCTGACGCACGACGTGGTGGGCGCGCTCGAGGCAGTCGGGCTTGATCCTGCCGTAGGTTACCTGCATAAAGAACGTCCCGGGCGGCCGTCTTTGGCGTTGGATTTGGTGGAGGAACTGCGGCCGGTGCTGGCGGACCGGCTCGCACTGACCATGGTGAACCGGGAGCAGATCCGGGCCAGCGGCTTCCAGCGATTAGAGAACGGCGCGGTGGTGATGGACGATGAAACTCGCAAACAGGTGCTGATCGCATGGCAGAAACGGAAGCAGGAGGAAATTCTCCATCCCTACCTGGAGGAACGAATTCCCTTTGGGCTGACGCCTTTTGTGCAAGCGACGCTGCTGGCACGACACCTGCGTGGGGACCTAGATGGTTATCCTTGTTTCTTGTGGAAGTGAGGTTAAGGGAAGCCGCGCGACATGACATTGGTGGTAGTGGCCTACGATGTGAACACTGAGTCGGCAGCGGGGAGGAAGCGGCTGCGCCGGGTCGCCCGCGTGTGCGAAAACTATGGGCAGCGGGTCCAGAACTCGGTGTTCGAGTGCTGGGTCGACGCTGCGCAGTGGATTAAACTGAGGGCCGGGCTTGTGACCGAGATTGCTGTCGATCTCGACAGTTTACGTTTCTATTTTCTGGGCGACAATTGGACCGGGCGGGTCGAGCATATTGGTTCCAAACCCGGATATCGGCCGGACGGACCACTGATCGTATAGCATACGCGAGACTCCCAGCTTGCTATGGAATTATTCCTACTCACGCAGGTGGGCGCTTGCGAGCGCGGACCCCGAGCGAACATAAGTCGCCTGGAGCAACCGCGATTTGAATATCTCAATATGAATCAAGGTGGTAGCATGCTGGGGCGGTTTGCCTATTTGGTTGAGATGTTATTAACAGTAGGGTTGTGCGGAATGGGCCGGATCGGGCGCTTCTTTTCAACAGGGTAGAACAGGGGCGGTCGCGCCCCACGCGGGCGCGTGGATTGAAACGCGGATCACAGTCGTTACGCAGCTCAATAGCTAGTCGTCGCGCCCCACGCGGGCGCGTGGATTGAAACGGCGTTCTCGGCCTCGCGGTTGTAGCACTCTTGAGTCGCGCCCCACGCGGGCGCGTGGATTGAAACGCACAGATCGGCAACCACCGTACCCACAGCAAAAGTCGCGCCCCACGCGGGCGCGTGGATTGAAACTTCGTCTTGCAGGATAACGATGCGCCTTGTTGCGTCGCGCCCCACGCGGGCGCGTGGATTGAAACTGTGTGAGTGTGAGTTGCTGCTGGACCTTGCCAAGTCGCGCCCCACGCGGGCGCGTGGATTGAAACGGCATGTCGAGCCAATCCAACACCTGCCCAAGGGGGTCGCGCCCCACGCGGGCGCGTGGATTGAAACACGCTCACATTTGTGCATCCGTTCCTGAATAACAGGTCGCGCCCCGCGGGCGCGTGGATTGAAACATCAAAAGTTTGTTGTGAAGTGGTGTTCCGACGAAGTCGCGCCCCACGCGGGCGCGTGGATTGAAACGAAATGAACGTCTGCACGGTGCTGACGAGACCATCGTCGCGCCCCACGCGGGCGCGTGGATTGAAACTCCTTCAGCGTCGGCTCGCCATAAGCGCTGGGGTTGTCGCGCCCCACGCGGGCGCGTGGATTGAAACATG
>JBARMQ010000027.1:0-11212 GCA_049802535.1 Bryobacteraceae bacterium | reverse complement strand
CGCGCGATAAGTGCCGGTGCTTATCGCAACAACTTAGCAAATTTGATCTTATCTTCGAATGATAAGTCTTCTTTCTTCGATCTTCTTATTTGGTCGACTGGTATGTCATTGCAGGAGAGGACAAATTCGATAGGCATGTCGTGGAAGAAGGTTACTTCTCTTGTACCGGTATTGTGTCCGAAACCTAAGATGGTTGAGTCCGCGATCGTGTCGGCATTCAGCACGATGTAATCCTTGTCAACAGACCTTTCATCTGAGAAAGGCACCGGCTCTCCAAGTGTCCGATTCTTTGCCCAATAGAACATTCTGGCGTCCTTGATCTCGATGAGGTAGTTATAGGACGCACTGAAGGAACCGGTTGTCGATCTCGCGGTTGCTAGTGCATACACTCTTCCTTCGGCCCGCAGATATTGGGCATAAGCGGCAACGTTGCCAAAGGCGCGTTCCTGAATATCTTTCCTTAATTGTTCCCAACGCTCCACCATTGTTCTGGCCGCCCATGGCGCCCGGATGGTCATCCCGGAAATGAGCCGGAATTCGGGAGCAGGCCACCATTCACTCTTCTCGCCGCGATAGAATTTGAGGTCGGCCTTTATGGAAGGTACTAAGGAGGGCGTAGGCGGAGTAACTACCGCGGTGGGCGAAGGCGGGGAAACAACGGTAGGGGAAACAACAGTAGTTATCGGAGGAGAGGATATTTTAAGAGCAAGCGGCTTCGGTGGAACCGGAGGCTTCGGTGTGGTAGATACGACAGGAGAGTGGCTTACTGGCGGAGTGGAAGAAGTCGTCGTTACTGCGAGAGCAGGTTGACCGTATGCAGAACATGCAAGATTGGTACATCCGCCTAACTTGTCGTTGTAACGCCATGCACACACAGTGCATTCCTTCCAAGCCATAACCCTCCTTGAAGCGGCGATGAAGAGCCACTTCCCTGGTCATCTTAAGGCATGAACCCCCCGGGAGGCTTCTAGGATCTTGCCTTGAAGCGGCCGGACAAACCTCGTAGATGACGTTTGGTAAAACTGGGTCGGGAGATCTTCTAGAGTTTGTTCCGAAAAGTCTTGGTTGCGAATCGTGGCGAGATCGCTGTGCGGGTGCTGCGCGCCCTGCGCGAGATGAACATTGCAAGCGTCGCTATTTTCTCCGAAGCTGACCGCCGCGCTCTGCATGTACAGAAGGCCGACGAAGCCGTGCCGGTCGGGCCAGCAGCATCGCGTGAAAGCTACCTTTCTATCCCGCGCATTGTCGACGCGGCGAAATCCACTGGCGCTGAAGCTATTCATCCGGGCTACGGCTTCCTGAGCGAAAATGCCGAGTTTGCAGCGGCTTGTGAACAAGCGGGCATTAAGTTCATCGGCCCTTCCTCTGAAACCATCGCGCAAATGGGGTCGAAAACCTCAGCGCGCCGGGTTGCCATCGCCGCGTCCGCTCCTGTCGTTCCTGGCACGGAGCAGGGGATACGCGACTTCGATGAGGCTAAGCGGACGGCCGCAGCCATTGGCTATCCGGTGCTGTTGAAAGCAGCTGCTGGAGGCGGCGGCAAAGGCATGCGGCGCGTCGATCGAGAATCCGAACTCGAATCCGCCATGCGCGGCGCTTCGAGCGAAGCAGAACGAGCCTTTGGATCTGGCGAAGTGTATTTGGAGAAGTTGGTGGAGCGGCCGAGGCATATCGAAATACAAGTGCTCGGCGATGAACATGGCCATCTGATCCATCTGGGAGAGCGAGAGTGCTCCATTCAGCGGAGGCATCAAAAAGTTGTTGAAGAGTCGCCGTCGCCATTGGTTTTGCAGCATCCGGAACTGCGCGAACGTATAGGCGAAGCGGCCGTCCGCATTGCGCGCGCCGCGAATTATACGAATGCCGGAACGCTCGAGTTCTTAGCGGATCAGCAAGGCAATTTCTATTTCCTGGAGATGAATACACGGCTGCAGGTGGAACACCCCGTGACGGAATGGGTCACCGGGCTCGATCTGGTGCGATGTCAAATTCGCATCGCTGCCGGTGAGCGGCTCACGTTGACGCAGAAAGATGTGCAGTGGCGTGGCTCCGCATTAGAGTGCCGCGTCTATGCCGAGGATCCGCTCAACAATTTTTTTCCCAGCCCGGGAACGATTGCACAGTACTCTGAGCCCGCAGGGCCTGGGGTTCGCGTGGATGGTGGCGCCTATGCCGGTTGGACCGTTCCCATCGAATACGACCCACTACTCGCGAAGCTGACTGTATGGGCCGATTCGCGCGAAACGGCTATCGATCGCATGCGCCGCGCCGTGGCGGAGTTTCATGTCTCGGGTATCACCACCAATCTGGCGCTCTTCGCGCGCTTGCTAGAAGATCCAAGTTTCCGCGCAGGGGACCTTCATACGGGCCTGCTGGACGAGTTCATGAAAACCTTCGCGGACCCGTCCGCCGCGGCGAACCGTAACGGCGACGATTTGATCGCGGCCGTGCTGGCGTCGGCATCGGCAGGCGAGCAGAAGGTGGGCGTCCAAACAAACGATGCCAATGCCGTGAGCCGATGGCGTACTGAGGCGAGGCAAGGACTGTACCGTTGAAACTGCGCGTGGATGTGGATGGCGAAGACTTTTC
Organism: Bryobacteraceae bacterium; assembly: GCA_049802535.1. GTDB lineage: Bacteria > Acidobacteriota > Terriglobia > Bryobacterales > Bryobacteraceae > Bog-105. The sequence goes on along the minus strand of JBARMQ010000027.1, from coordinate 8,623 downwards.
GCTGGACCTAAGCCTTCGGGACGGCGAGGCGGCGTATCGATTGCAAGAGGTAAAGGAAGCTGCGAATTCGGCCTCGGGATCGGCATCGATCATCGAAACCCAAACTGGCGTGTACTCGGTTCTCTTGGGCTATCGCAGCTTTGAGGTGCGCATTGCCAACACCGGGAAGGGTCCCGCCGAAGTATGGGTCAGGAACCGGCGCTATCTCATATCTCAAGGCAATCCCCGGGACAGCGCCACCAGACAAAAAGGCGCCGCCGCTCAGGGCCCGCGAGAGATTCGCGCCCAAATGCCAGGGAAGGTCATCAGCATTCTTGTAGCGACGGGCGATCCAGTGCAGACCGGACAAGGCCTGATCATTGTAGAAGCCATGAAAATGCAGAATGAGATGCGGTCGCCAAACGACGGGATCGTGTCAAAAATCAAAACCGCGGCGGGCGCAACGGTCGCGCAGGGCGACGTGTTGATGGTCGTTGATAGCACGCAAAACTGATGGCTAAGCCCGATTGCAAATGGTGCGGTGGCACAGGCTGGCGAGTGGTGAGAGCCGATGACATGCAGGTGGCGGAACGCTGTGAATGCGTTGCCGAGACACGAGTAGAAGAGCTGAATAAAGGAGCGCAAATCCCCGAAAATTATTGCAACGCGTCATTCGAGACGTTCCATCTGCCGCAAGACAATCCCACAGCTCAGCGCGGACTCGCGGATGTGATGCTTGCCGTGAATGCCTTCACTCGCGGCTATCCAAACAATCCCAAACCGGGCCTCCTGCTGGCTGGTCCGCCTGGCACAGGAAAGACACACCTTGCTATTGCAGCGTTACGGCTGCTGCTGTCGCGAGGCCACGAGGGCATCTTTTTTGACTATCAAAATTTGCTCGAACGTATTCGCGCGGGCTACAGCGAAGCATTAGGAACCAGCAGCCGGGAGGCATATCGGGTTGCCCTCGAAACCGAGATTCTCTTACTCGATGATTTAGGCGCTCATCGCGTCACCGATTGGGTGGAGGACACAGTCACATCCATCGTTACCTTCCGCTACAATCACCGCAAACCGGTCATCGCGACCACCAATCTTGCGGACCCTGACATCGGCGGGGTCCTCGCGGGAAAAGGAGGCTTGCCTCCCGCACACGGCTATCGGATCACATTAGAAGAAAGGGTGGGTGAGCGCGCCCGCTCCCGCTTGTTTGAGATGTGTCGCGTGATCCGAATGCCGAACGTCGAGGACTACCGTCTGAAACGATAATCTGCGAAATCCTACGCCGTCGCCGCGCTGCCGAAACTCCGGACCGCTTCCTGCTCATCCTCATAGGAAGCGAAAATCGTGTGCAGTTTGGTGATCTGCATCAGGTCTTTCATCTTCGTCTGCATGTGAAGCAGCTTTACGGACCCGCCCTGATTGGCGGCCGTTGTGTAGGCGCCCACCAGTTCGCCCAGTCCCGCGCTATCCACATAGCTGACCCCCGCCATGTTCAGGACTATGTTCTTGACGCCGTGGGACATCAGGGTCTTGAGTTCATCGCGCAGGATGCCGGAGTTCTCTCCAAGTGTAATCTTTCCATTTAGATCTACGATCGCAATGTCGCCGATCTGACGCGCTTTAGCAGTGAGTGACATGTGAGGTTTCCTTTGTAACTGTGTGACTAGGCAGAACGGACTATTCTAACTCATCGAGGCGACGCGGCCGGGCGCTTCAGTTCAAGATTCCTTGCGTTTCAGAATCGCCCGTGCAGGCGAACCGTCCGATCCAGTGATGCGAAGCGGCAGGCAAATCAAGTCATAAGACCCCTCTTCGACGTCAGCCAGATTCAGACCTTCGAGAATCCAAACCTTCGCGCCAAGCAAGATATGGTGTGTCTCCGGACCGTCGCCGTCAAACACGCCAATCGAAAGATAGTCGATCCCCACGAGTTGCACGCCTTGATCGACCAAATATTGAGCGGCCGAAGCGCCCAGCCCCGTGAAGTCACGCTTAAATTCCTTCAAGTCCCATCGATCGTCCGAATTCTTGGTTTTGAATAAGATCCGGTCGTCCTTCTGGATCTTTTTGTCTTCGAGAAATTCGGGCGGAATACTAGAAAATGACCGCGGCACCTGGAGCACGCGAGCGGGCCCGACTCCCACCTCCAGCGGAAAGGTTTCGATCCCTTCCTTGCCCGCTAAGAAATGGCACGGAGCGTCCATGTGAGTGCCCGTATGCGCGGTCAAACGGAGAAAGGTCACGTTCACCATATCCCCGCGCTCAATCTCCGAAATCCGCTCCAAAATCGGTTCGGGATCGCCCGGCCAGCTCACCATCGCGGTGCGCAACGGAACTGAAATATCCATCCAAGTATCTGTCATGAAGAGGCTCGTATCAATCGTGCCTCAGTCCCGGGCCGGAGGTCCATTACGATTTCGAATTAGTGCGCAGTACTGGCCTCGTTACACTAACATCATGAAGTTGGGAATGGACTTCGGAACGAACCGGATAGTGGTTGCAGCCGCCGACCGCGGCAACTATCCGCTGGTTTGCTTCGAAGTGCCGGATGGCAGTATGGCGGATTGGTTTCCCTCGTTGATGGCGGTGAAGGGAACGGAACGGCGCTTTGGCTGGGATGCCTGGCACTCGCAAGGCGACGACGATTGGACGATCATTCGCTCGGTCAAGCGGCTGTTAGAGGATGCGGGGCCAAAGACAATTCTGGATTTGGGCTCGCAGCAAGTCGAATTGGCGGAGCTGCTGAATGGGTTGGCCGCGGCGCTGGCGGCAGCATTACGGGAAAGGTCCACGCTTTCTATCGCCGATCATGAGCCGCTGCAGACTGTGATGGGGGTTCCGGCGCACGCCAACAGTAACCAGCGGTTTTTGACCGTGGAAGCTTTTCGGGCCGCGGGATTCGATGTCTTGGGAATTCTTAACGAGCCGAGCGCAGCCAGTATTGAGTTCGGTCACAAGGAACGTCGAGGCAAATCGGCTGCCGCAGAAACCATCCTGGTTTATGACCTGGGTGGTGGAACCTTCGACGCGTCATTGGTCACGATGGACGAAAACGTTCATCATGTCGTCGCCTCCGAAGGCATCCCAAGCATCGGCGGCGATGATTTCGATCAAATTCTTGCCGACTTGGCACTTGAGGCAGGCGGCATCGATCCGGAAGCGCGTGACAGTCTTCCCGGAGCAGCCTGGTTCCGGCTGTTGGAGGAGTGTCGCGTCAAGAAGGAGTCGCTGAATCCAAATTCGCGACGGGTCGTGATCGACTTGGAAGTCGCGAATCCCGAATGGGCATCGGTTCAAGTGATGGTGTCCGATTTCTACGAGCACGCACGTCCACTGGTGGAAGAGACACTGAGCGTGGCGGAAGATTTGGCTGCTAACCATAGCGACGGGCAGTTCGAGGCGCTCTACATCACCGGTGGCGGAAGCGAATTGCCGCTGGTGGCGCGTGTTTTACGGGAACGCTTCGGAAGGCGTGTACGGCGATCGGCCTACACACGCTCCGCGACCGCCATCGGTCTGGCCATCCAAGCCGACCAGCCCGGCATGTACCGCTTGTCGGAACGCCTCTCCCGATTCTTTGGTGTCTGGCGTGAAGCCGACGCCGGCAATCATGTTATCTTCGATCCACTTTTCGCTAAAGGCATTCATCTTCCGCCCGCCGGCGAGCCAAAGCTGGCGATTCGCCGTACATATTCTCCAGTTCACAACGTCGGCCATTTTCGATTTCTCGAGTGCAGCCATCGAGCAGATCGAGGGACGCCTAGCGGCGAAATTACGATGTGGGATGAAATCCGCTTCCCGTTTGAACCAACGCTTGCGAATTCATCCGACCTGGGCGCGTTGCCTGTCCTGTACTCGCCGTCTGCCGCATTGCAGAGCATTGAAGAAGTCTACGAATGCGACTCCAGCGGAACAATTGCAGTGAACATTGCCAATCGTTCCGCTGGATATGAGAGGACGTATCGGCTCGGGCGCTGGTCGTCACAAGACAATCAAGTGGTCAAGCCGGGACGCCGTCGCAAAAAAGTCTAATCCCCGTCGCCGCACCGGTGGGATTCACCTTCAGTGCGGGTGCTCTTCCCCATGGTGTGGGGCGGGATGGCCACCGTTCTCGTGTTCCTGAGCGGCCGGCCGTTGCTCCGCTCGACTGTTGTTCTCCGGACGCGCCGCCGGCGCCCTTGCAGGTTCGTTCCTGTACGCGTTTGGCGAATTCCTATAGGCGTTCGCTTGGGGAGCTCTACTCTGTCCTTCCGTCGGCCGGCTTGAAGCGACCGCTGGCCGGTTCGCAGCGAAGCTGTGCTGCGGTTCGAATCGCTGTCCGCCAACCCGGTCCATCGCTCCGACCGGAGGCCGCCCGTGGTTAGCAGATGCTAAGAAGGAACGGTCTTGACTCGCCGTCCGCTGATGAGAAAACTGTGCGGATGTCGCGGCGACGTGGCGCTCGCTCATGAATCTTTGCTGCTCCGCCGTTGGCCGCGCCTGAATACCCCCGGGCCCATTGAAACTGGTTCGATTCACAACGGTTGTGTTGTGAATGACAGTTCTGTCGACGTAGGTGTTGCGAATCACAGTGCGATTCACGTTAACAACTGCGGCGTTGTAACGGAAAATCCCGCCAGACCAAATGCCGCCGCCAAAGCCGAAGCCCGAATAGCCCCAGCCGTAGTTGACTCCACCATAGAATCCAACATGAGGTCCCCAATATCCGGCGTGCCAGGCGTAAATGCCTCCTCCGAAGCCCCAATATCCCGGCGTCCATAACAGACCTACAGCGGGGGGCGCAACCCACACGCCTGGAACCCAGTAGTAGCCGTCGACTCCCCACGCCCAATAGCCCGGCGTCCACAGGTAACCGTCGACCGGACACGGCGGTTGGATATAGACCGGCAGTACCGGAGGCGCTACGGAAATGGAAACGAACACTCCCGCGCGTGATGGAGCGGGTAAGCCGCAAAAGAGTACGGCAAGTGTGGTCGCTGCAATTAGAAGTTTTGATGCTTTTCTAGCGATTCGCATTGAGATGTTCCTTCCGAGGAATGAGGTCAATTGCGCGCTTCATAAAAAGGCGTAGCGCGCACCTCGCTCCCCGAAGGTATTGACACCCGCTTTGCGAAAAGGTTTACGAGGCGGTGATTAAGACCCGTTTAGAGTCGCCTCTTTACCGGTTTAAGCTCCGAGGGTCGCCAAATCGCGCTGAATGGCGTACTTGACGAGACTCGCAACATCGTGGATATCCAGTTTACGCATCAAACTGGATCGGTAGGTATCCACTGTTTTAGGACTAAGGCTGAGTCGTGCGGCAATTTCCTTTGCACGCACTCCTTCAACCAATAACGAGAAGACCTGAAACTCGCGGCTGCTCAGCGATTCGATGGAATCCCTGTCCGTCCGTCCCCCAGAACCGTCGCCCAGTAAGCTGTTGACTTCGATCTGCGGAGATACGTAAATTCCGCCCTGCTTGAATTGGTGCAGTCCCTCTGCCATCTGCGTAATGCTGGAACTCTTTAGAACATAGCCGCAAGCGCCGTTCCGTAAGACTTCCAACACAGTCTTTCGGTCTTTCCTTGTTGCCAAGACCGCGCACCGTGTGCGGAATCCTCGATCCTTCACCCTGCGAATCACGTCGATGGCCAATTGGTCGCTCAGTCCCAGATCTAGCAAGGCAAGGTCGGGCTGTCGCTGCTCGATCTCCATCATGGCCGCAGCCGCGGTCGCCACCTGGGCAACTACTCGGAAGCCCGCAATGGAATTACACAATGCGGCTAATCCTTCACGGACAAGCGTCCATTCGTCAGCTATCAGAATCTCGATCGGGACAGCCATCGGGGCCGGCATCGCCAAGCCCTCGGGAAGTGCGGTTCGCATGAGTGTAGATGATGTGGACACGGCTCTGAAAGAGGAGTGGCGGTTCCTGCAAAGTTGTCTCAGAGGAAACTTGCAGGTAGAAGTTTGCAAATTTTAAAGGGCATGGCTCCGGCGCCAGCGGTAGAGATAGTATGCTACATAGGGTAGACACTCGCCATGCTCGAACTTCGCAACGTCTCCAAACGCTTCTCCGGAATTGTTGCCGTCGATAACGTCAGCTTCTCTGCCCGCCCGGGTGAGATCACTGGTTATCTTGGCCCGAACGGCTCCGGAAAGTCCACAACGATGAAGATGATCACCGGCCTGATCGAGATGAGCACGGGCCAAATCCTGTTCGATGGCGTGCCAATTCAGCAAGACCCGAATCAATATAAGCAACGGCTTGGCTACGTACCCGAGGATCCGCATCTCTATGCCCACCTCACAGGCTTCGAATACCTCACGATGGTCGGTCAGTTGCGCGATCTTCCCGGGCGATCGACCGCGGTGCGCATCGATGGTTTGTTACGGTCCTTTTCACTGCATGGCGACCGGCATGTTGCAATCTCGTCTTACTCGAAGGGCATGCGCCAGAAAGTACTGCTGTCGGCGGCGCTGCTGCACAATCCCGACTTGATCCTGTTAGATGAACCATTCTCTGGGCTGGACGTTGGATCGGCTTTGGTATTGCGAAGCCTCATTCAAGAGCTGGCCGCGCGCGGTAAAGTGATCCTCTTCAGTTCTCATGAGCTGGAGACGGTGGAACGCGTCTGCTCGCATGTCGTGATCTTGCATCGTGGCAAGGTAGTCGCCGACGATTCCATAGGTCACTTACGAACATTGATGTCATTGCCAACGTTAGAAGACATCTTCGCGGAGCTCGCCGTCGAACAAGACACGCAAGCCATCTCGCGAAACATTGCGAACCTGATCGAGGCGTGAGATGCAAGGAATGGAAAAGCGTCAATTCCGCGTACTCTATCGCGAATTCCTTTTCCGTCTGGTGGATCGCGATCTGCTCTCGTCGGACGCACGAACCGATTCGAACAAGCTGTTCGGGCAATTTGCCACCGTCTTAGGTTTGGTCGGCATCTTCCTCGCAGGTTTGGCCCTCACCATCGAGAACCATCGCAAATCGCAGGCCGCCATCCTCGTTGATGCCTGGAGCGTTGAACATACCTTGATCGCGACAACCATGCTGATCATCGGCTTGTTCGGCGTTCTCAGTTGGGATTCAGCATTCCCAGACCGGCGGGACGTCTTAGTCTTAACACCATTGCCACTTCGAGCCAGGACCATTTTTCTCGCAAAGGTAGCATCGCTCGCCAGTGCACTCAGTATTGCGGTGCTCGCCTCAAGTGCCGCGCCCGGCATCGTCCTGCCGTTCGTGCTCGTTCCGCATACTTACCTTCCTCTGGAGATGCTCCTTTCGTCAGAGATCTATCGGGGCTTGGCCGCCTATTGGATCACCATGTTTACCGCGGCCGCCTTCATCCTATGCTCCTTGTTGGTCATTCAAGGCATTGCCGCACAATTCCCCCGGCGAATCTTTTTACGCCTTTCAGCGTTCCTCCAAATGGGTGCACTCTGTCTGTTAATCGGCGTTTATTTTCTCGAGCCATCATTCAGGACCGCGCAGTCGCTGGCTGATCCTCGGAATCAACAGGCACTCGCCTGGCTACCCTCCTACTGGTTCTTGGGTATCTTTCAACAACTGAGAGGCGCACCGATGACACAGGCGCACACTACATTGGTGGCGCTGGCCGAAAGAGCTTGGATCGGACTTGCCTGCGCGCTAGCCGGCTCGGCAGTAGTCTACTTGCTCTCTTATTTCAGGACTCTTCGAAAGATTGTCGAAGAACCAGACATCCTTCCGGCGCCTCGCCGGCTGAATTGGCTACCTCGCTTCGGTACCTCTTTGAACGCCGCTGTAGAGCAATTCACCATTCGTACGCTCTTCCGCAGCCGCCAGCATCGCCTGTTGCTCTCCTTCTATTGCGGAATTGGGTTTGCCATTCTAATTCTCTTTCTCAAAACGCCCGTCGCGCAGGTGATGGCTGCCCGCTCCGCCACAAGCGGGTGGCGGCAGGTCACGTTACCCCTGCTGGCCTCCAGCTTCGTTATCACCTGTTTGTGGACGCTCGGAATTCGCGCCGTGTTCGCCCTGCCGCTGGACCTTCGGGCTAATTGGATCTTCCGGCTATGCACGAGCCGCGAACCTTCGGAGTATTTCTCAGCAACCCGTCGAGCGATGTACGCGCTTGTCCCTATACCGCTTTGTCTCGGATTCGCTGCGGTCTTCCTATCGGTTTGGCCATGGCGGCCAGCGGTGGAACATCTCGCGGTGCTGGCGCTCACCAGCATGACGCTCACGGAATTGTCTCTCTATGGCTTTCAGAAAATACCATTCACATGTTCCTATTTGCCGGGAAAATCGAATTTTCATATGCGCTTTTTGCTCTTCGCGCTGCTGGGCCTGAATGCCATCCTCTGGGCATCAGACTTTGAACGCGGCGCGCTCTCAAATCCCACCCGATACGGCGAAATCATAGCCGTTTTGTGCTTCGCAGCCGTCGTTGCGCGCTGGCGGACACAAGTCCGCGCGAGGTCCGAGGAAACACGGCTACTGTTTGAAGAGGAGTGGGCTCCGGTCATCGTGAGCTTGGCTTTGAACGGGGATTGAGCGCTCCCGGTAAATCGTCCAGACTTAGCTAAAGTTTCCCTGTTCATCGATGACGGCCGGCGCTACCGATCGCTTCGGAATTGTAATGTCATACCTTGCGTAACGGAATTCACC
>JBARMQ010000026.1:0-6834 GCA_049802535.1 Bryobacteraceae bacterium | reverse complement strand
GGCAATCAACTGCTGTAATCCCTGTATGATCTCCTCCGCACTGACCGTTTGTGACATCGGCGCGGAGGTGCCCGCATGGCCGAGATCATTGATCCCTTCAAGCACAATCACGTACTTGACTCCCGACTGCGCCAAAACGTCGCGATCAAAGCGCGCCAATGCATTCACGCCGAATTGAATGTTGCCCGATGCATCGTGCAGCACGCGATTGCCGCCAATCCCCTCATCGAGGACCGCAATTTCAGCCTTTTTGCCGCCTTGGCCAAGCAGGCGGTCTGCCAATAGGTTCGGCCAGCGATGATTCGCGTCAACAGTCGAGTGGGCTCCGTCAGTAATTGAGTCTCCGAACGCCACAATCGCCGACGCCGCCTCTGGAGCCACTACATCCACTCCCGTCAAAAACGCCCATGAAGTGACAGTCGTTGGACTTTGAATCGAAGCCGCCGCCGTAACATCGCCTTCCGAAATATAAGATGTCTGCTGCGATGCATAGTGAATTCCAGCGCCCTCTGTCGCTTTCGGAAAGAAGAGGCTAATGACAAGATCGCTGGATGCGGGAGCGTCTAACTTAACGGGATCGCTCAGCACCGGTGCGTTGGGCGGAATTGAGATCGTTGCCTGTCCGCCAAAGGTCAACGTACGATCCGATCCCGCGACGGTGTCCGGCCCCTTCGCATGCAACGCAATATGAGCGGCCCCAAGCGTTATCGTCTCCTTCCCATATGCATTCGAAAGCCGCACCCGCAGCGTGCTGCCGCCTATGCTGGTGTGCACAATTTCCCGTAAGGTTTGGTTCTCAAACTCGAGCTTGGCGGTTCGCATGTGTCCGTCGTCGGCAAGCTGGGGAGATGGGCTTGCCGCCCATGTGCCGACCCAATGGGCATGCTCGGCCGCGAAAGAGGAAGACGCAATCGTGAGCGTAAGAAGTAACTGAATAGTGGCTTTCATGAACGCACCGGATATGGTATCGCGCCAACCGGTAAGCAGCCAGTCAACACTAGGCGCTTACGATTGCTTCATCTTTGCGATGTGAACGCTGAAGCCCGTATGCGGCAATAAGGATGTCAATATAAAGGCTTCAAAATCGCTGCCGGTTAGTTCAGTCGTCCGATAAACGCCCGGATCGCTGTCAATCGTTTCGTGTCCCGCGCTCATATCATCGAGATACGCTTGCGCTCTATCTTGTGTCGGTGCAAACCGAATTTTCGGCAACAGAATGCGAGGCCTCATCGATTCCGCCACATAGGATCGGACAAGTTTTGGCCAATACTGCTCAAATAACTTCGGGCTGGCAAATAGGTCCACCCAAATCAGTTCGTTGTTCACTGCTACGATAACGCCGACAGCCCCTTGGCCACGCATTCGGTGGAAAAGATCGTCGTAGGATCGTTCGAACGGCTGCGCAATCACGTCGATCTGAGCGCTGACCCGGGAGCTTTGCAGCGCTTTGGCATACGAACTGGTGGACTGTACCTGCCCTTCCGAAAGGGGAACGGTCGCCGCGAACGCCATCCTGGACTCATTTACCTGATTCCAGACTTCTTGCTGATTTTGATCGGCCATTGCCTTGGACCGGATGCTCGGTTGTGCCATCGAAAATTGCATGGCGCCGAATTGAGTCGACGTTTCGGTCCATCTGTGAGGCTCAACGCAAAACACGCTCAGCGCAACCGCTCCACTGTGCGCCGGAATGATTCGATCCTTGCCGACCACGCGGTCTTGCTTGCCGCCAGTAACAATCTCACCGGCCAATAAAATAAGAGGCCGCTCGGAGTTGTTGGTCAGTGCTAACTCGTTCACCCTGGCCGAGCTTTGAGGTATCGGAAAAGGGCGCTCTTGCCAAATGCCAGGATCGACTCCCCGAGGCCGTATCAAACCTCTGGCTTGGCCGGCTTCGGTAATCACGACACGGCCCGATCGCACTCCTTCATCCAACGTCAGGAACGCCGTGGTGTCGAACGATGCATCCGATACAACGGGAAACATGGTTAGATTCCCCTGCGATGTCGGAGGCAACACCCTGTAGTGCGGCTGCCCGCGCGTGACTTGGCCTGCCTGCGCGAAACTGACCAAGACATAGATACTTAGGGTCAAAAATGAAAATAGTAATCCTGCGGCACTTGCGAAGCGCTTCATGTAAGTCCTTCCCGAAAGCAATTGGCCCAAATCTTGGCCGCTGAACTTGCGTTCTCGACTAAAGAACGAAGCTGCCGCCGCTTCTTGCATATTTTCTTGGGGGGCCGTTATTGCAAAGCGATGATCGCGGTGCTAGATCTGGAATAGCTGCAGAAGAGATTGAAGAGCCGTGAGTGACGTAGCGAGGTTAAGCGGGTTCGGCACGGGCGATACGCCGTCCGAATACGATCGTCTCTATCGGCAATTGCACGCGGAAGAATTTGGCTTCAGCTTAGCCGAGTTTGACCAGCTGATGGAATCTCTGCTGGAACGTGCGGTTCACACGCCGGCGGACCGAAAGAAACTGCTGGACAATCTGAAGCTCGAAGACTTGTTATTGGCGCGTGCCTGCGCGAACGGGCACGAACCTTCCTGGAACCAGTTTCTGGCCGTCTACCGTGGAAAGATGTTCGCGGCGGCTTTGTCGATGACCAAAGATGAAGCCGCCGCGCACGAGTTAGCGGATGGCTTGTACGCGGATCTCTTCGGTACTCGAACCCAGCCCGGCGGCCAACGAATCTCTAAGCTGAATTCATACAACGGACGAGGATCTCTGGAAGGGTGGCTTAGGACCGTTCTCGCGCAGGAATTTGTGAATCGTTTTCGCACTGCGCGCAAGCTGGTCGCCCTCGATGAGGCAGCCGAAGTGAAAGCTCAAAGCGAATTGACAGAGAAATGTTCCGCCGCGGAACAGACGCATCTCGCACATGCGACCGACACGGCGCTTGCATCATTGTCCGCTGAAGATCGTTTTCTTCTGGCTGCCTATTACTTGGATCAGCGCACGCTTGCCGAAATTGCCCGCATGCTGCGCCTTCATGAATCTTCCGTCAGCCGGCGTCTGCAGAAAATCACTTTAGCGTTGCGTCATCGAATTGTGAAGGAACTCGGCCGTGCCGGCATTGATAAGCGTGCCGCAATCGAGATGCTTCAACTGGATGTGCGCGACATTAACGGCAGCCTGGGCGTCTCGGTTCAAACCCGGCTTGTGCAAGAAAAACAAACTGAATCGTTCCCTAAGGTAGGCCAAGCGTAAGCGCCATGGTCAGATTTTCCCAATTCCTTCGTCAAAGGCCCGCGCTCCAGCAAAGGCAGTGGGATGAGCATCCTGACGCCGATGCGCTGACTGCTTTTGGGGAGCTTCGCCTATCGGCCGGTGAACGCAGCCAAGTCCTCACTCACCTCACGCAATGTCCCGAGTGCCGCGAAGTATTGGCCTTAAGCGCGCCTCCCGATGTGATGGGACGCGTCAGTTCGAATACGCGAGCGGGCGATCCATCTTGGTGGAAGTGGCGCTGGGCGATACCAGCTGCTGTTGCCAGCCTGCTTGCTGGGGTTATCGTGACGGCCAGGTTTGTTCACAAACCAGCTCCTCCTTCCCCGACCGCAGTCCAAGCGCAACTGGAACGCCCGCGGCCGGTGAGCACAATTCAGGAGCCTACAACTCCGCGGTACACGAAACATTTGACGCCTCCTCCGAAGGCTGGCCTCAGGCCGAAAGCTCCTGAGCGCTCCATCCAAAGCGCAGCCAAAGTGAGGATCCCGATCCTAGACTTGCCGGAGCGCATTTCTCCGCCAGCTATCGTCGACCCTGAAACAGAGGCGAAGAAGGCCGTCTCACTTGACTTCATCGACCAGCAGAATCGCCTAAGTACCGACATCGTCCAACCCGAATCACAACCAGGAAAACTGTCCAGTGCGAGCGCCCGTGGCCAGGCGCCTTTTGCGAGTTTTCTCAGTGCGCGTCCCGTGCGTCTTTCGGCGCCCGGCAAGAAAAGCCTATGGAGCTTGGGTGCGCCGGGAGACAAAGATGCAAGTTCTGCCGGCAGTCTTCTGAAATCTGAGGATGGCGGCAGGACATGGCAGAAGATTCACGTTGGCGATGGCACTCACCTCTATGCCCTCGCCTCAAATGGACCGGATGTTTGGGCCGGCGGTGTCGATGGCGCCCTTTTCCATTCTTCGGACGACGGCCTCCACTGGATTCCGGTCAGCGTTACCGATGGACCAGCTCGCCTCTCTGGCACAATCGTGGGAATTGAAGCGAATAGCGAAAGGTCGATCAAACTGCGAGTCGTATCCGGCGCCCCCTGGGTCAGCGACGATGGGGGACGTCATTGGCGCCGCCGCCAGTAAGTTCAATCCCAGTCGGCTAGCGAATTAACAAATTCCGCAGAGCCGTCCCGCACCCAGCCGTCTAATTGCGACGGTTCCTTCAATTGTTGTCCGCGCTTTCGACTAACAGCCGAATAAACGCAACGCAGATCTTTTCTTGCGGTAATATCTACGAAGAGCTTTTCAAATTGAGCGACAGGAAATATATCTTCCTGGCCTTTTCCCCACCGTTTCTTGACGTCTTTCAGAGTTATGTAACTGGGTAAGCTGGCGGCTACGCTGCGTGTTGCTTCGGCGGCGCGTTTGCGATCGCTTAAGTCGCCCCGTGTGAGCGAAAACACGGTAAGTAGCCGATCGATATCGATCCAAAAAGTATTGGAATTATAAAACGACAGCTTCGACTCATCGCATTCGCTGGGGAGCGCGAAGCCTTCAATCAAGCGGAGCTGCCCGTTGACCCGCGCGAGACCACCGCCGCGGTCCTCAATTTGCCGGGGAAGTACTTCCACGGTGACCGCTGCATTCTGTGCGATATGAAATCCCAGCAGACCCGGATCTACGTTCACGCCAACCGTGTCGATGTTATGAACTAAGAGATGCTTCAACTGCGGGCGATCCTCGCACAGTTGCTGTAGGACACCGTTCCGCAGCATATTCGACACCTCATACCAGTGGCCCGTGGGATGAAGACATTGCAGCGGAAGGTTGTCCGCGTAATCGGACGCTTCTCCCGCCTGCAGCGCCCACTGGATCAGCGCGGTACGGGAACTCTCTCTCACCTTCTGCTTTTGTTCATCCAGGATCTGCTGCGACATCTCCTCCCAGGCAAAGCGAAGGTCTCGCGCCATGGGGATAAAGCGAAGCCCGATACTCCGGCCAGGAGACAGCAGGATCTTACCTTCTTTCAAGGCCGCATTCTTTATTGGGCCATGAGTTAGGTAACTGGTCGTAACAACATGGGGAATATCCATTCCGGCCAGCCGGCTCGATCGCCGTGTTTTCGCGATATGTACTTCAAGAAAGCTGCGATATTTACCTTCGAACTTACAAAAAGGATTGATTGCCTTAACTACTCCCGCACCATGCGTCCAGCGGCTACCTGCTCCTCCGGCTAAAGAAACGATTGCTACCGTACCCTCGTCTAGTGCGCGCTGGCCCAGATCCTTCAGCGCTAAGTCCGCTTCTCCTTGCGCGTCGAACACATCTTCGGCGAAAGCATCTTCAATTTTGGTGGTGATGGGAAGTCGGTTTTGCGAAAGTCCCAGGCTGCCGTTTCGCAAGCCGGCGCGAATTTGCTCGTGCTCGACCGCATCGAAGCCGTTTTCATTGAGCAGGTCGTTGAGCGTTCGATTTACGCCTTCCGCGGCATTTGTCGATGAGGGAAGCAGCCGATCGAATAACTCTTGCACCAGGCCGCCATATTTCGAACTATCGCGAGCGGCTGCACCCAGCCGATCGAGTTCAGCCCTGCGGCTCGCCGGTATCAATCGCGTGTCTAAACGGAGAAGTGAGGGGACAACCAAGGCGTAATAACCTTCGGGCATCAAGTTGGTCCCGTTTCTCCGCAGTTCAGCGAACGTGCCGCGTTCATTGATGCGGAAATCGTATACCACCGGATCGATCGCAAACGGAACGGCATCTTCCAATTCGCGTTTGGTCCGAAGCATAATGGCTTGCATGCGATCTTGCCCTTCCGCTTTAAATGCCGGATCGAACATGAATCCCATGCCGCCGCCCGCCATGCCGCCCAACATCCAAAATCCCCAAAACCGTTCGGACATTTCGGCACGAGCGCGGTCGATCAGCGTTTCGGTATAGCTGTTGCTGGCCCACGGAATGATGCTTTGCAAGGGGCCGAAGAAATTACGCTCGGTGTCTTTTCCGATCGCTTGAACATTGCCAGTGCTGAGATCACGCAGGATCTCATCCAGAATGCCGATGGCTTGTTGCCGCGCGCTCCACTCCGCCGGCGAACGCAGCAGATACTTCTCCGTCACCATTTCTAAAATGGGGCCCACGTCCTGAGCCATGCCGCCGTGGACCAGTACCAAACTGTTCTGGAGAGACTCGCGCGCATGCGGCGAAATCTCCGATGTCCCCAAAATTTGATGCCGCGGCAACAGCCGTCCACGGCTGATACCGAACTCCGGATCGTCCGGCTGAGCTTCTACACCTTGGATCAACTTGATTCCCGGCCAAACGCCACCGGAATCCTGCCAGCCTCCGCCCGATCCGCCCAGCCACTCGCCAAGGATGGCGCGAGCCGCTACGAGCCGGCGATCGCCTTCGCTCAGTGCACCGGTTAAAGCATGCGCCTGGTTGGTCGCCCGCATGCAAACTGAAATCAGTCCTGCCAGCAGGTTGGTAGAAACCGCCAACCGCGAACCTTTGGGTATGTTTCGTACACGACTGACAAGTTCAATGCCGCGTCCGCCGCCGGTTAGCCGATCGAGCAAGTCGCTGACCGGCTGAACAATGCCTTCCATCGCAGGCGGCACCAAACCAGACGCAATGACGGCGGCCTTCAGCAGGCCCAGATAGTCT
>JBARMQ010000025.1:0-2015 GCA_049802535.1 Bryobacteraceae bacterium | reverse complement strand
AACTGGTGATACCACATGATGCCGCCGGTAGCGGCCAGTGATCCGTTCTTGAGCAGCGTCGCCGAAGGCATACCGAGATCGGCTCTTAATGAAAGCTCCTTCTTGAAGAAGAGCCGGCTGAAACAATAAGCAAAATTGACCAGGCCTCCGCCACCCATGATGATAACGTAGCTGGGAAGCGCAGCGTACAGTGGCTTAACCCCGAGAAGAATTGCCGAAGCCTGAATGGGCCTGGCCGCGTCGATAGCAAAGGACATGCCGGAGGAAAAGATACCGCACATAACAGCCAGCATCAGTCCCTTCCTCACATCAAACTCGCGAATTTCCGCGCCCAGCGCAATCTCCTTGCGATGCCCGGCTACAGACACAATGACAATACCGCAAAGTGCGACGGCGACTCCCAGTAGCGTGAGCAGGCCGCCACGGGTACTGATAAGCTCTCCACCCTGGCCATGGATGAACGGTGGAATCAGTGTTCCCACTACCAGGGTGACGCCGATGGCAACTCCGATACCCAGCGACATGCCAAGATAGCGCATAGTGAGGCCGTAGCTCACGTTGCCGACTCCCCACATGCAGCCAAACACGAAAGTCCTGAGAACGACGGACGTGTCCAGCGATCCATAGAAGGAGCGCATATCGGGTAGCAGGAAGGCGCTGACGCAAATAGGGAGTAATACCCAGGAGAAGATGCCGGCCACAGCCCAGGTCGATTCCCATGTCCACCGCTTCACCTTGCTGATCGGCGCGTAAAACGACGCGGCCGAAGCGGCGCCGACCATGTGCCATCCAATTCCCGTGATGATCCCCGTCACTCGAGTCTCCTTTGTCTGTCGAAGACAATACAGCAAGACTCGACAAATTGCAGTCCTTCTAAGAAAGGCAGCCGCGCAACGGTTCCTTCAGGCCGCCCCGTTGAGCGACTTTAGAATGACCAAGACTCCGGATGACACCGTAACCGTCAATCTAAAGGGCCGCGCGATCAGCTAGCTCTTAGCGGGGCAACTGGCCTATCGTGCGCATGAGATCGGCCTGCGCAAGCGACAGGCCCAGCGTGGCTTGCAGATAAGAAGCCTTTGCCGAGGCCGCCTTTGCATGGGCCTCGGAGCGATTCGACGCCAACACCTCGCTCTGTTCGAGCTGCCGGTCTGATAACCGGGCAAGTTCCACCCTGACCTTCAATGCCTCCTCCGCGACTCCCACCATGTTTTGCAGTTGCTCTACCTTGTCGTATGCCGTCTCCACCTGCACGGCAACTTCGTCTTTTACCTTGGCGAGATTCAGTTCGGCCTCTGAGAGGAGTGTGCGCGAATCCTTGATCTCGGCGATCCGGCGCCCGCCGTCAAACAGGTCGTAAGTGAGCGAGGCGCCGAAGCTGCCAAAGTTGTGTACCAGGAACGGAATCCCGCTTTGATAGCTATACCGCGCCAGCCCGGTGATGTCGGGGATATAGGCGTCTTTTGCTGCAGCAAGGCCGGCTTTGGCTTTTATTACTGCCTGCTCCGCTGAGCGGATCTCGGGACTGTGGTCCTGGGCGATCTGGATGCACTCTTCGCGGGTAGGGGTAGAAGACAACCCCAGCGATGGGTCGCTGTCGAGTTCCAGCTGCGTCTCCAGCGGGAGGCCGAGCAAATCGCTCAGCGTCAACGAGAGAGAGTGGATCTGCAAGCTTTGGGTGAGAACCTCCTGCCTCGCATCCAGAAGCCCCGCGCGTCCTTCAAGCGCAGCCACATCGAGGGCGCTCCCGTTGCGGACCGCATCCTGGGCTTCCTGTTCCTTGACCTGGTTTGCATCTACCTCTTCGACTGCGGCTTGTTTTTTGAGTTGAGCAATCAACAGCCCGTAATACACCTGCCGTACCTTGAGCACCACGTCATCTTCTGCCTGATCGACCTGAATCTTTGCACTATTGATATCGGCAGTAGCTGCGCGGTTCGATTCGCGAATCTTGAACATTTGTGTCAGTGGTTGAGCCAGCCCTGTGCCGCTTGTATATGTAGTGAGCAGGCCCTGAT
>JBARMQ010000024.1:0-19974 GCA_049802535.1 Bryobacteraceae bacterium | reverse complement strand
TTCGGACGCGATAGCATTGACTCGTTGACTTTACTATTGTAGGTTAGGCATACCGTAACTATGTCTACCGACCGTCCTAAGAAAGCTGACCAGCGCGACCTGTTTAAAGGGGCGCTAGAAATGATGGTCCTGCGATCGGTGATGCGTGAGCCCATGCACGGCTATGCTTTGGTGCAGCACATCAAACAGCGATCGAATAATCTTCTGCAAGTCGAGGAAGGCTCTCTGTACCCCGCGTTACAGCGGCTGTTGAAGGAGGGCCTGCTCAAGGCAGAGTGGGAGATTTCGGCGTCCAACCGCAGGGTACGCACCTATCGGATCACGCCTGCTGGGAAAAAGCATTTGGAACGCGAAATCTCTAGCTTTGAACGAATGCTGGAGGCAATCGCGTTAGTTTTGTCCCCTGCGGAGTCTTAGAAGACTGGTATGCGATGGATCCGGCAATTCTTCACCCGTAGGCGCATGTATAACGACCTATCGGAGGAAATTCAGCAGCATCTCTTGGAGAAGGCTGAGATGCTGATGGACCAAGGGATGAGCCGTGAAGACGCCGCGCACGCCGCAAAGCGCGAATTTGGCAACGTGACCGGCATCGAGGAGCGCAGCCGCGAGGCTTGGATGTGGCCAATGATCGAACGTCTGGGCGCCGACGCCAAGTTTGCCATTCGTCAACTGCGAAAGAACTACGGCTTCGCGCTGACGGCGATCCTGACGCTCGCGCTCGGCATTGGCTCAACCACCGCGATGTTCAGTTTGGTAAATACGGTGCTGTTACAGCCGTTGCCTTTTCCCCAACAGAATCGGCTGATGTGGCTGAGTCAGCGAGACCATTCACTCCCCGGAATCATTCCTGAATCTCTCAGTTATCCGGACTACTTCGACTGGCGCGCACAAAATCACACCTTTAGCGGCATGGCTTCCTATACGGACCGCACGGTTACGCTCGAGTCTCGCGGCGAACCGCAACAACTCGATGGCCAGATCGTCTCCGCAAATCTTTTCCGCGTCCTCGGTGTCACTCCGGTACTCGGACGAGATTTCCGGCGCGATGACGAGAAGCCAGGCAATCGCGCGGTCATGTTGAGTTACTCGCTCTGGCAGTCGGCGTTTGGCGCCGATCGGAATATCGGCGCGAAGACCATAACGCTGAATGATCGAAACTATGCGGTCGCGGGTGTCATGCCCAAGGATTTTAAATTTCCTCTCGGGAATCCGGCGCCCGCTTTGTGGGTGTCGCTGGCAGAGGAGGGCGAAGGAAAAGATCCGGCGACGCGGCAGCGAGGTTTCGACTGCCTGGATGTGATTGGGCGGCTCAAGGCGACCGTCACCGCCGGTCAAGCCAAGGCTGATCTCAGCGTCATCGCCGCCAACCTGGCGCGTCAATATCCAGACAACAATAAATCGTATCGTTCCGCGCTTGTCGAGCCCGAATTGCAACGCATAACCGGCGATACCAGACCTGCATTGCGCCTGCTGTTTGGCGCAGTCACGCTGGTGTTGTTCATCTCCTGTGCCAATGTCGCCGGCTTGTTATTGGCGCGTGGCTCGCGGAGAAGGCCGGAGTTTGCGCTCCGCGCCTCGATTGGCGCTAGCCGTGCAATGATCGTCCGTCAACTGCTGGTCGAGTCTGTGACCATCTCTCTGTGCGGCGGAATGGCAGGCGTGGCGCTCGCCTATGCGTTGCTCCGCGGAATGGTGAGACTGATGGCGCTCAACATTCCACGCATGGAAGATGCCTCCATCGACGCCGCTGTGCTGGTCTTTGTGTTACTCATATCGGTCGCCACCGGTCTGCTGTTTGGAGTGATTCCGGCATGGCGCATGTCGCAGTTCAAGCCGGCGCAGGCTATGCGCGAAGGTTCTAGAACCTTGGCCGGCGGCCGCGGCGAACATCGCGTCCAAAATATTCTCGTTGTCCTGCAAACGTCAGTCGGACTCGTTTTATTAGTCAGCTCGGGTCTCTTGATCCGGAGTTTCGTCCACATTTTGAATGTCGACCCGGGCTTCGATCCTAAGCATGTATTGACGGCACGCGTGGCAGTTCCGTTCGACAAATTCACCCACGACCAGCATTTGCAGTTTTATCAGCAGTTGCTGTCGCGGCTCTCCGTCTTACCGGGTGTGCAGTCCGCAGCAGCTGGATGGCCGCTGCCCATGAGTGACAGCAACGCGAGTATTTCGCTTGCGATCGAAGGGCGTCCCATGGCGAAGGGAGACGAGCCCAGCGAATCCGTCGGAATCGTTATGCCGGGCTATTTCGAGACGCTACACATCGCGCTTCTGGCCGGGCGCCCGTTTGGACGGCAAGACACCACCAAGTCCCCTCCCGTCGCGATGATCAATCAGGCGCTTGCGCGCAAATATTTCCCACACGAGAACCCGCTCGGCAAGCACATTCGCGCAGAGTTAGGTGACGGTGTCGTCGACCACGCCATGCGCGAGATCGTTGGAATGATCGCCGATGTTCGGGAGCAAGGTCTGACCAAGACCGCTACGCCTGCGTATTACCTGCCCTATTCACAGGCGGTGATTACCAATCCCTACCTTATCGTGCGAACAAACGCTGACCCGGCGATCATCCAAGGAGCCTTACGCGCAGCCGTTTACGCAATGGATCGCACTGTGCCTGTATACCGCGTCTCGCCGCTCGAAGATTACGTTTGGCAATCAGCGGCGCGGCCTCGCTTCCAAACCCTCTTGCTGACCTGTTTTGCAGCGATTGCGCTACTGCTTTCCGCCATCGGCTTGTACGGCCTGCTTTCTTATGTCGTTGTGCAGCGCACCCTCGAGATCGGATTGCGCATGGCCTTGGGCGCCAAACGGGCAGACGTATTGGGCATGATTGTCCGGCGTGGCCTCGCGCTGTCGGTCGTCGGTTTGGCGGCTGGGCTCTTGGTCTCGTTGATGATTACGCGGCTGCTTTCCGGCATGCTGTATGGCATTCAACCATCGGATCCATTGACGTTCGCCGTGACAACAGGTGTCTTGCTGCTAGTGAGTCTCGCGGCTAGCAGCATCCCTGCATATCGTGCCGCGCAACTCGATCCCGTCGAAAGCCTGCGGGAGCAGTAGGCCTTCGCCATATTCTGAAGCGAACAAAATTTGGCGATTTCCCGTATAGTTGTACGAATGGAAACGTACGACTGGCCCTGGGTCGAAAGACAAGCCGCGCATACCGCACAGGCGTGGCACGACAGCGCCGGTATCTCGGCGCCCACTGCGCGAACGTATACCGCGGACGAGCAGTCCAATAATGAGCAGGCCTATGATGAAGCGCTTACTTCGGTCGAGGAGGACCTCCGCTCCGTTCGGCTCAGTAAGCGTAAGCGGACGGATGTCCAGCACAGAATCGTCGCGTCATTCGCACGCTTTTCGAGCAAAGCTCTCGGCTTGGATGACGACGCCACCAGGCTCCTGACGCATGATTTTCTGCCCGTGGGCACCGCACTCGCCCGGTGGGCGCGGCAATTCGACCCCGGCTTGAGTATGGACGGGATTGTTCAAGCATCGCGCAATGCTTGGACGGCTTGCGGAATGCAACCTTTGCTTGGTCTGCCGATAACGCTGACGCCATCCATATTGGGCTACAGCTTGCTGTACCCATACAGCGATAACCTTCTAGACGACGAAGAAATTTCTGCTAAGGCCAAGCTGGACTTTAGCGGTCGCTTCCGCCGCCAGTTACTTGGCGAGAGCCTGCCGCCTGATAATCGTCGCGAGCATTGCGTCAGTGCCTTGATCGCTCTCGTAGAAACCCAATATGCCCGCGCCGCATTTCCAAATGTCTACGAGTGCCTGCTTGCGATCCATCGCGCGCAAGAACAAAGTGTCCATCAAGTCCATCGCCGCGATGCTTTTGAGGATGCTGAGTGTTTGCGAGTCAGTTGCTGCAAAGGTGGCTGTTCGGTATTAGCCGACGCCTGTCTGGCCTATGGATCGCTAACGCCGCAACAAAGCCAATTCGCGTTCGAATGGGGCGTGCTTCTGCAGCTGGGAGATGATCTGCAAGACGTTCAAGAGGACATGCGGCGAGATTCGATGACCTTGTTCTCGCGGGCTGCTGTTGCAGGCAAACGGCTCGACGGACTAACCATTCAACTGATGAATTTCAGCAATAGAGTTGGCCGGCTCATGGACGAGTTGCCACTTGGAACACCGGCGTTCAAGGAATTGTTGAAGATGAGTTGGCGGTCGCTCATTGTGGCGGCCGTTGCGGACTCGCATGAATTCTTCTCCGGCGCATTCTTGCGCAAAGCTGAGACGCTCTCTCCGTTTCGTTTTGAATTCCTTCGCGCTCGAAAACAAAGAGTGTCCAGCCGCCAAGGCCTTTATTCGAATCTATTCAGCGCGTTCTTAGATGCTCCCGACGAATTTGACAAACGACTGCCGTCGCCGGAACTATGGATCAACGGCGCCTACACCCAAGGCAACAAAGTAGCCTCGGTACTTGAATATTGTCCCTGATAGTAAGAAGTCAGCACCGATTAGGCGGATCCGTAGGCAGCAGCGCCTTCGCGGTCGCCACCAGGGCACAGCGAATACTTTGCCGCCGACCCTTGTCGCACCACTTCTAAATATAATGCTTTGTTCCTAGTCCATTTGGCCGGCATAGTGACTTGCCGCTCTGTCGCAATTCCAATATACGAAGTGATCTAAATGGAAGCTAAATTGCCAAGTAGATTGGCGAGTTGTTCATAAACTCGCTCTTAATTTAAACGTTTCGGAGGATAAAGCGATGGATTTCACTTTGGAATGGCTGCGCAGTTTAAGACTTGGCTCGAGGGCGGCCGCAGCGGGCCCGAAGATTATGTCGTTGATTTTATGGAAAAGAATCAATGCATGATTTACGGGACAAACTCTCCCCAGATGCTGGTCGCCTTCTTGAGCTACGCGGCTGAGCTGGCCAGAACTTGGCCAAGATGGACCGAGGCCGTGATCGCCATGTCAGCAGCTGAATTTCAGAAATATGTGAATGACATTCGAGAAGATAAGAGCCTCGACAAAACGAGCATAGAGCTAGTGTCGAACTATTGGTTGAAAGCCATTGAAGGATATGCCGAGCAGAAAAACAAACAGCTTACCGGGGTTGACAAGGATAAGAAAAAGGCAACCCATACTCTCGAAAAGAGATACCTGACAGACTCCGAAGTTCCTGAGCGCGCAGATTTCCGCAGAGCATTCGACACGTCTCCCTTCAAATTGGACGATTTGGTCCAGGGTATGGCTTCAGATCCAACCTTTTTCGACGGACCCCGCGAAAAGGCACGATCGATCTCTACCCATGGAAATGTTCAAACACCTCTCCAGAAGCTCAAAGACTTTACGGTTAGGCGAGCATGCAAGTTCCTCATCTACGATTCAATCCGGCAGGGAAAGAAGATCGCTTATCTTCTGGACGATCTGGGTATGGATATGGTCGCGTTCGTGAAAGAAGGTGGTCAGATACCAGATTCGGCTCGCATCAAAGACGGCGCGTCCGAAGGAAAGGTGCCAGTTTGTTCTACCGAAATCCGTGAAATCTTCCGTCGTTGGGATTTCTTAAAAGGGAAGGTCCAATTCTTCCGCGAACTGACAAAATGCGCACCGCCGTGGGAAGACGTGAGGTACGTGGACCCATTCAGCCTCTATGCAATCCACCGCGCTAAGAAGGCGCTTGAGCTTTCTAATGTCAGCTTGTCCGATCAAGCCTCATTCAAACTTGCCGCGCAGGGTAAAGGCATAAACGCCATAAAAAACTATCACGGCGGCCATCCGAGCCGATACTTCGACGAAAGTGTCGTGCAGTTTGCGTCTCTTTGAATTTAGCCTCTGACGATCTGAAGAGCAGCGTGGGTCTTGCGAACCTGCGATCCCCTACGGCTCCTGAGCAAGAACGTAAATCCAGGCACTCCGTTCGCCTGCCTCGGTCCACACCGTTGTCACCACACGCTGGTAGCCACCACCTTCGAACTCGTCAAGCCGAGCCCAGTGCCTTGGAAGCTCTGCTGACTCGAAAAGGTCCACGTCTACCACAGGACCGAGCGGGTCCAAAATAAGTCCAGGAAAGCCAAGTGCAGCTCCCCATCCCGAAGAGAACAGTTCGCCCCTCACCGACCCGCGCTGCCACTTTCCCGCGAGTGCCGAAATTTGATGATGATTGATTCTGCCGGGCGCCAACGTTCCATACACGGCAAGCCACGTATCGACAGATCCACCATCATCCGTTCTTTCATCCACAGACCGAGTGTAATGCCGAGCCGCGTCATGATGAGGTCGGCGATGTGATGCCGGCATCTCGGTATGAACCTTCGCGCAGAAGCGGCCACGCTACTCATTTCGAAGCGCTCGCATTGGGTTCGATGCGCGAGGCGTGCCAGGCGGGACTATAACCAGCCGCGAGCGCGCAGAGCACGAGCGTCGCTGCTGAAAAGCTAAAGGCAACAAGATCGTCGGGACGGATGCCAAATAAGAAGGATGCTACGATCCGCGTCATTCCCCAGGCCATACCTAGCCCGAGGGCTACACCGACCGACGTAAGCGCGAGCACTTCGCGCTGCACCACCCCAATAACCGCTCCACGTTGGGACCAGGCGATAAAAGCCAGTGGCGGAATCTCGAGCTTCAGGGACGAATACCGAGTGTTTTTTGGCGACCCAATGATTTGAACATCGATCGGAGGCGCGTCTTCAAATTGAAAGTGCTGGCCGATCACATTGCGACCAGGGAAGAACTTTCTCGCAAAGACCTCAGGTGGTGACACGTCAACTGGCTTATCAGTTATGGTTGTCATGTCAACCAGCGGCTTTTATAATCTAAGATCTACATGGCCGCTAGATCGCTGACCCCGCAAGAACTCCATATTTGGCGCGTGTTTCAGGACATGGGCGAAGAGGTTCGGGGGCGAGTAGGGCGAGACATTTTGGAGGCAACCGGGCTTTCCGGGCCTGAGTTCGGCGTCCTCTCCCGGCTCGTGGGATTCGGCAAGGGCGAAATGCGCCAACAGGCACTCGCCAAGGTGATGAAATGGGAAAAGAGCCGTCTCTCTCACCAGCTAACGCGCATGGAGGATCGAGAACTCATCAAGCGCGAAAGCGCCGACGGTGCTGTGGTCATCGGGCTGACGAAACTGGGCCATCAGAAACTGACGGAGGCGCTACCCGTGCGCGCGGAGTCAGTAAAACGGCATTTCCTGTCACGGCTGACACGAGACCAAATCGATACGATTGTGCTAGTCGGCAATCTCCTGAGCGACGGAAGGTAGACCGGTATACTCACCGGCGCGAGGACCGCGGAAAGCACGATTCACCGAGTGGCGCATAATCCCGGCAGTTAACGAGATGAGAGTTGTCGCGGTCGTTTGGTTGCGGTCAATCGTATGCTTCAATGAATTTCTGGACAAGAGCAGCGACGATCAATCCGCTCCGGCTATTCAGATGGACCCCGTCCGTGTGAAACTTCCAGCCATTGATCCGGGCGATTTCATCAGGACTCTTGCGCAGTACCATAGTGCGGAAAGCATCTCGATAAAACGGAAGAAACCGAAACTCCGTGAGAGCGCGACCTGGCGATTTCAAAATTTCCGCGAGTATCGCTTCATGCAACGCAATATAGTGAGCGCCTTCTTCTTGCGCAATTCTTCTGATGTCGTCGCTGAACTCCTCGACGCGCTGATTGAGTTCCCGCTGGAAGAGGTTTGCCGATGCCGGATCTTCTCCGATCGGAGGCAACGAACAGAGCGCAATTGCGGCCGAGCTTTCCGCCTTCACCCGACGAACAATTTCCCGAAGGTTTTCACAGAACCACTCGGGTGAGGAGTCGCGCGGGAGCCGCTTCGCGATTCGAAAAAACATTCTGGCCTTAGTGGAAGCCAACGCCAGCGCATCATTTGCGCCAATGAGCACGACAATCTTTCCCGGACGGGATGCAATGACGTTTGGAAGGCGCTGCAGAGCGTTATAAGCAAGATCGCCACCGGTGCCGAAGTTACGAAACAAGAAGCGTTTCGAGCCGGGTCTGTGTTGCAGTTCATTGATCCAATTGAATGCTTGGCCTTTGCCCGCTGTGCTGCTAGACCCAAGACACGCCACGACGGATTTACGAACGCTGACAGCGCTCTGCCGGTTATCCTCCCGGTTGCTCATACGTCCCTTCTTTGTCCTGCGCCAGTTTGCACAAACTGCAAGATCGCCATTGCGGCACGCCGGTATCCACCCGCTTCGCGTGTGAGACGTTGCATGTACCTGACGCTTTGACCGATGGCCTCATTGGTGGCAACATGCTCGACAGCTTCACGCAATCTTTCGATTGTTGCCTCCGCTTTCGAAAGAGCGACGCCAAGCCTCATTTCCGCTACGAGACGTGCCGTAATTGCTTGATCCACCGTCGCTTGCGGGATCGCCACCATTGGTACCCCGTAATAAAGGCTTTCCATTGCGCTATTTACCCCGGCATGTGTCACGAACAGATTTGCCCGCTCTAGGACGTCGAGCTGGGGCACATACGGAGCCAGCACGAAGTTGTCCGGGACCGAAGCAAACACGCTGCGGTCAATGGACCGGCCGTGTGAGAGGACGACTTGCCAGCGCGTATCGGCAAACGCTTCGAAACACGTTTTGAAGAACAAGGGCTGACTTGTAAAGATGCTTCCCAGTGAAATATAAAGCAGCGGCATCTCAGCTTTGAGTTGCTCAAACGGAAAAGACTCTCCCGTGCATCGAGGCCAGATCGATGGACCGACGAAGAGATAGCGCTCGTCGCATCAAGTAAGGGATCATCGCAGAAGGCCGAAGCCCCGTGTGGCGAGCATGTACAGAGCCCAAATGAAGAGTACCGTCATAAAGATGAGTTCCCTCCAGGCCTTTCCAGGATTAGCTTGTATGGAGTACGACATCATCTTGAGCGCGGTAAAGGGAGGATCAGGCGACTTTTCCGGAGGTAACGGATCCGAAAAGCGGTGGAAGTACACCTGAATGATCGTCATACCCACCAGAAGGCCAGTGGTGAAACTGAGGTATTCAATCCCCGCCACAAAGAGAAGCGCCACGAAGCCTGCCATTAGGGCGAGCAGGACGTTGTCGAAAACTCTGATCACGCGACCACCTCCCGAGTACACCGCACGCAGCCCCTTCCTCTTGGTCTCGTCATTCCTGAAGAAGAACTCAAAGAACTTCAGCAGTGCGTACACGATGTACAACGTCAAAAGGATCTTCAGGATCGCCGAACTCATGAGAGCGTCCTTTCCGAGAGGAGGACAGTCCGGCCCTTTCGATTCGTCGACGGAGCGGGTGGCGCGGACGCAAACATTTTCTCCGCCCACTCATAAACCTCATCCGCGGACCTGATTCGAGCAGCGCGGGGAGTGTCAACTCCCAGCATAGCGAGACCCTGCTGCGTGATCTCACGAAAAGACGCCATACCAGCGATACGCCGACGCAGCACCTTCTCCCAAGCATCGTCATCGATTCGGTAGTAGGCAGTGCGCCCACCGGGGCGCCTGAGGGATCGCACGAGTCCTGAAGCAATTAGAAGTCGCATACTAGTCGTCAGCGAAGCCCGGCTAGCCCCAATGGCTGCGGCGATTTCTTCAGCGCACTGTTCGGCGGGCTCCGAAATCATCAACCAGCCGACGACCCGGCCGGTGATTGGAGGCAGTCCACTCTGTTCCGACCAAAAATCCGCTACACGTTCAACCCACTTCAGGACCGTAGTCATGTCCGGTCCGTTTTTCCTGGCCTTCATATATTTCAACATATACTAGTAATTTCAGTCATTACCAAAACTCAGAAGCTGCTCGTTCTCAAGTAGCCCGATTATTCGCGATCGGTCGCGCCCCAGCGCAGATCCATTGCATAGCTTTCAGCTCGCATCACGTCACTTTGATAGCCGTTCGGAAGGGCGGAGAATTCACCCGGAAGGATACCGACTAGTACATCGTCGTCCAGTTAATCCTTTTTAGTATTGGAGTTTCGTCGTTTCTTCCTGCCGGGTGAGAATGCTGAAAAAACATTCGATCTCGATCGTCATGCGCTGCGCCGCCATCCCGCCATGCGCCGCCGTCCCCTTGCGTGGCCGTGTCCACTGATGTTTACTCGGGACGCCATCGGGAAAATTCAACCGGCGATACAGCAACGTGGGCATCACCTTCTTCTGCTCGATTTCGATGGCCAATTCGTCATTGGTCGGCGTAAATTCCGCGACAATCGGGTTCTTTACATTGCGGGTCTCCACCCATTGCTCAATGAACTCCGGCTTTACGGCCACCGGCTTCGCCGCTTCCTTCACCGCCGGCTCTTTCGCTGGTCTTACCGGGCTATCGCCGCGCAGCGGCTCCTGCGTCCGCGCCGCCACTGCTCGCGTTGCCACTGCATCCGCTGATAGCTCTGCAACTTCGAGAGCGCCCGTTGATGGCTTCGTTCCGCCGTCGTCTGATACCGCAAAAACACCGCAATCTGGTGATGATGCTCCGCCGTCCACGTCGTCGGATCCTCCGGCAGCTTCGCTTGCGTCTGGTGAAAGTTAGTCTGCGTTCGCTTAAGACTGCGGCTGATACTCTTCCACGTACCGCTCTAACATCCACTCTTGAGGATCTTCGTGCGACAGCAGCAACTGGCTCGACCGGCAGCCATGCTTCAGAGCGGGTGGCGTTTCTGGCGGCTCCAATGGCAAGCCTTCGGGCCATTTAGGCTAAGTTTCGCAAGAGCACTCTCCTGCTGACGAAATACAATCCAATCGGTAATTTCCCCGCAACTCATTCTTTCCAAACAACAAACTGATGAAAACTGTGTCGGCTCACCCGGACCACAAGAAAATCCTCTCTCAATCCAAGGCAGGATGGACTCAGAAAATGATACGATCGACACCCGGAGGTAAGTTATGAACGAACAACAGAACGTGGCTCTTGTTAAGAAGGCGTTTGAGGCGTTCGGACGCGGTGACGTTCAGGCGATTCTCGACTTTTCCAGCAATGATTCCGAGCTTTACTTTCCCGGGCCAGACGTCATCCCCTACGCCGGTAGGAAGAGGGGACGGTCAGAAATGCAGACGTTCTTCGATTCACTTATCACGACCCAGAAAAATGTGAATCTCAGCATTGACCAATTCGTTGCCCAAGATAATGCGGTCGTGGCAATAGGACGCTATACGGGTCAAGTTAAGTCAACGGGGAAGTCCATCGACACGCCAGTCGTGCTTGCCTTCCACATTGAGGGCGGTAAGATCACGCGACACCTGTTGATGAGCGACACAGCGGCAATCGCCTCCAGCTACACGGCAGCCGCCGCTGCCGCGCAATAAAAGGCCTGACCAACGGTCAGTCGAAACACGTCGCTTCAAGCGGAGTGTTGGTACTTCAGAATTCCTGCTATGACCCGGAGTACGGCGTTTCAGCGTAATTGCTCGGTATATGCTATTCGAGCGGCGGTAGCGGCCGTTCCGCTGGGAGCAGAAGAGTGTTCCATCGCCCTGCTCCTCCGCCAGGCAGCTTGACGAAATAGCCCGTACGAAGCCGCCGGTCGGGCACGTAGTAATCGGTACTGATGACCTGCGCTCCGCTAATCAGCGCGTCGCGCCAGCGGCTGTAATCGCCTTTGCGCGCTTCCACCGTATCGGCATCCGCGCGCGTCCTGACGAAATAGCCGGAGCGGACGAGATATTGAATGTATGCCCAGTCTTTCACAGGATCATTGACGATCCGGAACGCCGCTTCCGGATGACCTTCCGTGGAATTGGTGAACATCATGCGTCCTTTGAGCGAGGGGTGGCCTGCGACATAGGTGTCCAACTTCTCGCCTGTCTCATCGAGTATGAAAAAGAACTTACCGCGCGCCTGGGAGAGCTTCGGCCACGCGTGAGCCAGCACCGCGGCTTCTAACGACGGATAGATGCCGCGAACGTCGTCTGGAGTAATGAGCTTGTCGCGGCCCAGGCCTTCCAGAATCTCCGCATCCCAAGCGTCGAATGCGGCCTTATCGAACTTAAGCGGAGTGACAAACCCAGGCTGCTTCAAACCATCGTCCTTGGCGTTCATTGTGATCGGAATTGGCAAGTGGCCGGGATGCGAATCGGACCAGGCTTTGAGCAGAGCCAATTCCTGCTGAAACGTGTAAACGTTCGACCGGAAGTCGATGTCCGGAACGTGAATAACTTTGAAACCTGGTTTGTTCATTAGCCCTTGCGGATCATAGGGCGCCCCTGCGAGATGATTCTGCTTTTCCATTTGCATGCCGGCTGGATGAGCATAGAGGCCGCCCTCTGGGTCATAGACAACGTCGATTTCTAGCGCACGCAGGCCCATGTCCAGCTGCTGTTGAATCGGCAGGTGCGAGTATTCGAGACCATTCATGCGCTCCCCGTACTTCTGTTTGAGGTAAGCGAAGAGAGCGGGATCGATGCCGGTGTGGTAGCTGTTGTGGCTGCCGAGCACCTCGATTTGGTTCATGCGCGCATCATTCGCTTCTTGCGAAAAAGATGGAAATGCCACGCAAAGGAAGGCTATGGCGATCGAAGTCAGACAGTGATGTTTGCTCACACTATCAAGAGTAAGCTTCCGCGCCACCGGCCGCCGTTCGTCTGCCGAGTTAGGGAAGAATCAGCCGCGCGCCACCGGGGAGTTGTCAGCAGTGCGCTTCTTACGTGAGGCGACGAGGGCGGGGCGCCCCTGCCAGCCGGCAACCGCCGGTGGATAGCGAACGATTTCGACGTGTTCGAAATACTGTCCGAAGAGTTCGACCATGAACTCGATATTCGGCGCCAGCAGGTGGGTATGGGCCGCGCCGATACTATCCTCGATGTAGCTCCACAGGATGCCCGTAATCATCACCCTTCCTGCGTTGTGTGTGGGCGCCTGATAGGGAAGGTTTACTCCGGTAATTAGCCTCGGGTCGGCAAGCGGTACAAAGCACGTTCCGGTCATCGACGTCCACGACCAAAGATTGGCGACGAGTTTGCCAAGATCGCCGATGGTGTCCGTAAAACCATACGCGTACCACATGCAGGAGACCAACCCCCAGAGGTTATTCCATTCCGGTATGGGGTCACGGAAATCCTGTTCGCGTAAGGGTGCGGCCGGATTTCCTTGCCGCGCCAACCGAAGCATGGCCGGCGAAAGGTCGATACCTGCCCGATCGACGTTGGGGAAATGTCGCAAGAAGAAGCCAGTGCCGCACGCCACGTCGAGCCAATTCACGCCGGGGGCCAGGAATTGCTTGAGAAGACGTAGCTCGGCCTCGGTATCAGAACGTGCCAACGGGTCCAGGAGGAACTCCTGCTCATATTTCGCGGCGTAGGCATCATCATAGAGTCGTACGATATCTTGCGTCTTCATGCTGGGAATCTTGCTCTCACTTTGAGACGTGGTCGATCTCAGTGCACCTGTCTGGCGAAGTGTCCACGACATACCAGGGTGGCATTTTTGATGATCGCGAGCCAATCGCGAGCCTGCTCAACCACAGGCTTATGGAAAACGATGACGTGTAGGATGGGGAGCCAGATAAACGCGGGGTTATCGAGACCAATCTGAGTTGCCGCGGCTGCCGGCATCCAAAGGAGGTAGAACATCTCGTTGGTAAACGGCACGATGGCGCGAATCGTTGCCGGATTGGCGGTCAGGGCAAACTTGAAGCCGAGCTTATATTTTAGGGCCTCCGACCCGGTATAGATGACGAAAGCCACCATCGCCAGCGGGCACCAGGAGGACACCAGAGCGGTGAACAGAGCACCGACCGGAAGCTCTACCAGAAGATTGAAGCCGATCAGGAATCGTTGCAGCACCTCTAAGCTGGTTTGGGTCACGAACGTAACGATTCCAGACTCGATGTCGTTGTCCCGATCCGCGATCTGATGATGGAGGATTCCTTTGATGCCGAGGACCCCGGCCCACAGAGTGGTCACCAGGGCGAGTCCGGTCAGGCCAGTCGACGATCTGGCCGGCGCCGATGTCGCGAACACGGCCAAAACAAACAAGGTTGGGGTAATATGCGAGCCCAGAACGTCGCAGGCCACCCCGAACAGACCCTTTTCCTTCAGGCGGGGAAAGGGCAGGGAATAGAGTGTGGGCCACAGGTAATTGAGCGCCAGCAGCGAGAACGCGGCCACGGAATAATGCGTGATCCGCGCCGGCAGAAAACCGGCGATCAGGAACGCCCCCGCAAGCAGGATGCGGCAAACCGGCCGCATGGCGGCCAGCTGGTTGACTTTGTTGGCAAGCCGGTCGGGCTCGAGGTCGAAAATGTCGTTCAAGACGTGGCCGTAGATCGCAACACAAAAGATCGAAAACATGCTGGCGGCAAGCAATCGAGCAGCATTGTGGGGCGCAATACCGGATCGAAGGATATAGAGATAGGCAACGGCAAGCAGCGGCGGGATCTTCGAAACAAACCAGTTTCCCGGCCGCGCAAAGGCCAAAAATCTGGAAGCGGCGACGATCCGGAAATGCATTCGTTCCTTTGCGCGCTTTCAGCTCGCTGCCTGGGCGTGCCAAGCCGAATGGACTTCGGTGCACCAGGATTCCAGGTTTCGGATCATAACGCGGTTGTCGAGATGGCGGCGCGCCGCAGCCGCAGCCGCGGCGCCCATTCTGGCGCAGAGTGCCGGCTCGTCGAGGAGCTGCGAAATGGCTTCCGCCAATAGGACCGGCTGGCGGGGCGGGACGATCAGGCCGTTGCAGCCATGATCGATCAGCTCAACAACGCCGCCGCCCGATGCTGTAATGACAGGCGTTCCGCAGGCCAACGCCTCGGCTGCCACATTGCCGAAAGTCTCCTCGTGTGCCGAATGGACCATGATGTCAGCCGCCCGGTAGAAGGCCGCGAGACGAGGTTGGGACGCAATCGGCCCAGCATGCCGAATCAGAATGTCGGGTCCGATATTTTCGTCCGGAGCCTTCGATCCCACAACCAACAAAATGATCTTATGCGTCGATTGCCGGTGACGAAGCTCATCCACGGCTAATCGCACCGTACCGAAATCCTTGTACGGATTTGCGGAGCCCTCGTTGGCGACATAGAGTAGCACCTTGGCGTCAAGGTCGATGTCCAATTTCAGCCGGGCTTCTTCGCGCGGGCCGGGAAAGAAAATTTCCAGATCCACTCCGCCGGGAATGTGCTTCCAATCGATCACCGCTGTCGCGAGCACCGATTGCTTGGCGCGATCCACCATCCACTGACTTTCGGCCGAAGCAAACAGGCGCGATTTCTGGAAGATCCACTGCTTGCGCTGCAAGTTGATCCGCGAGGCGTCCCGGGAAATCGCGGGGGGAATGGTCAGGTCAGGACATTCGCCGCATCCAGTTTGCCAGCGACTGCAGCCTAAGGAGTAGGCGCAATGACCCGCTTGGAGCCAGGTATCGAACAGTCTCAGGGCAACCGGTATCCGGTCGCTAAGACCGGAGAGGACGCGAAGGTCGAAATAGCCGCCGTGGAGATTGTGACAAAGCACCAGATCCGGCGGCGACCCGGTCATCTTGCTGATCTGATGCGAATAAGGATGGTTGAAGTCCTCAAGCCCCAGAGCTTGGTCAACATCCCGCCGTTGCTCGATCTCCTTCGTTAAATGCGTATCCATATAAGGGCGGTAATCGAAAAACGGACTTGTGTAAAACGAAACCACCCTTGGATGATTTCCGGTTTTGTTACCCACCAAGAGCCAAGCGTCCAGGCCGAGTTCTAGAAATCCGTCAAGAACTCTCATAGACACACGCTCTGCTCCACCGCCTTGGTCAGCAGTATTGACAATCACGACCTTACGAAGCCGTGGCGCCGCCCCATGTCGTTTCCAGAACATCACTGTGCAATCTTGATACTCGGATTCAAAGCGTCAGAATCTCGACATGCCGGTTCAGACCGCTCGCTGAATAGCGCCGGTGTGGATGAACGCCCGATTCCGAGGTTGCGTGCAAAACCGGCAAGTCGCCGCCGCACCCCATCGGCGACCATTGCGGTCGAATCGCGGATCGCTTGTAGCGGTCGGGCGCGATTCCAGAGAACGCCAAAGAGAATGGTCTCGCTGAGAACCCATGGCGAAAAGCGCAAAGGTTCGAAGAATTGATCGCGGCCATCATGCCGGTACGAAAGATAACTGAGAATCCAAGGAATTGGGATATACCCATGGTGCCGTTTTAATAGGCCCATCGTGACCTCAAAGACCTGTTGGCGATAGG
The DNA here is from genome assembly GCA_049802535.1 of Bryobacteraceae bacterium. GTDB lineage: Bacteria > Acidobacteriota > Terriglobia > Bryobacterales > Bryobacteraceae > Bog-105. Next base: position 3,842 of record JBARMQ010000024.1, on the reverse strand, counting down.
CCAGAGTAAGACATTCGCGATGCATTCGCGAGCAGGCTAGCTGTTGAGGGACATACGTGAATCGCCGGCCGAGCGCCGACAGCCGGATCCACAAATCGTAATCGAAAGAAACCAGAAGCGACTGGTCAAGCGCACACGCCCGATATGCCTCGGCGCGAAAAAAGGTTGCCGGTTGGCTGATAAAGCAGTCGTGCGCCAAGGCTCGGGGGTCAAAAGAGATGGTCGGATACCGGCGAATGATGCCCCCGCTCTCATCGATCCAATTCGCGTCACCATACACGACATCAGTCTCTGAGTTTCGCTGAAGAACGGCTACCGCGTTGCTTACGGCGCCTGGCAGGTATTTGTCATCCGCGCTGAGCCACGCGACTATACTGCCGTGCGCCTCCGATAAGCCCGTGTGTATCGCCGAAGCAGCCCCACGTCGTTCCGCCTGAATAACTCGTATGCGCCCTGCATACTCTTTGAGAATGTCTGTGGTGTCGTCGGTCGAGTGGCTGTCCACCACCAGATACTCAATATTGGGATAGTCCTGTTCAAGAACACTTGCAATCGATTCTCGAAGGTATCTTCCTGCGTTCAGAGTTGGTGTGACAATACTCACCAGCGGGCTATCTAAACGCATGGCGCTATTGTAGCCTGGGTAACGACTAGGGGAGGCCGATATCTGAAAAAATCGCGCGAGTTATCGGCGGCCGGGAACGTTAATCTTAGAATACTGGCGGAATGATTACCTGGCTTGCATCCTATCCGCGCTCTGGAAATACATTCGCTCGCATTGCCCTCCTCTGTTTCTTTGGAATTCGATCGCGAACGATCTATTCGGAGCACCCATTCGACCAGGTTATAGGGCGACCGCCTCCTGAATTGACGCCCATTATCGGGAAACGGCCTCCCGAAATGACCGCGGCCGAAATGGCGGTGTCGCTCGAACGCTTCTTTGTAAAGACCCACGAATTGCCCGGCGCAGATCCCTCGGCGGCAATTTATCTCGTCCGCGATGGGCGCGACACACTTGTATCCTATGCCCACTATATTCTTCACGAGGAGCACAACGCATCAGCGGCTTGTGAACGCAAACTTTTTCTTCAGACGTTGCAAGATCTGATCGTCGGGGAAGAGCGTTTTGGAGGCTGGGCGTCGAATGTCCGTGCGTGGACGCAACGGAGCGCGCCTACGGGACTGCTCCACTTCGAAGACTTAATTGCGGACCCAGAAAAGGAAATCAGGCAAGCCTTGATTGAATTGGGCGAGGTCCCAGTTCTTCACACCGACGCTTCTCTACCGGCCTTCGAAAGCTTGCACCATGTGGCGCCATGGTTTTTCCGAACAGGAAGAGCGGGAGCATGGCGAACCGAGATGCCTTCTTACTTACAGGCATTATTCTGGCGTCTTCACGGAGACGTGATGACCCATCTTGGCTATGACGAAGAAGGGACGGCAGCAAGGGCAGAAAGTCCGAACTCGATTTTGCCGCGTAAAGCTTGAGCAATGCGATGACTTCTGATCCAAAGGTGACCATAGTCACGCCCTCCTATAACCAAGGCCATTTCATCCGCGCAACCATAGAGAGCGTGCTCTCGCAGGATTATCCGGCGGTGGAATACATCGTCATGGACGGCGGATCTACCGACGAAACCGCTTCCGTCGTCAAGGACTACGGGAGTCGATTGACTTTCATTTCCAAGCGCGATAACGGGCAGTCCCAGGCAATCAATGAAGGGTTCCGAAAGGGTCGAGGAGAAATTCTGGCGTGGATCAACTCCGATGACTTGTTCTTGCCCGGTGCGATCTCCACCGCAGTTCGCGCATTTCATGCCAATCCGAATTGCGGCATGGTCTACGGCGAAGGCTACATCATGGATCGTGACGGAAATAGGGAAGGTCGCTTTCCTCATTCGCAACCGTTTGATTTATGGCGGCTGGTACATCTGTGCGATTACATTCTCCAACAAGCAACGTTTTTCGATCGTGCGGCTCTCAATCAAGTCGGATACCTGGACGAATCGCTTCACTACGGAATGGATTGGGACATCTTCATTCGCATCGGAATGAAGTTTCCAGTCTGCTATATTCCCGAATACCTTGGATGCATTCGCGTATATAACGAGACCAAATCTTCATCGGGTGGCCTGGTACGTGCTCGCGAACTGCACAGACTTTTGCGGAAACACACTGGCATGCGCCTGCCACCCGGATCGATCGTTTATGGCGGCGAGACCTACTGGCGGCTCTGGCAATCTTGGCTCGAACAACGTACGCCGAAAGGTCTTCGGCTGGTCTCGCGCGCCGCGCAAGTCGCCCTTCAACTGACTGCCGGAGCGATCATCGGGCACACTAGCCGCCACGCGCAGGGCCTTTATCCCGACGGATGGGCGGCCGATCAAGTTCAGCTGATGTTGCGGGGCGGGGAAGGGTCGTTTGTGATCTCGGGCCACATTCCTCCCTGGGCGAAAAAGCTAGCGGCCCAGCGGCTCACAATCCGCGCGAATGGACAGATGTTAGGGCAATATGCGGTGCCTACCGGCGACTTTGAGTTGTGCGTCCCTGCGCCACGCGATTCGAATGATGATCCTTTGCGAATCGAGGTTGCGGCCTCGCGTTTTCTTCGGTCGGAACCTTTCGATGGAGCCCATCGGCGCGTTGCTTTTCAGCTGAAAGATATTCATTGGCTGAAAGCCGCGTCGGCAGTTGCCTCGTAATGAACTTATTACCCAGGCCGGATAGTACGCCCGAGACATCTGTAAGTGCAGATTTATAGCGTGCATTTGAAATATGATTGGCCCTATGAGGCTCACGTGGTTGCTCCTCGCGCTCGTTTCAATTGCCTCTGCCGACTCGATATCCGTTTCCGGCGCGTGCGCAACCACGCAGTGCACTAACCAAATCACGGATCAATACGGCGATCCGTGGGCTTACGCAGCAACCAACATCATAGAAACTGCCGGTGCGGTTTCGGGCCAGATCCAGACGTCGCTGGGGTTGACCGGTTACGACCAATACCTTCACCCGGACGCGAATGGGGCCGGTCCGGACGTCGGCGTATCGATAACGATCGATCTGCCGGAAGTCAGCGGGACATACGACGTCTACATTTCCAGCTTGGGCCAGAGCGATGAATGCGGCGGTTGCGCGCCGTCACTCCAAATGTCCGGACTCAGCGATGGCGTTTACGTACCGATCAGCGGCCAGTACTCGGTGGGTCCAACGACCGAATACATTAACGTGCCGGGCCTGACCGATTTCACCATCTCGAGTAACGTAAGCACCATCATTCAAGATTCGAGCGATACGTTGGATTTCGCGGTGTGGTGGGTCGACCCGCCGACCTCGGTGCCTGAACCAAGCGCTTACGGACTCGCGGGTTTGGGTCTTTTCCTCATCGCAAGTCGCGTGGGTACTTCTATTCGTCTTTCGTCGACGTTGTCCTAGGGACCCGACGAATGATCCGCGCTTGCGCTGCGGGTGTGGCAGTTTTGGTTTGCTAACTCCGGTGCTACGCCCGTAATCCCGCCAAGCACGATTCTTTCGGAAACCCAATTTGGCTTCTGCCGCATAGTATGAAACGGTAGTTTCACTCGAAAGGGCAAAACCAGCGCGGCTGCGTGCCACCGGACAGTAGAGGCCCTCGCAATTTCTTCGGGTGGCATGCTTGATCCCGTGCCCGTTTGCGCGAGTTCCCTAAAAAGTGAGGACCAATGCTCTCAACGAAATCGATTCGTGGCCGACTTGAAAAAACTAGGCTCCTAGAAGACTCGCGCGATCTACGAGCGTCAGGCACACTTCCCGGCAGATCCCTGGGAGTCAGCGTCGCCGACATAAAGATGATCGCTAAGAAAATC
>JBARMQ010000023.1:0-1683 GCA_049802535.1 Bryobacteraceae bacterium | reverse complement strand
GTCCAGCGGCGCATCAAAGCAAGCGGGCATCGGCTCGCCGGCGGCAAGGAAATTCAGCTGCGTCCTCACGCATTTCTCGCAGACTCCGCAGTTCTTGTAGGTCTCAGTTCCTTCCCAGCAGACCTTTGCCACCGCCGTTGCGGTCGAGTTCTTGATAATTTCCTCGACCTTCTGAGTGCGCGAATAACCGGCGCCGTCGTGCACGATGCGGAAAGCTGCGCCGGATAGCAGATAATCCGTGGCCGGATTGGAACCCCACGGAAGGACAAGCCCGTCATATGGTTCTGAGCTGCCAATGAGTCCATAACCGCATTCGTGCGAATAGTTGTGTAGACAACACGCAAGCTGAGCGGTAAAGCTATCCTGCCAAACCTGCAACTCCAATTTCTTGAGATTCGTCCGAATGAGGCGCAAGGACAGATTCATTTCGTCCACAAATGGCCGGACACGTTTCCGCAAGGAGTCGAGCTGGTAATGGTCGTTCAACGGTACGTCGAAACCATGCACCATCACCAGAGATCTTTTCAGCGCGTATGAGGCTGTCCCAAGTTTGGCGTTAGCATGGCGGAGGACTGTAAAAATGGAGTCAATACCGCCAGAAAATGCTGCGAGCGCCTCAGGCGCTGGACTTACTGCGGAGCTCTCGACGAGCTCATCTGGGAGGATGTCTACCTTCTTGTACCGATCGCCTTTCCAGAGTGTCCATGCCTCCTGAAACTCATTCAAGTTTCGAAGAGCATCCAGGCTCATCGCTCCGTGCACGCGAATTCCCTGCCCCAGCCGCATTGCATAAAAAATAATGCCGAATACGAACCCGTCCAGAAGATGTGGTGGCGGCAGATCGTGTTCGTCTACCATCTCGAAGAATGCGGATAGGCTCCGGGCGTGTTGATCTTGAATATTGCTGAGGTCGAGTACCCGGAGCGTTCCGGTCCCGGTAGGCTCCTGCCTTACCGTCAAATCCATTGCTTAGCTCTCCGCTTTCGAATCATATTGCCTTGGAAAAAGACTTCTACTTTCCACCTTTGGCCGTCAAATGGTATACTCCGCGCCGAGGCTCTTAAATGCGAAAGACATCCCTATGCTTCACCGCCATTTCCCTAATTCCTGCCGTTTTGTCGCTTACCGGGTGCTCCGGCACTTTGCATGATCCGTCGGAAAAGTACGTTCTGATCACGACTAATACCAAGGTCCCCTATTGGCAGAACGCATTTGCGGGCCTGAACCGCGCCGCCATGGAATTGAAAGTCAAAGCCGAAATGGATGGACCGGACACCTACGATCCCAAGGCGGAGCATACGGAATTTCAACGAATCATGGCACAAAAACCGGCTGGCATCCTTGTCTCTGCCGCCGACGCTGGCATCATAACGCCGGACATCAATGCGGCTTTAGGCGCCGGCATCCCGGTAATCACCATCGATTCTGACGCACCCCAGAGCAAACGCCTGACCTTCGTCGGAACAGATAATTACAATGCAGGCCTGCTCGGCGGCAAGTTGGTAGCCAAGCTCCTAAATGGAAAAGGCAATGTCGTCGTGTTCACCATGCCAGAACAACCCAACTTGAAAGACCGCCTTCACGGTTACCAGGATGCACTTGCCGAAAGCGGAGTCAAGGTTTCCCAGATCGTGGACATTAAAGGCGAGGCGACGGTGGCCTTCGACACCACCGAGAAAATAT
>JBARMQ010000022.1:0-12699 GCA_049802535.1 Bryobacteraceae bacterium | reverse complement strand
GTTGAACATTGAAGGCACCAGCGCTACCGATCTCCGGGCCCTACGCGAGATGCTGACATCGACTGCGGGACAACCTTACAGTGATACCAATGTCGCGGCCGATCGAGATAACTTACTCAATTATTTTTATAACGACGGATACCCCAACGCCGCGTTCGAATATTACGTAGACCCAGCGAGTAAGCCCAATCAGGTCGATTTGCGTTATGTGCTTCGCCCCGGAGAGCGTAAGTATGTGCGCGGCCTCATCGTTACGGGTCTCGATGTCACACGCCCGAGTTTGGTCTATGACCGGATCAAGTTGAAAGCGGGCGAGCCGTTATCATTGGCAAAAAACACGGAGAGTCAGCGCAATCTATACGATTTGGGAATATTTGCACGGGTTAACACCGCCCTGCAGGACCCGGATGGAGACGAAGAATCCAAATACGTTCTCTACGATCTGGATGAGGCGCGTCATTATTCATTCAATTTTGGCGTTGGAGCGCAGATAGCGAGGATTGGCGGTGGCGTCACGACTCTCGACAATCCAGCCGGGACGACAGGGTTTGCCCCGAGGGTGTCCTTTGGCATCAGCCGACTGGACTTTTTGGGCTTGGGACAGACGGTGGGAGTACAAACCTCGATTTCTACGATTGAACAGCGAGCATCCATCACGTATTTCATTCCCGGCTTCCTTTCCAAACCAAATTTAAGCCTCACATTTACGGGGCTATATGACGATTCGAACGACATACGAACCTTTAGCGCGAATCGGCGAGAAGGGTCGGCGCAATTAGGACAGAGGCTCAATAAAGCCTACACGTTGCAGTACCGATTGGTCTTTCGGCGCGTGACACAGTCAAACTTGAAGATTGACCCGCTGCTGGTGCCCTTGTTATCGCAACCTGAATTGGTGGGGCTGGGTGAGTTCTCATTCATTCAGGACAAGCGAGACGATCCGACCGACGCCCACCACGGCATCTACACGACTGTTGATCTTTCCTACGCCCCGGGCTTTCTTGCGTCCCAAACTCACTTTGGCCGCGGATTGATTCGAAACTCAACTTACTACCAGTTACGCCGCGACCTGGTCCTGGCGCGAAGTACGCAATTTGGACTCATTGACCGCACGGGGGGCCGCCCTGCCATCCCGCTTGCTGAACGATTCTATTCCGGAGGATCGACATCCATCCGCGCCTTCCCGGATTTTCAAGCGGGGCCACGAGATTTGTTGACTGGATTTCCGATTGGCGGCAACTTGTTGCTCACCAATAGTGTTGAATTGCGATTTCCGTTGGTCGGGACCAATCTGGGTGGAGTTCTTTTCGAAGACTTTGGGAATGTGTATCAAAGCGCGTCGCAATTCAGTTTCCGTTTCCGGCAAGAGAACTTGCAAGACTTCAACTACACCGTGCAGGCAGCCGGCATCGGCATTCGTTACAGGACCCCCATTGGGCCGGTGCGGCTGGACTTTTCATTCAGCCCCGACGCGCCACGATTTTACGGCCTAAAAGGTACTGAACAGGATTTAATCAACGGGACGGCTATCTCAACCGTGCAAAAGATCAATGCGTTCCAGTTTCATTTCTCGCTGGGGCAGGCCTTCTGATGAACTCGCGCAAGACGGCCACGGAATCAAGCGTGCCATCCGAAGGAATAGCCAGTTCCTGCCCCGTCTGGTGGCACGCAGCCGTGCCCTTTGCGCTGCTGACGAACTCGCGCAAGACGGCCACGCGACCCGCGCCTAAGTCCGCTGAAGTTCCTGCTCTTATGGGGTGGCGCGGGCTCGCGGCCTTTGCGCGTTTGATGAAGTCTCTATTTATCGGACTCATGGCGCTGCAGTTGCACGCGGAACTGCTGGACAAATTGGCCATCACCGTCGGGCGCCAGGTCATTACAGAATTGCAGTTAGACGAGGAAATTCGAGTGACGGATTTCCTGAACCGTCAGCCGATTATTAGAGACGCGGCGGCCCGGCGAACCGCTGCAGACCGGCTGGTGCAGCAGCTTCTGGTGAAGCAGGAGATGGATATGAGCCGCTATCCATTACCCACGAACGAAGATGTGGATAAGTTCTTAACCGGCCTGATTTCCCAATTTGGCGGCGAACAGGCATTTACCGCCGCTCTCAAGCAATATAATCTAACCACCGACACGCTAAAGTCCCATTTGGCCCTTCAGTTGACGACGATGCGGTTTATCGAAGATCGCTTCCGGCCTGTAGCGGACGCTTCGAATGCTGAGATTGAGGCTGCCTATCAACGCGAAGTTCACGACTGGCCTACGACGCATTCCACTCCGCCCCCAGCGTTGAGAGATGTTCGGGACGAGATCGCGAAAGCGCTTAGCAGTGAGCGCGTAGATTACGCTTTAAACGAGTGGTTGGAGGAAGCGCGGAAAAAAGTGGACATCCGATACTTCGATAAGAGCCTGGAGTAACAAAGGTCTTATGCCCCGCCGGCGACGTTTCTTCCTTGGTGGTGCGCTGTTCATGCTAACGGCTGCGGTGGTTTTGACACTGGCCGGACTGTTTTTCTTAAGAAGCGCATGGCTGGCGAATACATTGCGCCTGAGGGCGATTGCCGCGATGGAGCGGGCCACCGGCGGGCAGGCTGAGTTACGATCCTTCCGGTACGACTGGCGCACGTTGACGCTGGAGTTTGACGGGTTGGTCCTACATGGAAGCGAACCCGCGGCCGCGCCTCCGTTGTTTAGCGCAGCAACTCTGCGCGTCCAGCTAAAAATCGTCTCCCTGTGGAAACGCAATGTGGATGTCTCCTCCGTGTTGTTAGAGCGGCCGCACATCAATCTTCTGTTTCGCCGTGACGGCACGACGAATATCCCAAATCCGAAAGTGAGCGGCGGGAAGACGGCTGTAGAGCAATTGATCGACTTGAAAATCGGGCACTTCGAAGTGAGTCAAGGCGTCATGCAGACGGAGCTGCGCCAAATTCCGCTGGCGATCCAGGGAGACGATCTCAATGCGGTTTTGACTTACGAACCAGCTGGGATGCGATATCGGGTTCAATTATCATCACACCAACTGCATGTTGAATCGGACGAAACCTTGCCCGTTTCGGCAGATTTGGAGTTTCAAGCTAGTCTTGAACGAAACCGCTTAAAAGTTGCGCAATTTCATCTACAAACAAAGCAATCGGTGGTAAGTGGCAGCTTACTACTTGCAAACTTTAGTAAGCCGGCGGTGGATATGCAACTCACGATTCGGGCCAATGCCGGCGAAGTGGGCGAAATTGCGGAGCTTCCAGAGCTGAGCGAAGGCCGAATTGAGGTATCGGGAACCGGTCATTACGACACCGCCTCCCCATTCCGGTTCCATGGCAAATTATCAGCCCATGATGTGGGATACCGCTCGCGCATCTTTTCGCTGCGGCACTTTTCCGCTCAGTCGGAAGTCTATGCCGACCAGGACGACATTGAGGTCAGCCGGCTGAGCGGGTCAGTATTAGGAGGCAGTGTTGTTGGCGGAGCCTCGCTTAAGAATTTCCGGGATTTGATCGTAGCAGGGGAGGTTCATCGGCTAGATTCCCGGGCGGTTGTGCCTTATGTGACTTCGCAGATCGTGCCCTGGCGTGGCACCCTCGATGGGCGGTTTCGTATCGAAGGCGTACTGGGGCGCCGGCTTCGCAACTTTGTATCGCACGCTGAGGCCGCGGTGAGCCCGGCTGCCGATGCCGCTCCCATCTCTGGCAATGTTGATATTACCTACCGGCAAGCAACACATGCTTTTGAATTGGGCCCCACGCAATTGACGCTGCCAGACAGCAGCATAACAGTTTCGGGGGTGCCCGAACAGAGCTTGTCGGTCACACTTGACGCGACCAACCTAAGCGACATCAGGGCGGCACTCCCCATCCTGGATTTGGGACCGGCCAATCAATCTCTGCCAATTTCGCTAGAGACAAACGGAAGCATCCATTTTGATGGGACGGTTGCAGGACCGCTGGCCGATCCGAGGATCGATGGCTATATCGCGTTGGCCCATTTCAAGAGTCAAGGAGAAAGTTGGGACCAACTGCGCGGCAAGCTGCAGCTTTCGGCAAGGAGTGCGCAATTCGAGAATCTACTACTGAATCAAGGCGCTTTACGCGCGAGCGGAAGCGGGTTGATTCCACTAGCGAACTGGACGATCGACACGAAAAGGCCGTTTCATCTCAGCGGCGAGTTCAAAGGCCTGGACGCGGTCCACGTGATCAATCGATTTTCAACTTTGAAACTGCCAGCCGCTCACGAAATTGCATCCGGTTCCGGCTCAATTGCCGGAACGATTAACGATCCGGCCGGCAACGCGAAAATGATTGTCGATAGTTTGGACGCGGATGGGAAACTGCTGAATCGGGTCCAGTTTTCCGCGCTTTTCCGAAATAACGATATTGAAATTCCGTCTGGCAGAGTGCAGGCTGGTCCGGCGTCCGTCGCATTCTCTGGCGATTATCGCCATGTGGGCGGCTCCTGGGAAAACGGGACGGCCCAAGTCAAGGTCGACAGCAATGGCTTCCCACTCCAAAGCCTTTCTCTGATTCGCAAATATGAACCGCGATTAAACGCCCAATTTGAACTACACGGCAAGGCGACTTTTCGTCTGGTGAAAGATCAAATGCAGCCTTTGAAAGCGGACGGAACGCTGACCTTCCGCAACGTTTCCCTGGGTAATACTTCCGTGGGAAGCACGACAGTAACTGCTGCGACAGAGGGACAGGTCATTGAAGCCAAGATCGCAGGGGATCTGCGAAATACGCAGGTGAATGGCTCGGCGAGTATCCAGATTGGCGCAGGCTATCCAACGCAAGGCGCCATCCATGTCGCCAAAATCGATCTCGGCACAATTTACAGCCTCGCCGGTTGGTCTCAACCGTTGCCGTTTACAGGCTCATTGCGGGGGGACCTCATTTTGAATGGCCAGCTTCTCAACCTCAGCCAATTTAGAGCATCCCTTACGATCGACAACATCGTAGTGAACCCTTTAATTCCGGTAGCCGCGAAGGGTTCGCTGAGTTCAGCCGATATAGCGCTTCACAACCTGACCCCTATTGTTGTCGAAGCGCAAGACGGCGCCGCTGTGCTGCGAAATTTCCAAATTGGCGGCAAAGATACCAGCATCCATGTCAGCGGATCGATTCCCCTGACGGATGCGAAACCGCTTGATTTGCGGGCCGACGGGTCTGTCAACCTGAAGGTTTTTCAACTCGCCGATCCAAACGTACTTTCTGCCGGCGTATCTACCATTCACGCGTCGATTGGCGGCACTTACTCAGCGCCGACAGTGAACGGACATCTTGATTTAAGGAACGCATCATTTTTCCTGAGCGATGTTCCCAACGGATTGAGCGATGTGAATGGATCGCTGCTTTTCGATGGTCATCGGGCAACGATCGAGACGTTGACAGCGCACAGCGGCGGCGGCGATTTGTCGATGGCCGGTTTCATCAACTTCGGAAGCGGGCCGTTGGTGTATCAGCTGACAGGCAACGCCAATCAAGTACGTGTGCGATACGCGGGCGGGATAAGCGTCACGGCGAATTCCAATTTGCGATTTTCCGGCACCAGCGAGGCCAGTGTCCTATCCGGTACGGTCACGGTAACCAGGGCGTCGTTTAATCCGAGTACCGATGTCGGCACTTTGCTCGCCAACACTGCCGCTCCGGCGCCGGCCCCTAGTAATCAGAAGAACTTCCTGCGGGGTCTCCAGCTCGATGTTCGGCTGGAGAGCGCACCCAATTTGCAGTTGAGCACCTATCTCAGCCAGGACGTGCAAGCCGAGGTCAATATCGGGCTGCGAGGGACGCCCGATCATCCGACGGTCCTGGGCAGCGTTGCTGTCAACGAAGGAGACATCAAGCTTTTTGGCACCACTTACACCATCAATCGTGGCGAGATCAACTTCCGCAATCCCGCCCAAATCGAACCGGTACTGGATCTCGACTTGCAAACGGAGGCGGGCGGCATTGCGGTGGATATCACTGTGTCTGGCCCGCTCAGCAAGCTGAATATCAACTACCGATCGGACCCGCCTTTGCAACCACGCGATATTGTGGCGCTTTTGACCGTTGGCCGCGCGCCGGATATCAGCTCGAACTTGTCGAGTTCTCAAACCACTAATGATTTCAGCGCGCTTCAGTCCGGGGCGAACACCGTTTTGGGGCAGGCCTTCTCGCCCGTTTCAAACCGGCTTTCGAAATTGTTTGGCATCACGAATATTAAGATCGATCCCCTGGTACAGGGCATTACCAATACGCCTCAGGCGCGGCTGACCGTGCAGCAGCAAATCTCGAAGTCGATCACGGTAACGTACATTACCAACCTTCAGGAGACGTCCGAACAGATTTTTCGATTGGAGTGGGCGTTCAGCCGTCAATACTCGCTGGTGGCGCTTCGCGACGACAACGGAGAATTTGGCGTCGATATTCTGTTCAAGAAGAGGTTCAAGTAATCGATGAGACTCCGCGCAGAGCGGGACAGGCTGAAGATTGAGCACAGCATTATCGATGGCCTGCGCCCTGTGTTGGAACGATTGCTTCGCGATAACTCCGCCATTCGATCAGTGGTGCCCGGGGTCATCCGGCAAGTGCGGAATGCTCGTGGTGAACCGACCATTCACATCACCGTGGCGACCAGCAACGGTTGGAAGGCGATCGCGTTGAGCGCCGGCGCACGTCAGGAACTGTTCATCAGCACGGCTCTTGCGAAGGACGAAATGGATGAGGCGCTCCAGCGGGCGATTGCGGAGCGATAATCCCCAATCATTTGCGCTATCTTCGGCAAATGATCCTTTCGTGTTTTAGCCACCGGCTGGCTGCCGCGTCGCTGCTGTTTATTGCCTCCTATTGTGCAGGCGGCCGCAGCGCCTATGCCCAGGAACACCCGGAAGCGGCCTCGTCGAAAACCTCGCCCGCTAAGTCAGAGGCAAAGCCTGAGCCGCCCCCGCCGCTGCCTGCCGATGCATCAGTTGAGCAGACCATCACTGTAAATGGCACGACCTTACACTACACGGCGACAGTAGGAACGTTCGCGGTATATAACCGCTCGGACCCCAACAAGTCCGAAGAGAAGACTGGCGAAGTGGTTGTGACGTCATACACACTCGATGGAGTAAAAAACAACGCGGATCGTCCCGTGACGTTTGCGATGAATGGCGGCCCTGGAGCGTCCTCGGTCTACCTAAACTTCGGCGCCATCGGCCCGAAACACATACAGTTTGCCGAACAAGGCGACAGCCCTTCCGATCCCGCACGGCTGACGGACAACCCCGGTACCTGGATGCCATTTTCAGACCTCGTCTTTATCGATCCGATTGGAACCGGGTTCTCACGCTCTCTGGTTTCGATGGCAGAAACAAAGAAGTTCTTCTACTCGACGACTCCCGACATTCAATACATTTCGCGCGTGATTTACGACTGGTTGGTGAAGAACGGACGATTGCAGTCTCGAAAGTATCTGATCGGCGAGAGCTATGGCGGCTATCGCGGGCCACGCGTCACGCATTTCCTCCAATCGCAACTTGGTGTTGCGATGAACGGCGTGGTGCTGGTGTCGCCGTATCTAAATCCGTGGATCGAAGGCAATGGCGAAATCTCGCCGCTTCCCTGGATGATGACTCTGCCGGCAATTGCGGCTGCTCACCTGGAGCGCGAGAAGCAGCTGACTCCGGAGCGCATGGCGGACGTGATTGCATACACCCGCGGCCAATATGTGACGGACCTGTTGGCGGGACGATCAGACCCTGAGGCGACGCCGCGCCTGGTGAAGAAAGTGACCGAACTGACCGGGCTCGATCCCGCTTTCGTGAAGCATTCCGGGGGGCGCATCGACACAGAAGCTTACCTGCGCGAAGCGCATAGGGAAAAAGATCAAATCGGATCGGTATACGACTCGAATGTGACTGCGCCCGATCCATTCCCGTTTGCTCCTTTTCCGCGATCGAACGATCCTATTCTCGAAGCGATCATCGCCCCAACCACAACGGCAATGGTGGACTGGATCACACGCGTGGTGGGTTGGAAGACAATGGCCCGATACAACGCACTTTCTTACGAGGTGGGAGAGGAATGGGACCGCGACCGTGTACTCGAACGCGGCTCAACATCCGACCTGCGCGAATCAGTGGCGGCCGATCCCAAATTGCGGGTACTGATTGCGCATGGATGGGACGACTTGAGCTGTCCTTTTATGGGTTCCATCTTAACGGTGGACGAAATGCCGCTGATGGGCGATCCGAGCCGCGTTTCGGTGCATGAATATCCCGGTGGCCACATGTTTTACACGCGACCGGGAAGCCAATCGATGTTTATCAAAGATGTAGAGGCGATGTTCGCGGCGCATTAAGCGGGCGCGGATCCTGCCAGTCTACATGCATGAGAACATGGTCATTTGCGGATCGTTCCTGACGGTATCTACTACGCCTGTGGCCTTACGCTGGTGGGCATTGTCATGTCCTACTATCTTTCGGGATGGGCGGGTACGCCTTGCTATCTGTTGGCGCTGTTTTGCCTCTACTTTTTCCGCGATCCGGACCGCGTTCCCCCGTCCGGCGACGGAATGCTGGCGCCTGCCGACGGAAAAGTTGTTGCCATCAAGCAAATCGAGGGGCAAACGCGAGTCAGCATTTTTCTGAACATCTTCAATGTTCACGTGAATCGAACGCCAATTGCGGGCCGCGTCTCAAATATCGTTTACCAGCCTGGCAAGTTTTTGAACGCGGGCCACGAAGCGGCATCGACCGAAAATGAACAGAACACCTTGACCATCGATGCAACTGTCGGTAGCGAGTTGACGCGGATTGTCTGCCGGCAGATTGCAGGATTGATTGCTCGCCGCATCGTCTGCTATAAGAAGCCCGGCGATACTGTCGCGACGGCCGAACGCATCGGCTACATCAAATTCGGTTCGCGGGTCGACATCATATTTGGCGCCGAATGGAAGACCGCTGTTCGCGTGGGCCAACATGTTAAAGCAGGAAAGAGCGTTATCGCGCTTTGGGAAAGGCCATGAGCAGCGGTCTTACGTTCCGGGAGCGGTTTATCGACCCGCGTTCGCCAGACCGACGCCCACGGCGCGCCGCATACGTTCTGCCCACGCTATTTACCAGCGGTAACATCTTTCTCGGATTTCTGGCGATTTTGCAGTCCTTCCAGGGAGCGATGCAGGCCGAGAGTGGCGACTTCGGGGCGAACGACCACTTTGCATGGGCGGCGAAGGCTATTGGCTTCGCGGTCTTCTTCGATGGCCTCGACGGGCGCATCGCACGAATGACCAATACGGTAAGTGACTTCGGGCGCGAACTTGATTCCATCGCGGATGTGGTTACGTTTGGCCTCGCGCCTTCGGTTCTCATCTTTGTCTGGGGAGTGATGTTTGTCGAACCCCCATTCGGCGGCCTTTTGTACAGTCATTTGGAGCGCGCCGGTTACATCGTGGCGTTCGTTTTTTTACTTTGCGGATCGGTACGGTTGGCGCGCTTCAACGTGCAAACGAACCCCGTTCCCAAAAACCCCGGACGGCCGGATCGCAAGTATTTTGTCGGCATGCCCATACCTTCAGCGGCCGGTTTTATCGCCGCCGTCATCTATTTCTTTAATTCCGCCCCTATTCGCTCCTTTACCTATTCCGTAGTTTGGCTGGTCAGCGCGGCGATCGTTGCGCTGCTGATGGTAAGCACTTGGCGCTACCCCAGCTTTAAGCAATTAAGCCTCTCTAAGCCGCGAACTCCCCTGGTGGCGGTGCTGCTGATGGGCATTGCCTGTCTGATCTGGTTTTGGTCGCAACCCGTTTTGCTTTTGATCGCGTCCACTTACGTGTTAAGCGGCATCCTCATTCGAGTTGGCGGCATTGTAAGGCGCAGACTCCGGCGGCCGCCCACTCAATTGCCGGAGCACCAAATTGGCTAAGGAGAAATCAAAATCGAACACCCTCCGCATCGCGCTGGTGGGAGGTGGAACATTGCTTGGGCGCGAGATCGAAGATGTCGTGAAATTGCGTCTCGGCCAGGCGAGGATTACGCCGTACGCCGCCAATGGCGAAGGTAATTTCGATGAGGAGGACGGCGAGGCGATTTATCGAGAACCGTTAGATGCTAAGGCGATTCACGACGATCGCGTGGTGCTGTCGGCGGGTACGGTCGAAGGTGCGCGCAAGGCCTACGAACTGGTGAAGAAGTCCAAAGGCAAGGGACGCCAGATCTTAATCGATTGTACGGGGCAACTCGATCAGCAGCCGGAGGCAGTGATTGTATCGCCGCAAACGGAAGGCACGGCGAATGGCTCTGGATGGCTGCAGGTCGTGGCGCATCCGGCTGCTGCCGCAATATTGCGGGTGTTGCGGCAACTTGCTGCTCGCCACGGGATACGAAGTTCTGTGATTACCGTGTATCAGCCCGCGAGCGAGCTAGGGAAGAAAGCCGTTTTCGAACTCAACCAACAGACCGGCAGTCTGCTGTCCTTCAAGCCTCTTGAGAAAAAGGTCTTCGATGCGCAGGTTGCGTTTAATCTCTTGCCGGTGTACGGCGAGGATGCGGCGGAGCCGTTGATTGCGACGGAGCAAAGGATCGAGAGACATCTGGCGAGTATGCTGAGCCGCCAGAATACGCCAGCTGTTCCAATGCCCTCAATCCGTGTCATTCAGGCAGGCGTCTTTCACTCCTATAGCGTTTCCGCCTGGGTGGAATTCGAATCGTCGATCGATGCGAATTCGATTGCGGCGGCACTCGTCTCGCCAAAATTGGAGGTACGCAGCTCAAACGAAGATGCCGCCACACCGGTTGATGTTGCCGGGCAAAGCGAGGTCATTGTCAGCGATATCAGGATCGACAGCAATAATGGCCGAGCGGCTTGGATGTGGTGGGTCGCCGATAATCTGCGCACGACGGCCGACGCCGCGGTCGATCTTCTTGTGCCGCTGGAGAGCACCCAGTGATCGGACGGTGTCAATTAGCTCTCGCGTGCTCCATGTTTTCACTCATTGGCTGCGGCTATCATGTCGGCGGTTCAGCGGACATGGTCCCGAAAGGAATTCAAACCATCGCCGTTCCGCCGTTTGCCAACACAACCACGCATTACGCCCTAACAGATCAGTTATCGAAGGCGATCTCGCGCGAGCTGATGGAGCGTACGCGCTTCCATGTCGACAATGACGCCGGTTCGGCTGACGCTGTGCTGAAGGGAAGCATTAATCGCGTCTCGGCGTATCCCGTTATCTCCGATCCCACCACGGCGAAGGCCACCACCATGCAGCTTTCCGTCAACGTTGCCGTCGAACTGGTGGAACGCGCAACCGGCAAGGTTCTTTACGCTAATAAGAGCCTGGACGTCAGAACTTATTATCAAATCGCCATCGATCCACATCAGTATTTCGATGAGAGCGGACCTGCGCTGGATCGACTAACCCGTGAATTGGCGGCTTCGGTTGTCAGTTCGGTTGTCGAGAACTTTTGAAACAACATGACGCCGGAACAGTTTCTTTCGCGCTTAACGAAGCAGCCTATTGCGGCCGCCTATCTTTTCCTTGGGGCAGAAGGATATCAGCGGCGGATCTGCAAAGAAGCATTGCTTAACCGCGTGTTGCCTAGCGAATTCCGACTTGAGGGTCTAACCCAGGTGGACTTGCAGGATCTGACCGTGGCGGAGGTTCTCGATGATGCGCGTTCCCTTTCGCTGTTCGCCCAGGAGCGTGTCATTTGGGTGACGGGCGCTGAAAACGCGCTGCCCCGGCGGCTCAAAGCCGACTCAGACGACGGCGAATCTCCCGAGAAAAGTGCTACAGCGGCTCTTGCGGCTTATATCAAAGCGCCTACACCTGGCACCGTAATCGTATTTGAATGCAGCCGCTACGAGTTCTCAGGTGATGACCGCGCGAAATTGGAGCGCGTCGAAAAGTTCTTTAGCCCTATCCCGGCGACGGTGGAGTTTCGCCCGTTCACGCCGGAAGCGAGCCGTTTTCTTGCGCAAGATCTAGCACGTCAGCACAAACTACAGCTTGGAGGAGCTGAACTGGCGGCACTGCTTGACGCTGTCGCCGGTGACGCGAATCGTCTGGCCGCGGAAATGGAGAAGCTCTCGCTATTTGTCGGGGCCAGCCGCAAAGTGGCGATGGACGATCTCAGGGCGCTGACTCCGAATGCCTCGCAAACGACAATTTTCGCGCTGGTAAATGCGCTGGGGCGAAAGGACCGTGCCGGAGCCTTGCGATCGCTCGATATTTTAATCCGCGAGGGCGAGTATCTGCCGCTGGCGCTCACATTTCTAAGCACCCAGTTCCGGTTGGCCTTGGCAGCAAAGGAGTCAAAAGTCGCTTCGGCACAACAAGCTCAGGGGTTCTTTGCGAATCTGGGCGTCCGCATGTGGCGCGACCGCATCGAGCAGGTGATGGACACAGCGTCCGCGTTTACAACCGCACAATTATCGAAAGGCCTCAGTCTCATTTATGAGACTGACCGCAAATTCCGCGATAACTACAAAGACGATCGCATCGTGATGGAGACGCTGGTGCTGGCGCTGACACAATGACCTCCGCCCTACTCGTGCACAAAGTCGACCAGATCGCGTAGGGTCACTTCGTTCTTACCGGTAATCACAGACTTCCAGCTCAAATTAAATTTGAATTGCTGACTGAAGAAGATGCCGCCCATAATGACTTCGCCGATCAAGCGGCTACCTAAAGCGCCCAGCCTCTCGCCACCGCTTTCAATCTCTGCTTCTTTCAAAATGT
>JBARMQ010000021.1:0-14622 GCA_049802535.1 Bryobacteraceae bacterium | reverse complement strand
CGCCTGCATCATGCACGAGCCAAGCATCTTATTCCTTGATGAGCCGACATCGGGCGTCGATCCGCTGGCGCGGCGGGCGTTTTGGACGATGATCAACGACCTTGCCGATCGGGGGACTGCGGTGCTGGTGACGACGCACTACCTGGAAGAAGCCGAGCAATGCAATCGCTTGGGCTTCATGGTGGCCGGAGAGCTAGTGGCTGAGGGAGCGCCTA
The DNA here is from genome assembly GCA_049802535.1 of Bryobacteraceae bacterium. Classification (GTDB taxonomy): domain Bacteria; phylum Acidobacteriota; class Terriglobia; order Bryobacterales; family Bryobacteraceae; genus Bog-105. Next base: position 14,407 of record JBARMQ010000021.1, on the reverse strand, counting down.
GCAGCATTAAGGCTAGGCAGCACGGTCATTTGCTTGAGCTCAAGGTAGATCAGCCGCAGCGGGCCGCCGATCTTCTAAAGTCCCAGACCGAACGGTGGCGTGTCTCGCTGTTCGGCGATCGTCTCCACCTGATCACCGGCGAAGATGCCGCAGCAGAAGAACGCGTTACGCGCGAACGCCTTAACGTAGTCGGCATTAAAGTGCTGTCGGCCGAAGAACAGCGCTTTTCGCTCGAAGACGTTTTCATCAGCATGGTAGAGCAAGCGCGATTGCAGGGCAAAGCCGGTTCCGAAGACTAAGGGAGGACGACTCGATGAGACGCATTTTGTCGCAGGCACGCAAGGAACTGACTCAGATTTTGCGAGACCGTTTAGCGCTGGCGCTGGCGCTGTTATTGCCCTGCATTTTATTGTTTTTGATGGGCAACTCGATTGCCTTGAAAGTGAGTGGCATACCCATTATTGTTCAAGATCTGGACGGCTCTTCGGCATCGCGCGATCTGATCGACGCCTTTCGCTCTTCACTGTCATTTCAGGTTGGTTCCTGGCCAACGGATCAGCAGCCCGTGGAGGCGTTCCGCAAAAACGCTGCTCACGCCGCTTTGATCATTCCAGAAAATTTCGGACGCGATCTTGCGAGGGGCGTGGTTGCGCCTGTGCAGATGTTGATCGATGCCTCAGATTCAAATACGGCCAGCCTGATTTCAGGAGACTCCAGCCAGATCGTCCGAGCTTACAACGCGGATCGTTCCGGCGCCCTGCATGTTCCCGCAGTGGTAGCGCAGGTTCGCCTCTGGTACAACCCGGGACTCTCGAGCCGAAAGTATGCCGGGCCGGGCGTATTCGTACTCGCGGTTTCTATGTTTCCACCATTGCTCGCCTCGTTGGCAATGGCCAAAGAATCGGAGAACAAAACAATTCTGCAAGTCTATGTCTCCAGCATTTCGGCGCATGAATTTCTGTTGGGCAAGATTCTGGCGTTCATGGTAGTCGGGCTGTGCGAGTGCGTGCCGTTGATGGTGCTTCTTTTCACTTATTTCGGTCTACACTTTGCAGGAGACCCTACGCCGTTTCTGGTCGCGACGATTTTGTATTCTTTTTGCGTTGCGGCCTTTGGAACCATGGTTGGAGCCGCGATTCCCAGCCAAGCGGCGGCCATGCAGGCAGTAGCCTTGGGCGGTTTTCTATTGGTTTTCCTGCTGTCTGGACTTATCTTTCCCATTCAGAACATTCCCGCCGGTATTCGCTGGCTTTCGGATTTGATTTGGGGAACGTATTACATCTACATTGTTCGCGATGCGCTGATGCAGGGCGGCGGGTGGCCGGCAACATGGTCAAAGATCCTGGCGATCGGCGTTATTGGACTGGTTTTCTATTTAATCGCCTGGCGCAATATGCGCCGCATGCAGGTGAAGGCTTAACGACATGCTCAGGTTTTATCGTTTGCTGGCGCTGATTAAGAAAGAGTTCGGCCAAATACGGCGAGACCGGCGTCTCGCTATGTCAATGATTGTTCCTCCCACCCTGCAGGTCCTGCTCTTCGGTTACGCGCTTAATTCCACGGTGAGCAACATACGCCTTGGCGTCCTGGATGATAGCCGAACGCCGGAGAGCCGCGAGTTGGTGGCTACGTTGAGCGAGAGCAAGAGTTTCACACTCGCACATAGCTATATTTCGTTGGCTAAGCTGAGCGAGGCGCTGAGCAAGGGCGAGGTACAGGCGGCCGCGATTATTCCTTATGATTTTGCGCGCGAAATACAGCGTGGCCGGACCGCGGACGTGCAATTTTTATTGAACGCCATGGATGCCAATACGGCCACCATCGCGAGAGGGTATGCGGAAGGCGTGCTGGCTACGTACAACGCTAATTTGTCAAGTTCCGGGATCCATGCACAATTCACGACGATAGCCGCACCCGATGTAAGCCGGCGGGGACAAGTCGAATTGACGCCGGCATTCCTTTATAACCCTGGCCTAGTCAGTTCATGGTTCATTGTGAGCGGCATTTTCGGACTGCTTTGCATTTTGAATGGATCGCTGGTGTCTTCAGCCGCCATGGTCAAGGAACGCGAGCGCGGAACACTGGAACAGTTGCTGATGTCGCCGGCCGGGACATCGGAAATCATTATTGCGAAGATGGCGCCGCTGTTCATTCTGCTCTGCCTGATGGCGTTGTTCGCCACGATGTTGATGAGAGTTGTGTTTCACGTACCGTTCCAGGGCAGCTTCCTGCTGGTGTTTGGCGGCGCAGCGTTGTGTGTTCTTTCGGGCATCGGGATCGGCACGGTCATTGCCACCTTCACCAGGTCGGCAGAGCAGGCGCAGCTAACCAGTTTCTTCGTAAATCCGCCGCTTTCCAGTTTGTCGGGAGCTTTGACACCGGTGGAAGCAATGCCGCATTGGATGCAGCCACTGACGAGGTTCAATCCGATCTACCACTTCAGCGTTATTGCGCGCGGAGTGATGCTCAAAGGAAGTGGCTTCGATACGCTGTGGCCTAACTTCCTGGCGTTGGCAGTCTTTACGTGCGCGCTGGTCTCGTTGAGCGTGTGGCGCTTTCGGAAGCAACTCGGCTGAGAAACCCTCAATTAGGAAAATCGATGAGACGTATACCGCTTTTCAGGCTGTTCAGTATTTATGCGGCGTGGGTGATGATCGCAGGCAGCGCGCGAGCGCAGGTTGGCGCTCCGGCCTCGGGCAATCAAATGCCAGTAGCAAACCAGCTGCCGCTCTCAGGCCGCGGCAATGGCAGCGGCTCTGTCAACGCGACGGAGTCTGCCATTCCCGGCGCCACCACCAGCGTCAATACCATCAACACCACGGTTGAGGCTTCGGGCCCATACGCGGGCAGCGCGAGCAGTAGCGCGATGCCGTTCTCTGGCAAACTGTCATTCCAGCAAGCCATTGAGCGCGGCTTGCAGTACAATCTCGGCGCAATCGGCCTTAATGAGTCTGTACGCCAAGCCAACGGCCAATCTCGTGTAGCGCGCAGTTCCCTATTGCCGAATCTCACCAGCAGCCTTACCGAAACCGTCGAACAGACGAATCTTCGCGCGTTGGGCCTTCGATTTTCCTCTCCCTTCCCGGGCTTCGGAATTCCTACCATCGTCGGGCCGTTTAATTATTTCGATCTTCGAGCCCGACTGACGCAGTCGGTGGCGAACCTTACCAGCATCGATAACTATCGGTCCGCTAAACAGACGGTGAAGGCAGATCAACTCAGTGGGCAGGACGCTCGAGATTTGGTTGTGCTGGCGGTGGGGGGCGCATACCTTGAGACAATTGCCGCACAAGCGCGTGTTGAGTCTGCCAAGGCGCAAATTGAGACTGCGCAAACGCAATATAAGCAGGCATCGGAACAGCGCGCGGCGGGCGTTCTGGCATTGACGGATTTGAACCGCAGCGAAGTTCAATTGCTGACCGCGCGTGAACGGCTCACTTCGTTAGAAAACGATTATGCGAAGCAGAAAATCAATCTCGCGCGGCTTACCGGACTTCCCGCCACGGACTCCTACGACATAACAGATAAGGTGCCGTTTTCGCCCGCACCTGGAATTAATTTGGACGCGGCTATTCAACAAGCGCTTCAGCAGCGTGCGGACCTGCGGGCTGCTGAGGCGCAGATCCGGGCCGCTCAATTCACGCGCTCGGCGGCGGTCGCCGAGAGGCTTCCGTCGTTGTCATTGAGCGCCGATTATGGAGCCATCGGCACCAATCCTTCGCAGTCTCACGGGACGTTTTCGGTAGTTGGAACGTTGAACGTGCCCATCTGGCAGGGCGGACGCGTGGGCGGTGACATCGAACAAGCGGAAGCGGCGCTGGCGCAGCGGAAGGCGGAACTGGAGGATATTCGCAGTCACATCGAAAGCGATGTTCGAAACGCCTTCCTCGATCTTGCGGCAGCCAGCAGCCAAGTGGAGGTCGCGCGGCGCAATCAAGAGGTTACAAGACAGACGCTGGAGCTCACCCGCCAACGCTTCTCCGCCGGCATCAGTGAGTATGTGGAAGTGGTGCAAGCGCAGGAATCAGTCGCCAGCGCAGAACTCGACTATATTAATAGTGTTTTCGCCCACAATGTGGCGAAGCTTAGCCTGGCGCGAGCGATGGGCGGCGCGGTCGGGAGACTGCCAACCTTCTTGAATTTGCAGTGAATCGATCCGTAGTTGAAACAGGGTAAGAACGTGCCATGATGAGTTAAGTGAGTTACTCATGGGCGCCAGATGACGATCTGCCGGATATACCGGCAATCCTGATTCTGGAAGACGATGCCACTGCGGCAGAGCACCTTCAGCGCCTGCTGATTCGGTTTGGTTATGAGGTCATGGGCGTGACCGGCGATGCGGAGGTGGCCCTCGGATTAATAGCCGAACGCAGCCCCCACCTTCTGATTGCTGATGTGGGGCCTAAAGGCAGCATTGACGGGATTGAAGTGGCCAACTTAGCCCAGGAACGCTGGCACACGCCGGCAGTCTTCCTGGCGTTGCCCAATGATTCGGCACTGGCGTACCGCGCCGGCGTGACGCAAGCTTATGGGTTTCTGGTGAAGCCATACAGTGATGATGAATTATTAGTCATTCTTGAGAGCGCGTTACAAGCGTGCGCCGGCGTAGCCGCTAAGGATCGGCAAGTGGAAGCCACCGCCCAGGTCCTTGGCCGCACTCAGGAAGAGTTGAGCGCAGTCACCAACCGCCTTATTGGAGCGGAGGAGCAGGAGCGGCAGCGGATTGCCCGAGATCTTCACGACGATATCGGACAGCGGTTGGCGCTGTTGCAAATCGATCTCGAAATCATGTGGGCGAAGCTGCCTGAAGGCGTTCAGGCAGCCACGAAACGGGAGCGGGCAACGGCGCTAGAACGAATTTCTGGGATCGTCAAGGATTTGCGCGAGCTCTCTCATGATCTGCATCCACAAATTCTGGATGATCTAGGGCTTGAGACGGCTGTGCGTCATATTTGCGAGTTGTTCGAGGATCGACACTCCCTGATCGTGCGGTTTGCCACCCGGAACTTGCCTGGCCAAATATCCGCGCTCGTGTCAATCGCGTTGTACCGGATTATTCAGCAGGGGCTGCAGAATATCGTCAAGCACGCTTCTGCCGAGTTAGTCGAGATCGCCCTGGTGGGCGGGAAAACCGGCCTGGAACTAAGCATTTGCGACGACGGCATCGGGTTCGACCCTGCGACGAGGAGGCGTGGATCGGGACTCGGGTTGATTAGCATGGCCCAGCGCGCCAAGCTTGCTGGCGGCAATTTTGAAATTCAATCTCGTCCGAATGGTGGCACGCAGATCTACGTTAGTATTCCCTTCGATCTAGCTGATTCTTACGCGACGGCATAAGTTACGATCCGCGGGCAAACGTATTGCGGTGAGTTATCTCTCGCCCGAGTAATTCTCTTTCTGAAATCCCGTCTATCCAATGGGCGGTTATGAAACTTCTAGATCTTCCTGTCGGGATCGATGCGACTGGAATGCGCGCAGAGTCGGATTCGATGGGCCGCATCGACGTGCCCGCACATTGCTACTGGGGCGCCCAAACGCAGCGATCCTTGCTGCATTTTTCGATTGGCGGGGATCGCATGCCTATGGCAGTCAACCATGCGTACGCGTACATCAAAAAGTCCGCGGCGATCGTGAATGCACGCGCCGGCCGTCTTCCTGCGTGGAAGGCGGAGGCCATTGGGAGGACAGCCGACGAAGTACTGGGCGGCAAACTCGATAGCGAGTTCCCGGTCTTCGTTTGGCAGACAGGCTCAGGTACACAGACGAACATGAACGTCAACGAGGTCATTGCCAATCGCGCGATCCAACTGGTGGGCGGTGAGCTCGGAAGCAAGACTCCCATCCATCCGAATGATGACGTGAACATGGGGCAGTCATCGAACGACACATTTCCAACCGCCATGCACATTGCAGCTTCGACCGAAGTCACGGGGCGGCTGCTGCCTCGGATGGAAATATTGATAAAGGCTGTTGAGGCCAAGGCGGCCGAATGGAGCAACATCGTCAAGATCGGACGCACGCACTTGCAGGATGCGGTTCCGATTACGCTGGGCCAGGAGTGGTCCGGTTACGCTGCACAAGTGAATAGCGCGCTCGGACAGATTCGGCATAGCTTGCATGGTCTATTCGAACTTGCTATCGGAGGCACCGCGGTTGGCACGGGTTTAAATGCTCCCCCAGCCTTCGATGAGGAGATGGTGAAGGAGATTTCAGGCCAGACGAGCCTGCCCTTTGCCGTTGCGCCCAACAAGTTCGCCGCACTTGCCTCGCCAGTCGCGATGGTGGAGGCGATGGCGGCCTTACGCGGTCTCGCCGTCTCGCTCTTCAAAGTGGCGAATGACGTCCGGTGGCTGGCTTCTGGTCCCCGTTGCGGCCTTGGCGAACTCTTGTTGCCAGAAAATGAACCTGGCTCATCGATTATGCCCGGCAAAGTCAATCCCACACAGTGTGAGGCCCTTCTGATGGTCTGCGTCCAGGTAATGGGTCTTGACGCCGCAGTCGCGATGGCGGCCTCTCAGGGTAACTTCGAGTTGAACGTCATGCGGCCGCTTATCATTTTCGACTTCCTACAGGCAGCTCGCATTCTGGGCGATGCGGCGGAGAAATTCCGAATTTACTGCATCGAGGGTATCGAACCGGATCGACATCGCATTCAAGAGCTGGTTGAACGGTCGCTGATGCTGGTCACAGCCCTCAGTCCGGAAATCGGCTACGACCATGCGGCACACATCGCGCACGATGCTTACAAACGAGGCATAAGTTTGCGCGAAGCGGCGGCCGGGAGCGGGCTGATCAGTCCCGAACGCTTCGATGAGTTGATGCGTCCGGAACGCATGGTGCGCTCCCGAGACGCCAAAGACCGGTAGTAAGCCCTTCTCTTTTCAGGGCTTTAGACAAAATTTTAGCCAGAGTGATAATTTCCGGCGACCAGCCCGACTATCTTTCTTCATGCATCTCTGCATGCATGGAGCGGGAGACATGCACGAAATCCTCTTAGGCAATTACGACTGGGGCCTGGTCTGCCTCTCCATTGTTATTGCATGCTGCGCCTCTTACGCGGCCCTCCAACTCGCTGGTTGTACGTTCATCTACAAGGGTTTGGCGCGCGTGAGTTGGATTGTGGGCGGGGCGGTTGCGATGGGTATTGGCATCTGGGCCATGCACTACATCGGGATGCTTGCATTTAGGCTTCCCGTTCCTGTCTTGTACAACCTTCCTGGCGTTGGCCTCTCCTTACTGGCCGCGATAGGTTCAGCCGCCATAGCTCTCTATGTGGTCAGTCTGGCGAGTCTGTCGGTAGGGCGTCTGACTCTCGGAAGTGTTGCGATGGGCGCTGGTATATTCGGCATGCACTACATCGGTATGGCGGCGATGCGTCTACCTGCCGATTGCACCTACGACCCATTTATCGTCGTCTTGTCTGGCTTGATCGCGATTGTCGTTTCCGGCGCCGCTCTCTGGATTGCTTTCAAGCTTCGTCAGGACAGTGGACAAATTCGCTGGATGCGCTTAGCGAGTGCCGTAATCATGGGCGTGGCGATCTCCGCAATGCACTACACAGGAATGGCGGCGGCATGCTTTCATCGTTCAGCGATGATGGCGCTCTCGGCAGATGACGTCAGCATTTCCGGAATAGCTGTGCAGGCAATCGTTGCCGTCACGCTCATAATTCTTGCCTTGACGCTCTTCGCGGTTGTTGCCGCCCGGTACGTATCTCGACAAGCTGAGCTCTTAAGGAACACTCAGGCCGAATACCGGCTGTTTGTCGAGCACAACCTCGCCAGCGTTTGCCGCACGACTCTCGATGGCCGAATACTCGAGGCGAATTGGATGACCCTGAGTGTCTTTGGCTATCGACGGCTCAGAGACATCCTAGGTGTCAATATCTCGACTCATTTCCAAGACCCAGAAGACCGCCAGCGCATGCTGAACGCATTAGAGCGGCAAGGCGCTTTAAATGGCCTCGAAGTTTGTATGAAACGGGCCGACGGATCACCAGTCTGGGTTCTTAGTAATGTCTCGTTCATCAAAAATCTTGAGACCGGAAGTGATGAGATCATTGCGACGGCAATGGACATTTCGGGCATGAAAAAGACGCAAGACGATCTTCGGTCGGCAAAAGATGCCGCTGAAGAGGCGAATCGGACAAAGGATCAATTCCTGGCGAAGATGAGTCATGAACTGCGAACACCGTTGAACGGCATTCTGGGAATGACAACATTGGCGCTCGACAGCGATTTGCCGGCCGAGGTTCGTAGCTACATTGAGGACGCTAGTATGTCGGCCAATCAACTGCTAAAGATTATCAACGATGTTTTGGATTACTCTAAGATCGAAGCACAACAATTGACGTTCGAGGATGAGACATTCTCGTTGCGGCAGCTGCTGGACGACAGCATTCGAACCCTATCCGCGCCGGCGGAATTGAAGCGAATTTATCTTAGATGCAAGCCCCTGACACCGCTTCCGCAGTTCGTTATTGGAGACAGAGGACGGCTGCTACAAATCCTCCTGAATCTGCTAGGCAACGCCGTTAAATTTACGGACCGCGGCGGAGTGACCATGAGCGTTGAAGCGACGCCGGCGGCCAGCGGCAGAGTTGCTCTTCATATTAACGTCACCGATACCGGTGTTGGGATACCCGCCGACAAACTCGGCTTGATATTTAATGCCTTTGTGCAGGCCGACAACTCTAACGCGAGACGCTTCGGCGGTAGTGGGTTGGGGCTGACAATATCGTCTCAGCTGGCTGCTGGAATGGACGGGAAGATCTGGGCGGAAAGCGTGCTTGGCAGTGGCAGCACCTTCCACATGGTACTGGAATTGGCGGTTCCCGATCCCGCTGAAGACGACCCGGCGGCGCTTTCCCGTATTGGGGAATTCGTCCGCTGGAATACTCAGTTAATAGAACGATCGAGTTAGACCGGATCTTCCAACGGCGCGTCGTGAGCCGCATTCCACAGGCTTTCGAACCTCCCCGTCAAGATTCGAGGCTTGTCCGCGTAAATTCGGCGTCCCAGGGAGAAACTCCGCGCGCGAAGCTTCTCTTGCTCTTCGATCATGGACGGCAGTAGCTGCCTCATTGTCGCGTCGCCCGGGTCAAAATTCAGTTCACTGAGCAATACATCTCGCATCACCGTCAGGTTGTGGTCGTCACCCAGCCATTCCTGCAGAACTTTCAGCTGATCTGCGTATGCCCTCATCATCTCTGTCCACGAACATTCGAGGAGCCGAGCATGGTACCAGTGATCTTTCACCCGCTTGCGCCATTCGTGGTAGTTTTCTGGAACTGGGCGGCTTTGGGCGCGATACATTGCGCGCCGCCCTCGACGAAACCTGTCTTTGAGACCGGCGGAGAGCGCGCGGAATCCGTCTGCCGGTATTTCCAGCTTTCGCCCACGCTCAGCGGCTTCTTCGATTCCGCCGGCCAAGCGTGGCAGATCCTCCTCGAAGCGTCCGGAACTTTCCAATCTCTCCTTTCGCTGCAAGATTGCGTGGTGGGCGGCCTCGATCTCCGGACCGGCAAGTTTGTCCGCATATTTTTTCTGAAGAGACTGGAGACTCTCTACGATTGCGCCGGCATCCCGAAATTCCGAAAGTTCGCGCGCAATGAGGCGCAAAGAATCATTCTCCTGACGGTATAGCGGACCCAAATAGGATTGAACAAGGCGGAGCACTGCCCGAGCTTTCTTAAGCGACTTCCGGGCTTCGTGGATGCCCTCATTCCAATCCCCTTTCGGCGGCTTTCGGAGTTGTGAAGCCGCGTACGTCAATTCCTCAACCGTTAGATTTCGGATTTGCTGTTCGATTGGGGCGGCGCATTCCAGGCGGTAGGCCATATGGGATTCAACTCTTCACCATTCTTCAACAACTGGTGTTTTCAAGTTTTACGATAAAGCTTCATTTCAACGACACCACGAGCATATCCCTCCGCGGAGACAATCTTTCCCCTCGGCCCTAAAGCAGGCATAATGACGGGCCAATTGCTGGACGCATTTACTGGAGAGCCCATGTCACGATTGAAAGATTCAAGCATGAACATAATTGCGGCCTTGTCTTTCACATTAATCGTCTCGCATTCGCTCCTCGCGCAAGTAAGTAACAGCGAAATCGGGAGATGTGCTGAATGTCGATGTCAGGATGACTCCCTCCGTTGTGTCCAATAACAAGACTCCGCCGAACGCGTCGAAGCCGCAACAGCCCGCTGCGCGACCCAACTAATTCCGTATGACAGCTGATGCGGGAAAGTTTAGAATGAGGTTGAGATGCCGGCGCTCCATAACCCGTTGCTCGCGCGTATCACGGTCGATGCTGATGTGCGATTTGGAAAAGCCTGTATACGAGGCCATCGCATCACAGTTCAGGAAATCCTGGAATGGCTATCGAATGGTTCCTCGCAGCAGGATATTCTGGCGGACTTCCCCCAGCTAGAGGCCGCTGACTTCCTCGCAGTTTACGCCTATGCCGCAGAACTGGCTGGCGATTCTAAAGCCTCTAATCAATGAGGCTTCTCTTCGACGAGAGCCTGTCACCCCGATTACTTGATTTGCTACAAGATCTCTTTGAAGGTTCTGAAGCCGCACTGCGCAATGGATTGATGGGTTCAGGCGACCTGAAAATTCTTGAGTACGCCATCGCAGGCGACTTTGTCTTAGTGACTACCGACCGCGATTTCGAAACTTTAGCCGCCCACGTTAGTGGCGCAAAGATAATAATCCTGAGTACTTGCAACTATCCTACTTCCGTCGCGGCCGAAGTGATCCGCCGCAACGCCGTTCGTATCGCCAATTTACATCGCGGGCGGAATCGACTGCTAGTCCTTGTTCGTTAGCAACCCTCGAATTGAGGTTACTTTGCTTTACTTCCTCCCGCGTCGTATCGGACCTGTTAATCCTCATTAAGGAGCCGAAACTAATTCCGCACCGCAATCGCCGAGGCCCAATCCGCTGGCAGCGTGCCCAACGGCAACAACTTACCTTTCTCCAGATGCCGCACTGTCCGCGCGAACTTCGCCGCATGAGGATCATGCGTCACCATCACCACCGTTTTGCCAAACTCGCGATTCAATCGTGTCAACATGGTCAGCACATCTTCCGCTGCTGCGGCGTCCAGGTTGCCGGTCGGCTCATCGGCCAGAATCAAATCCGGGTCCGTCACAATCGCTCGCGCAATGGCCACGCGCTGTTCCTGGCCGCCTGATAACTGCTTGGGCAAATGCTTCAAACGATCGCCCAGTCCCACCAATTTCAGCGCGGTTTCCGCATGTTCCAGCCGTTCCTTCTTCGTCAGCTTGGTCAGCTTCAACGGCAGTTCCACGTTCTCGAGCGCGGAGAGCACGGGAATCAGATTAAACGATTGAAAAATGAAGCCGATGTGTTCGTTCCGCCAGTGTGCAATCTGCTTATCATTGAATTGGCGAATGTCCGACCCTAACACTTCGATCTCGCCGCTACTCGGCTTGTCCATCGCGGCAATCAGATGCAGCAGCGTCGATTTCCCCGAACCAGATGGACCCATCAGGGCGACGAACTCTCCGCGATCAATCGTCATGTCTGCTTCGTCCAGCGCCATCACGTGAAACTCGTCGCGGACATATTCCTTGCTCAATTGCTTCGTTCGAATTACGGTTTCGCCCATCGCCAAAATCGCTCCTTGTTACTTCGTACGCACTGTCTGCCCGTCTTTCAGAGTTGCCGGAGGATTCATAATCAGGTCCTCGCCGCCAATCAATCCGCTTTCAATCAATACGCCCTGTGACGACGTTCCGCCCACTGTCACCGGGCGCTTTCGCGCATGTCCGTTCACCACCACAAACACGCTTCCGTTCTGCACTGCGCCTTGCGGAATGGTCACAACGCGTCTGGCCGGCCCGTTTTTCTCAGCCGCTTTGGCTTCGTTATAGAACGCCACGGTCGCGTTCATGTCGGGCCTCAAATAGTCGTCGGGATTAATAACTTTTACCTTCACCTGCACCGTGGCCTTCGCGCGGTCCGCTTCTGGAGACACCTCATCGATCACTCCTTGATACTTGCGGTCCGGATACGCGTCGGTCGTGATGATCCCCTTTTGATGCGGTCCCAACTTTGGAAAATCGTTCTGGCTGATGTCAAGTTCCACCTTTAAATCATTCAGATCCGCCATCGTGACCAGGTAGCCCTTGGCGCCTTTATCGCCGACGAAGCCGTTCGTCACGAACTCGCCCTTCTCGACGTTGCGATCGAGAATCGTCCCCGTAACCGGTGCCTTGATCACGGTGTTGTCCAGGGCATCTTGGGCATATGCCACCGCGCCACGGGCTTGCTCAATCTGGCCGCGCACCATGTCGAGCTCTTCCTTTCGCGGGACTAGGACTGCCAAATCCAGCGTTTTTTGTAAACTGGCGACCTTGCTGATGTCGCCGTCATATTTCGATTGCGCGTCATCCAGTGACTGCTTCGACAGCACGCCCTCCGTAACTAATCCGTTTGTGCGGGCGAGCGACGCCTTCGAATCCGCCAAGTCAGCTTTCGCCTGATCCACATCCGCTCGAGCCTTTTGGACCTCCTCCGGACGAGATCCGTTTTGAAGCTCCGCCAGCTTCGCCTCAAGGTTTGCCAAGTTTCCCTGCTGCTCCTGCAATTGGGCACGAAATTCAGTGTTTTCGAGCCGAACCATCACTTGGCCTTCCTTCACCTTGTCAGCCTTATCTACGCCAATCCATTCCACTCGGCCGTTGACTTTTGAAGCGACTTCGATCTTGTGAGCCGCCACAATATATCCAGTTGCCGTCAGCACGACCTCATCGTTTGCCGCCGCCGTCTGGCTCATCGGAGATGGCACCTGCACCACCCGTACATCAACCGGCGCGGTTAGCTTCTGATAAGCCACCAGGCCGCCGATGGCGAGCCCCACCAGCACGACGGCCAGGATCACCATTTGCACTACTGGTTTCCCCTCGCGACTACGGCGAGCGGTGCGGTCGATCCGCAGATTCTTGAGTTCCGTCTCCATACGCCTCTTACACTTCCCTTAGCGCCGTCAAAATCTCCTTCTTCGCCGCTTGCCGGGCAGGCAGGTAGCCGCCGAGCGCGCCTAAGATCAGTGAGAATACAATCCCCACCAGCATCACATCCGGACCAATGTGAAAATTGAACGTCGTCTCGCTAAACGTCGTGAAACTTCCCATCGAAGTTGTAATGCTGTTCAGCGGCAAAACCAGAAGGCACGCGATGATGCCCCCGATCAGGGACAGCAGCAGTGATTCCAGGAAGAAGCTCAGCAAAATACTGCCCTTTGTGAAGCCTAATACCCGCAGCGTGCCGACTTCCTTAGCTCGCCTCCCCACTGCGGCGTACATCGTGTTCATCGCCGCAAAAGCGCTTCCAATCGCCATGATGATGCAAACGAAAAATCCTAGAAATTGAACCGGATTAGCCGATCCCATCTGCGCAGCATAATAACTTGACTCGCTCATTGCGTCTACATTCAGCCGGCGGTCCGCATCGAACGAGTTAATCAACGCCGCCGCCGTCACCTCATCGGTCGCCTGCACCAACGCCGAGCTCAAAGCATCGGAGCGGTTATAGTCTGCGGAAACTTGTGCGGCATCGCCCCAAATCTCGCTGTTCACCGCGCTCTGGCCCGCATCCATCACGCCGACAATCTTCCAAAATCCTTTACCAAACCTCAGGGTCTTGCCATACTGCGCCTCCGGGTAGCGCTTCGCGATGTTCTTACCAATCACGATTTCCCGGGCTGCCCCGGTGAACCATCGCCCCTGAATGATCTTGGCCTTTCGCATTCCCACGCCTCTGAGCGAGATGGCTCGCAGCGTGACATTCGATCCTTCCGGGTTGTCTGTCGCCGGGAGATTGATCACCGTAACCATTTCGAGCGACGCAATCGGCTGCCCATCCGGGCCAGTGGCGATACCGGGAAAGCTCTTGATGATCTGAAAGGCCGCTGGCGTCACCACGCTCGTCAATTCGGCGTTGCCGCCCTTTCGCAAGACCAAGACGTACAGCGGGTCGCCGGTCGAGGCAAAGGCGCCGCGAAGTCCCGACACCAATCCCAGCACCGCCAACAGTACTGCGACTGTCATCGCTATACCGACTGCCGTCATGATCGTGGTCGTCTTGCGAACCACAAGATTGCGCACGTTGTATGAAACCGGTATAGCCATGCTTCGATCCCTCCGCTTCCAACGGCCTAACCGCTATACCGTAACGAATCGAGAATATTCGTTCGTGCCGCGTTCCACGCCGGTATGAACGAACTGATCAGCCCGATTAGCAACGCTATCCCAAAGCACATCACTAGAGTTATGGGAGTTAGCGAAAGGTTGTGCAGTTGGCCTACCACGCTTTCTCCGACTTTACCCACGCCCACGGCTAAAAAGCTTGCCAGCGCAAGCCCGATGACGGCCCCA
>JBARMQ010000020.1:0-24466 GCA_049802535.1 Bryobacteraceae bacterium | reverse complement strand
ACGTTCGACTCCTCACCGTCTCGGATGGGAAGGCCCGACAGTTTTATGAACAAGAGGCCTTCCGAGGTGGGTGGTCAGTACGGCAGCTGGATCGGCAGGTTGCTACTCGTACGTATGAGCGTACCGGTCGCTCCAGAAAGGTAAACACAGAAGAGAAACCACATAATCCGAATGAGCACGTCAGAGATCCATTCGTACTTGAATTTCTCAATCTCAAGGACGAGTATTCGGAATCGGACTTAGAAAACGCACTCGTCCAGAGCTTGGAAGCATTCCTACTAGAGCTGGGCAACGATTTCACCTTCGTGGCTCGACAGAAGAGATTGCGAGTCGGGAACGCCTGGTATCGCGTGGACCTGGTGTTTTTTCATCGGCTGCTCCGCTGTCTAGTAATCGTCGATCTTAAACTCGGTAGTTTCACGCACGCTGATGCCGGCCAGATGAACCTTTATTTGAACTATGCACGGGAACATTGGACTTATCCGCACGAGAACCCTCCGGTTGGTTTGATCCTATGCTCCGAGAAAGATACAGCGGTTGCACACTACGCGCTCGGAAATCTGAGAAATCAAGTGCTAACACGTGAGTACGAACTCGCGCTTCCCACGGAGGCTGATCTAGTCGCCAAAATTGAGGTCACGCGGCGTCTGCTGCTAGAGCAAACGAGCAGTGATCAGTCGTGACATCCACGTCATATCCAGCCGGTCTCTGCTCGATGCCTGAACCGTCGAGGCCGCGACGCACAATTAGGCAATCCATTCTTCGGGGATCAACTTGAGACCGTTTCTCCAGCGCTCCACGACCGCATCGCCGAACCAATCGGTCTTAAGGTCCGCATGATCCATAACAATGATCTGAAGCTCTGGAGCTAATTCACCCGCAGCTTCGGAAGCGAGTTGAAAGAGCTGTAGGACCGCTGCCTGATCTTCGTTTCCGAGTGCTTCAATTGACCCCTCGGCATCCTTTTCAGGGGGATAGTGGGCCTGAGATGGTTGATCCAAGAATAAGAAAGCTGGTACCGGGCGCTTCTTCTGTCGGAACCACTTATGCAACGCCAAATGAGCTAAGACGTGGTATCCAACCCAATTTTCACCACTTCCCATCCTAAAGAGAGGGACCGGGCCGTTCAACGTATCGGCGATTACCGTCAAACCCCTCGGGTCCAACCGGAGCTGGCTTCCACGGTGTTCGAGGTCGAGGCGATTCGAATATTCCGTCATGTAGCCGCCGATGATGTTGAGGAAGGTATCGAGGCGTTCCCGGGCAGCATCTGGGTCAAGCTCCTGTTCGAGCAGCGCGAGTTTGCTGCGAGCGCTATCCAACATCGTCCGCAATGTCGAACTCGTATCAATGCTCGTCACTGTTTCGACGTACTGTGTTATCTTTCCGATCGCCCTTGCCTGTAGGACGAAGGTTTCTTGTTGACCTTGCAAGAACTCGTTTTCATGAATTCTGGTTGCAATCTGCTGCTGGTTGTCGCGGAGCCTGTCTTGAATGACCGCCGCTTCGCGCTCTAGTGCGGCTAAGCGTGCCAAGAGACGTGGGTTCTCCGCCTCGACTGCTTCGAGTTGTTGGCTCAATTGCTGAAGTGACGAGTCAATTAGAGAGACTGTAGGAACAGGGGTTTCCAGCAAGCTGTTGCACACGGGGCATTGCCCGGCATTATGGCCATTCGGCTTCACCAATCCGACCGAACTCAGGCGAGCACGCTGTTCCTTAACTTCATGCTCATAGCCGCTCGTCTCGGCTGTAAAGTTTCGCGTTGAGCGGATCTCCGCATTGACACGCTCAAGCTCAGAACGCAGCCCTTGGCGTTCACTCCTCAGCCTCGCCAAAATTTCCGCCTCGTCCGCGACCACCATTTCATCTCGGACAATTGATTCTCGGGCAATCCGATTGAGTGCCTCTAGCGTTGCCTCATAGGAAGTTGTCGCCGTCCGGTCGTCAATTAGCCCGACAGCTTTTGCTTCATCCATCAAGGCCCTGGCGCGCGGAAAGGTATTTGTATCGACGGCTTCAGAATCACGAAGCTGTCTCTCTAGCTGACGCATTTCTTTTCGAGCCTGATCGAGATGCGCTTGTTTCAGCAGGTGCTCCTCGTCAAAGGCCCCGAGAAAATACGGCAAGGTGTCCTTTATCGCCGTGCCTATAAAATCTTCGCCCTGGCGATGAAACAACCTCTGTTTGCTGTCGATATCGTTTTGATCTTGAACGCAGAACAGAAGAGCGTGCCGGAAGTTCGCTTCGAGTGGAGGACGCGTAAAGCCGACTGGACGATTCTCATTTTCACTAATCCCAACAGCCGCACCGAGAAATTTCTCGATTGCATCGACTGTGGTGTTCTTCTTTAGTGATTCAAAAGGCGGCAGATTGATCTGAGATGCTCGCTCCAGGTAGACATCTCCGCTGGTCCGTTCGCCCAGCGCAGGGTTCCTGCGGGCAACAAATATTTCTCCGTCGCCCAGGCGAAAGACGACCCCGTACCATGCAACATATTCACGAATGACACCGTCTGCCACGTTGCACTCGCTCCTGCCCGTGCAGTAGTCAACGATATCGATGATGGCCGATTTCCCGGTCTTCGACGCGCCAGTGATTATGTTCAACTTTCCCGGACGGAAAGAAACTTCTCGCAGATTGCCTGTTCGACTGTAGAGAACTAGCTTCGAAATCTGAAGGCTCACGGCGCCACGCCCCATGCAGAAAAGATGTTCGCAGTGGTCCCTGTAGCAGCAAACCACCGCCCAACAAAACCCGATCGTTCAACGCAATTGCGCGCTTCGTCGGTAAACAGGGGAGTTCTAGTGGGCGTCACAGTTTTTCTGTTGGCGCCGATTGTTAACTCCCCGTTCTCGTTCAAGCTCAAAACATCGTTTTGGAGGCCGAAGAGAATGGCCTCGCGGCTGATTTCTCGCGAGTTCTGTACCCGGCCAGCAAAACCTACGAGTTGCTCTCGGTTGTCTTGGACCCAGGGCAACAACGCTGTCAATGTCGATTTGGGAAGCGCGTCTCGAGTGGCCTCATGTAGCACGATCGGGAGCACCAGAAAGGTTACCGCGAATGGCAGCGGCTTGTTTGACTTCTTCTGGAATTCGTTTATTGCCTCGGCAATCAGGATTGCGCCGAAAGCTGGATTGAAGAGATTTTTCTCTTCTATCACCCTATCCGACCAAAGTCTCACTTTTCCGTCTCCTCAATGTCACTGGAATCCTCTGCTGGCGAGGCGAATTCCGGGTGCCAGCCGACGACATTCCTGTTTGACAAGATGTGATAACTGCCGTGAGTTAGAAAGCGTTCGCGCACGGTACGTAAGGGGAAGCTCGCCTCTTGCTCTGCCCACTTAAAGAGTTCTTGGCCACCGGCAATTTTAGCGTCCGGGGAGCAAGGCGCTCGCAATTCGTCAACCATTGTGGCAAACCGCGGCTGCCATGCCTCTGTGAGTTCTTGCTCGTATCTTTCCAATTCACCATCAATCAAGAGATCTTGACGAAGCCAACGGGAGCGTTGCTCGGAAGCCCGATAGAAGTCTCGGATCGCATATTCGACCCTCGCAACACCAATCTTGATCCGGCGGAGCTGTCGCACAAAGAGCCGCTTGTCATGCGCCGCAATCACTTCCTTCGATGGTGTTTCCGTTTTGAGGTCTACCGGGAGAGCTTCACGTTTGAACTCCTCCCGTAGATCGTCCACGCGTTGATCAATGGACAGCACGGCGATCGTTTGTACTGGTTTAGTCGAGAGCGCTTTAATTACGGTTGAAAACCACCAGCCTTCAAGACGCTCTACGAGGTGCGGAACTTGCTCCTTCGGTGCTGAGTAGTAAAGCTCTTGCACGATCTCCTCGAAGACATCGACGATGCATGGTGAGCCGTCCAGAATTGTAATCGCCTTGAGCAAACTAATGCGGCTCTCCCGCGGAAGAGATGTGTATTCAGAGTAGGCTCCTTTGTTATCTTTACTCGAAGAAGTCGCGGCAGTGTTACAAAGAATCTTGTCAGCCTCCTGCTCGTCTCGGCTGCTTGCACGCAGCAAAGAAGCGGCGGAAGCCTCGGGAGCATGACCAGTGGTCAAGAGAACGAACTTCGTGTGGAACGGAGCTTCGATATCCGCCTTCACTGCCTTAACCCAGATCAGCAGGGTGTTCCATAGATCGGAGCTCGCGTTGCTCAAGTTGCCAGTACTTCCGATGTGGTGTTTTGTCTGGACCAGTTCGCTTGGCGTTCCATTGCAATCAAACGCCACGTCGTCAAACTTCTCGACGGAAATCTTGAGATCGGGCGTTAGCGGGATCGCGCGCAGCCCTAAGAGCAAAGCGATTCGGCACTGGTAGAGATACCCAGTTGCCGATGCGCTCGCTTCATGTGTTGATTCTTTCCTCGCCACTCGAAGCTCCTCAAGACTAAACCAGCCGTTGTAGGTGGTGCCATGACACGCAGTCCTGGAGAGTGCGAGCGGTTACTCTTCTCTTCCTAAACGTGAGTGTTTCAACTTGCAAGTTATGTCACTTTGCGATAATACTAACAAACATGGCAAAAGAAAACAACGTTTCCAAGCTTCTCCAGGATATTCGCGTCAAGCGTAATCTCACACAAGAACAGCTTGCCGAAAGGCTTGGGGTGTCATTTGCCACGGTTAACAGGTGGGAAAACGGCCTTAATATCCCTCAAAAATCAGCTCGGAAGCAGATTGAAGATCTCGCCACCGAGTCCGGAATCAGCCTGGAGGCCGAAGAAACAACGGCGAATGTCGCGCCAAGTATAACGCGTCGTCGCCGGGCCGCTGCCGCCCCGAGCACAAGGCCGATGGAGCAGATGCTCTGGGATGCGGCCTGTTCCATCCGTGGGGAAAAAGATGCAGCCAAGTTCAAGGACTACCTACTACCCCTTCTCTTCCTAAAACGGCTCTCCGATGTCTTCGACGACGAAATAGATCGCTTGGCTGAGGATTACGGCGACCGGGCGACTGCGCTGGAAATCGTCGAAGGTGACCATTCCTTGCTTCGGTTTTACATGCCTCAAGAGGCACGCTGGGCCGTTCTTAGCGGCCGAGAGATATACGCCTGGCAGGACGAAGCAGCAAAGCCCAAGGATATTGGGGAGCACCTGACGAAAGCCGTTCGCGCCGTGGTCAAACAAAATCCTGGTCTCGCTGGTGTGATCGATGTTGTCGATTTTGCGGCCGAGCGGAACGGCGAAAGAGACGTCAACCCAGCCAAGCTACGGTCTGTGGTCGAGACGTTTTCCGATCCGCGCTATCGGTTGGGGCTTGCAGATGTGGAGCCAGACTTTCTCGGTCGAGCGTATGAATACCTCCTGCGAAAGTTCGCCGAGGGTTCAGGACAAAGCGCGGGTGAGTTCTTTACACCGACTGAGGTCGGATTGCTCATGGCGAATATACTTCGGCCGCGGCCAGGTGAGGTCTGTCACGACTACGCCTGTGGTTCTGCTGGCTTGCTCGTGAAGTTGCAGCTCGTTTGCAAAGAACTGAATCCGTTGAGCAAGGTGCCGTTGCAATTGACGGGACAGGAGCTTCAGGCGGAGAGCTACGCAGTCGCCAAGATGAACGGCATCATTCACGATATGGAAATTGAGATAGCCCGCGGCGATACGATGATCAATCCAAAGTTCCGCACGCCAGAGGGTAAGATCCGAACCTTCGATATTGTCGTGGCTAATCCGATGTGGAATCAGCCTTTCGCGCCCGACATCTTCGCCAACGACCCGTTCGATCGTTTTCGGTCATCGGGTGGCGTTACGACGGGAAAGGGTGACTGGGCATGGTTACAACACACAGTTGCTTGTATGAGCGAACACGGACGCGCGGCGGTGGTACTCGATACGGGAGCCCTTACGCGTGGCTCTGGCTCAAAGAATGAGGACAAGGAGCGCAACATCCGCAAATGGTTTGTGGACCAGGACCTCATTGATGGTGTCATCCTTCTACCGGAGAATCTGTTCTACAACACAACTGCCGCCGGCGTAATCGTATTGATAAATAAGCGGAAGGCAGCGTCACGAAAGAACAAGATCGTCCTTTTGAATGCGAGCCGTCACGTTAAGAAAGGCAAACCGAAGAACTATATTCCAGAAGAGGACATTCGATCACTTGCCGCTCTTTACTGGAAGGGGGACGTGATCGACGAGGAGATTTACATCGTAACAAATGAGCAAGTAGAAGAGGCGGACTATACGCTGAGTCCAAGCCGCTGGGTCGGTCAGAATACCGCGTTTACAGGAGCTAGTCTCGCTACGCTTCTCAAGCAGGTAGATGAAATCGTACTTGAGGATGCGCGCATGACGGAGAAGTTATTGAGTGCGCTGGCCCCTTTAAGAGCACAAGCACAGAAGCAATTGCAATGACAACCACCCTCGCAGATTACTGCAGCCTAGTTTCTACTCAAGTTGATCCACGCAGCTATACAGACGCGATCTATATCGGCCTTGAGCACATCCGCTCTGGTGCGCTCCGCAGAAGCGGCGGTGGTCTAGGTCGTGACGTTCAGAGCTCGAAATTCGCTTTCAGCAAGAACGATCTCCTTTACGGCAAGCTCCGTCCTTATCTAGACAAAGCAATCCTTGCCGATTGCGATGGCATTTGCACAACTGAGCTCCTGGTATTGCGACCGAAACCTCACGTTGACCCACGCTTTTTGGCCTGCGCAGTCCATAGCGCTGATTTCATCGAGCATGCAATGTCAGGAGTCACCGGGGCACAGCACCCGCGAACCTCATGGCACCGCATTAGCGAATTCGAAGTCCCTTCTCTGACTCCGGATGAACAGGAATTGATGGCAGATATTCTCTGGAAGATCCATGAGTCCTTGCAGAGCAATGAAAGTACATTGACAACCCTTGAACAGCTGAAACAGGCGACAATGCAGGGGCTGTTTAAGTGTGGCCTGGACAGCGAGGCCCAGAAGGAATCTGAAATCGGCCTAATCCCCGCGAGCTGGGCGATTGCGCCACTAAGCTCAATTGCGCAAATTGAACGTGGCCGTTTCCTGCACCGTCCAAGAAACGAGCCCCGTTTTTATGGAGGACTGACACCATTCGTTCAAACCGGCGATGTGGTCCGCTCCTGTGGTCGATTGACGGAGTACACGCAGACGCTGAATGAGGACGGCGTTTCAATCAGTCGCGTTTTCCCTAAAGGAACGATTCTTATCACCATCGCTGCAAACATCGGCTTTACGGGAATTCTGGGATTCGACGCAGCCTGCCCGGACAGCTTGGTCGCAATTACTCCATCGAAGCACCTTGATGCGGCATTTCTCGAGTATTTTCTTCGAACGCAACAATCTGAGATGGACCGACGTGCTCCCAAGGGTACACAGAAAAACATCAACATCCAATTTCTTAATCCTTGGCCAATTCCCGTTCCTGAGATGAAGGAGCAGTACGAAATTGTCGGAATCCTTGACGCGATCGACCAAAAGATTGACCTTCACAAACGCAAAAAAGCAATCCTGGAAGAACTTTTCAAGACGCTTCTCCACAAACTTATGACGTGCGAGTTGCAGGCCAGCGAGCTCAGACTGTCAATGCTCCGGACAGCTGAAGAAATTGAGGCAATGGCATGAGTCAACTCAGCATCAGCGAGGCAGGAACAGTCCAGTTCCCGATGGTGAAACACGCCGTCGAGATTGGCTGGACTTCAGTCGCTCCCGACGATGCCCGCCAAAAACGGGGAGGCGATAGCGGCATGTTGTTTCAGGATGTACTAGCCTCTAAACTGGCGGAGCTCAATTCATGGCTGATGCCGGAAACCGTGCGCTCCATCATCGAAACGATCGACGCCATCCCCGCGACGATTGAAGGCAATCGCGATGTGCTGGCCTGGCTGCGTGGTGAACGCAGTTGGTATGACGAAGATGAGAAGCGCCACCGGCATGTGACGCTCATCAACTTTGAAAACCCGGGTGAGAACAGCTTTCATGTCACCTGGGAGTGGACCCTGAAGCCGCCGGCGCGTAAGGGAAATCGAGCCGATGTGATGTTCGTGGTGAACGGCGTACCGGTCTGTATAGTCGAGCACAAAAATCCAAAAGACGGCAACGCCATTGAGCGCGGCATTACCCAGTTGCGCCGTTATGAGACGGAAACACCGGAGCTGATCGGAACTCCTCAGCTATTTAACGTAACGCAGCTGCTCGACTACTGGTATGGAGTCACCTGGAATGTGACTCGCCGCGACATGGCCCGATGGAAGCAGACGCCCGACGAGGCCTATCGCTTCGCCGTGCAGGCCTTCTTTGAGCGAACGGACTTCCTTCGAACACTGCAACACTGGATTCTGTTCTATGTGCAGGACAGCGAGACCCGCAAGTCGGTACTCCGGCAACATCAGCGTCGTGCAGTGGACGCAGTTGCGGAACGTTGTGCCGATCCCAATAAAACGCGCGGTCTTGTATGGCATACGCAGGGGTCAGGCAAAACATTCACTCTGCTCACGGCAGCCAAGCTGATTCTTGAACAGAAGGAGCGGTTCGGCAACGCGACCGTGATTCTGGTCGTGGATCGGACAGAGCTCGAAGGCCAGCTAAAGGGCTGGGTCGAGCGACTCCTTGGCGAGATGCAGAAGCACGACATCGCCGTAAAACGAGCTAACTCCAGGGCCGACTTACAAAGTCTCTTTGACGCGGATTTCCGTGGCCTGGTGATCGCGATGATTCACAAGTTCGACGAAATTCGGAAGGACAGCTGCATCCGCGACAACGTTTACGTCTTCATTGACGAAGCCCATCGCTCAGTCGCGAAGGACCTAGGAACGTATTTAATGGCCGCCGTACCGAGGGCCACGATCATTGGATTCACGGGTACACCGATCGACAAAACAGCGCATGGAGAGGGCACGTTCAAAATCTTCGGCGCTCAGGATGATCGCGGATACCTGGACAAATACTCAATTCGAGAGTCCATTGATGACGAGACAACGCTACCAATCAAACACACGCTTGCCCCAAGCCAGATGACGATCCCCGTTGAGCGACTCGACAAAGAGTTCTACGCATTGGCATCGACTGAAGGTGTGACCGACATCGAGGAACTGAACAAGGTACTGGATAAAGCCGTGGGGCTACGGACCTTTCTCAAGGCCGATGATCGTGTCGAAAAAGTCGCCGCCTTCGTAGCCAATCACTTCAAAGAGAATGTCCTACCCCTTGGGTACAAAGCCTTCCTCGTCGCGGTAGACCGCGAGGCTTGTGCGAAGTACAAAAAGGCGCTTGACTCTCTGCTACCAGCAGAATGGAGCGAAGCCGTCTACACAGAAAACAATGCCGACGTCATCGACCGACCGCTAGTCGCGCAGCTTCAACTGAGCGAAGAGCGTGAAGAGGATGTGCGCCTGCTCTTCAAGAAGCCTGACAAAGATCCAAAAATCCTGATCGTAACGGACAAGTTGCTCACCGGCTACGACGCTCCGATCCTCTATTGCCTGTACCTTGACAAGCCAATGCGAGACCACGTCCTTTTGCAGGCAATCGCCCGCGTGAACAGACCCTACGTCGATCCTAAGGGTGTTCAGAAACCCGTAGGCCTCGTAGTCGATTTCATCGGAGTCCTTCGGGAACTTAAGAAGTCGCTTCAATTCGATTCTCAGGATGTGAGCGGAGTCATCGAGGACCTGGATGTTCTGCTTGAGGACTTCAAAATCCGAATCAGTCAAGCAGAGACAGCTTATCTGAAGCCGTTGGAAGGCGGTAGCGCCGACGAGAGGCTGGAGCGGTCAGTGTACGGTCAGTTTTTGGAGTTGGCAGCCCGGAAAGTTTTTTTTGAGGACTATAAGCATCTGGAGAGCCTCTGGGAAATTCTCTCGCCCTCATCCGAGCTTCGTGAGCACATCGCAACGTTCAAGCGGTTAGCTCAGCTCTATGCAGCAGTGCGGAACGCTTATGCGGAGAAGGTCGGATTCATTGCAGACCTCGCATACAAAACACGACGACTCGTCGAGGAGAGCGCCACGCAAGATGGTTTAGGACTCGTGACCAAGAGTGTCACCTTCGATGTGAAGACGCTTGAGTCCCTGAAGTCGGACAAAGGATCGGACGAAGGCAAAGTCTTCAATCTTGTGCGCGGCCTGCAACAAGAAATAGACGAAGACCCAAACGCTGCCGCAGTATTGCAGCCTCTCAAAGACCGTGCCGAACGCATCCTTCGCGACTTGGAGGGGCGCCGGACGACAGGCCTCGCAGCGATGGACCTACTAGCTGCTCTCGCCACCGAAAGAGATGCCGCGATGGCAGCCGCGAAGGATAGTGGCTTATCGCCCAAAGGATTCGCCGTGTTCTGGGCGTTGCGGAGCGAAACTTCGCTCGGACCATTGGGCATCCGTTCGATTGATATCGCACGCGAGGCAGAAGCGCTAGCGAATCGGTTCCCAAACGCCCTGCTGAACACGGACGAGCAACGGCGACTTCGAGCGAATCTCTACAAGCCCTTGCTTCAGTTGCCAAGCGAAGAGCGAACGCGGCTCGTTGAGATGATCGTCGCCAAGTTATTGAACTAGATCATCGGAGTAGTTTATGCAGAGCGCGACGAACCTAAAAATCCGTGCCAACATGTGGGCTAAACGATTGAGAGTGGCACCGAGGTGTGTGCGAATCCAGAAAATGACCAAAAAATGGGGTTCTTGTTCGACTCTTGGCACCGTTACCCTTGCAACCGACTTGACTTTGTGTGACTCGAGCTTTCAGGACTTCGTGATCGCGCACGAACTTCTTCATCTTCGAGTTCCAAATCACGGTCGCTTGTTTAAGGCTTTACTCACAACACACGTGCCAAATTGGCGGACGCTCGATCTGGAACGGAAGCGGTAAAGCAATATGGCAGCCTCGTCTGCGCATCACTTGGCCGGTTTGGAAGACGTTCTACGTGGTGCGGGTAAGTGATTTCACAAAATTCGAGCTTATTGGCGGGGAGATATCTACTCGCGCATGCGACAATCTTGTGGAAGATGATGTTCAAGCTTCATCCTCATCAAGAACTCTGCTGGCAGCGTACCGAATCCAACTACTTCGTCCCAAACCTCTCTTTTTCGCTGCGGCATCGATTCGTTTCAGCAGAGCTGGAGAGAATCGGATGGGAGTTTGGACCAACTTCTCTCGATCCGCTTCGGCGTGATTTTCACCAGCAGCTGCTATGAATTCTGCAGCCGCTACATCCGCGTTAGCCTTGCCTGAGCTTCTGCGCGGATTCTTCGCGATGGCCATCTGCTCTCCCTTCGGTTTCTTCGTTGTTGAATTCGAACGCGGCGTTTACACAGGCATTCAGTTCTTCGATTGCTTTGGAGTCTCTTGGCTTGTACTCCAACACCGAGAGACCCGCTGCGGCCGCGTTGGCGAAAGCCTTTCTCCTGCCAATGAACGTCCGAACCAGACTGAATGCTGGTATCTCTGAAATCTGTTTGGCGGCCTCGTCGTTATCCGAGCCTTGAGGATCTGCGGAATTCAGTACGACGATAACCGCAAGATCCGGATTGATCGTCTTCGCTTCGTCTATTAAGACTGACAGCGAGTCGAGTGCCCAAATGTCAAAGGTTCTCGGCTGTACGGGAACTACAAGGGTTTGTGCGACGGTAAGCGCAGCTCGGAGGCTGCCGGTGTCTCTACCACCGACGTCTACAACGATCTCCTGATACTTGCTCTTTAGTTGGCGAAGCTGAGTTCGGAGGGCAACGCCCTGAAGACTAATAGCCGTATATCCCGGACTTCCTCCAAGCGTCTCTGCCCTGAGCTGGGTAAAGCTCTGTGCAGTGCCTTGCTCATCACCATCCACAAGCAAGACATCCCGGTTCAGTCTTGCCCGCGCTATCGCGAAATTGATTGCGAGGGTTGTTTTCCCGACACCACCCTTAGTATTCCCGACGGCTACAATTTGACCCACCAATGTAATCCTAATGCAGATCGGACGGATACGCAAGCGATATCGGAAAGAATTCGTTTTGAAAACGCTTATGTCGGCCACACTGCTTTGTTCTGTAGAATTTTGAATGCGAGAGTATGCAGACCGAGTGGGCACTTGCGCACACTTGCACCGAGGTAGATCTCATCTGAAACCACGAAAGTTAAAGACTAAACCAAAAGAAACATCGGACTCCGAGGATTTAAGCATTCCAGTCTGGATGGATTCTCATCTTTCGGCAGCGTTCTATAAACGTTTAAGTGCCATTGCGGAAACCTGCAAAGTTCCCCGTTACCGCGTCATTCAAGAAGGCATCGAACTGTTTCTCCAGCGCTACCAGGAAGAGCAGGGGCTGATCAGTAAGGTGACGAAAGACAAAACGAGCGCTAAACAGGTCCGCCAACTCCTCGGAAAGATCTCGAAAACTTATTGGGATACGCTGACCGAAGAAGAGAAGCGTGAGCGCGGCAAGAAGGCGGCCGCCGCGCGCTGGGGCAAGAAAGACTCCGACAAAGGCTAGTGCGCGGAATCCGCAGTATAGAGCGATCGTGTCACAAATGAATCTGCCCGGTAGTCGTAACCTTCGACTTCGACGAGTTCGCTCACGTAGCGTTTACCTTCAAACCGTCTGATCTGCACGACGTACTTAATCACATCGGCGGTTTCGGCGCGAATTGCAGAGTGATCCAGGTTTTTGTCTGCTCTTAATGCCATTGCGGCTAACCGATTCAATGCCAAGCGCGCGTGATTCGCGTGCAGGGTAGTAAGCGTGCCGCTGTGTCCTGTATTCATGGCTTGCAGCAGATCGTAGGCCGTTGCACCACGGACTTCACCCACAATGATGCGATCGGGCCGGAGCCGGAGCGTGGCCTCTATGAGATGCTGAATTGTCACTGCATCTCGCCCCGGCATGGCCTTTCGCGCCTCCAAACGTACTGTATTCCGATGATCGAGCTGGATTTCGGCAGTATCTTCAATCACCACGATTCGTTCGTCTGGCGGAATATGCTTCACCAGTGCATTAAGCATTGTGGTTTTGCCGGTCGTCGTGCCACCACTGATGATGATGTTGTCGCGGTTGTCGATTGCTTCTAGGAGCCGGCCAAGAACAATCTCAGGAAGGCTGCCTCTCTGCACAAGATCCTCTGTAGTGAAACTAATGGGAAGAAACTTTCGAATGGCAAGGGTGGAACCACCCAGGCTCGCCGGAGGAATTACAGCCCCCACGCGAGACCCATCCGGCAGGCGAGCATCAAGGATGGGCCGTCCCTCGTTAATATCGTTGTCGAGTACACGAGCGATGTTCAGGATACCGAACCGCAGTCGTTCTTCGATCACTTCGATATCGCTCATTTCCAGCAGGCAACCGTCGCGATCGATGAATACTTTTCGATTGCCGTTGATCATAATTTCTGAAATTGTGGGGTCCAGGATCAGGTGCTCAATGTTCTTGAGGAACGGAAGTATAAGTTCGAAAGACATAGGGTTAGATGGAAATGCCGTAACTATACGAATGCTCTTGTTCTTTCTCCTGGCGCTTACTGGTTCGTTCTGACTGCTCCTCCTTCTGGGGAGCTTCTTCGTAGCGGTATGCTTTGATCTGGTCGGGTGAGAGGGCTTTCCCGGCCTCGTGCGTTCGGTCAAGGCTGACACCTAGCCGTTCCGCGCTGTCGGTGAATATCTGCACGTCGTGTCGAGCGCGGGAGAGGGCAACGTAGGCAAGTTCCCGGCCCAGTAGACCTCGGGCCTGGGGATCGCGAGTGTCAATTTGCAAGATGGTGTTGTCGACAGTAAGGCCCTGGCTCGAATAGCTGGTGACGGCGTACCCGTGGTCGATGTGGCCCATTCGATTCAGGTTGAAGCCGATGGTTCGGTTGGAGTTGTCGAGCCGGACGGCGGCGTTACCTTCCTTGTCAAGCGCTGCAATCGTACCCAGCTCGCGGGTAACAACACCTTGGTCTTTCCAGGGAGCCGTGAATTGCACCCGGTCACCTACTGAAAATTGCCGGTGCTCCATCCGATAGAGCTGAACGCCATAGAACCGCTTCGGGTCATACGTCTTTTCCCGGCCGTCTGCTAATTGGATGGTGATCTGGTTCGTGTCGCGGCTGTTCTGAACCACGGTTGCGTAAGTCTTCTTCTCGATCTCAAGAGTTTTGCTGTCGCGCTCGAACCGCACAATGTCACCTGGCCGGTAAGACTCAGCCCGTTTTCGGTCTGCGCCGGTCACGTCCTGGCGATTGACGAGAACCGGTTGAACGAAGGCTTCTTTTGCTACCGACCCTTGCTCTTGCAACTGCTCGCGAATGATGCGGTTCAGGTCTTGGCGAGACGCATTATCGGGAGAGATAACAAGCGTTGTTTGGGGGTTCTTTGCATATTCAAGCGATATCGCTTCGAATCTCTTTGTCCTGTTTTCGATTTCTCGTACACGGTCTTGCTCATTCAATTTGTTCAGTCCTCCTTTGATGTCTCCCCTTGCTAAGTCCTGCACAGCGGCTTTGAGTTCGGGGTTTTTCTGCCGGATGATTTCATCGAGCCGGGATGTTCTCATTCCGGCCTGCTGCAGCTCTTCAAAAATGCGCCCCGCTTCGACAGATTGATGCTGCCGGGTGTCACCGACTAGGACGACTCGGTCCTGAGGCCCTAGCCGGTGGAGGAAATCATGTACCTGCTTCGTGCTCGCAAGGCTGCTTTCATCGAGGAGAAACAGAGTGCGCTTTGCTTCCGACGCCGGACTTTTGGCCAGTCCTTCCGCACTGCTTCCGCGCGTCAAATGCGCTTGGATGGTCTCGGCTTCAATGCCATCCTTTTTGAGGTTGTTCGCCGCCTGGGAGGTTGGCGCGAGTCCTTTTACCTCGTAGCCTTGTTCCTTTGCAATGTCCTGAACAATCGAAAGCGCGTAGGTTTTGCCGGTCCCGGCTCCGCCTTGTACAGCCTGAACCCGGTCCGGCGAGGCAATGACTTCGCGAACCATGGCGCCCTGATCTTTGTTCAGAGTTGGGTAGGACTTGCTAAGTGTCTGGTCACTGAACGCGCGGTGAAGCGGTTCAACCGTGGCTTTTCCACTGTGTACATATTCGATGGTGTCGCGCTCCATCCGAAGCGTTTCTGGCGTCGTGTAGCGAGCGCCTGGCGCATTGCTACGGTAATGATCGATGGCTAGGAACTCGCCCTTTTCAATGCGCCTGTCGAGAGCGCGTTCGGCGTCCGCGAGTGTGAAATGGGACTGCCCAGTGCGAAGAGAATCTCGTAACAGCTCGTAGCGATCAAACACGGCCGAGCGCTCGGAAAGACGGTCTCGGGCGTGAGTGATGGCTTCATCGAGCTTGGTCTCTCGAAGTGTTCCCGGGACGACTTGTGGCCCGAGCTGCGCGGCGGCGAAGATCGCCTGAGCCGGTTGATTGCCGAAGTTTTGAGCATGATCGAGATGCTCCTCGCGCAACTCTGCCGGATC
This sequence comes from Bryobacteraceae bacterium, assembly GCA_049802535.1. Lineage (GTDB taxonomy): Bacteria > Acidobacteriota > Terriglobia > Bryobacterales > Bryobacteraceae > Bog-105. The sequence goes on along the minus strand of JBARMQ010000020.1, from coordinate 9,109 downwards.
CCATACTTGCTTATTCGCACGCGTTTGTTTGGCGATCCGCTCCCCGGCCTCAGCTCCCGAGATTCCGAGCTCGTCCATACGAGCCTTGATTTCGTCCCGACGCTGGCTGGCTGAGTCGAGGTATTCCTTCGTGTACGCTTTGATCTCGGGCGCGTATCCTTCGCCCAAAGTGAGCTTGTAGCCGAGTTGATGGAGACGCATAGCGAGTTCAGATTGGTAGACCGAAGTGCTATACGCCTGAATGCGAAATAGCTCTGCCGTTTGCAGCGAGCGGTGCTGTCCCTCTTCATCTCTCGTCATATTAAACACGACGGCATGGGTATGAAGATGGGGGTCTGGTGGGCCGCCGGCCACAGGCCGGGCGGTATCGTGCTCGAATAAAGCCGCAGCCCAATTGCCCGTGGTCTGGGCCGGATTGTCGCCGCCCATGCGGGCTTGGACGTACTTTTCAGTCGCATCCAGCGCAGTTTTCACTGCTTCCCGATGAGCTTCCCGCACGCGGTCATCGCCGCCTACAAGAGCTGTGATAGAGACAGATTTGGGAGCACCGAAGGTAAAATCCCAGGCAGCCCGGTGTGCCACTTCCTCGCCCGAAGCCGTCTTCACGGTGTCCCGATGTTGGATCAATTGTTCTGCCGTATGGGGATGTTGACCGTTTACGAGCCGGTCATATTCAGCTTCGGTAACGGTCCCCTTTAGGCCGAAGTCCTCGGCCAGTCTTCCGTGCCACTGCCCTTGCAACTCGCCTTGCTGTGTGTAATAGCTGGCGTTCTCGGCCTTGGTGTACTCCTCTTTGTAGTAGCTCTTCGTGGTTCCCACCGAGAGCGGCTTTGAAATCTTAAGCATGCGTGCTCGCTAAGAGAAGGAGCCGGGAGCCGGCTCGTGAATGGGCTCCTGCGCCTGTTCGGACTCTTCGTCCTCGACCGTTTGCGGCAAGCGGATTTCGAGGATTTGAGCGCCTTTTCTTCTGGTCGTTTTCGGCTCCTTTTTTGGTTTGCCGTCAATCCTTACTCCCCCATCGCCGTTCACAAGTGGGGTACTCGGCTCTTCAACGAAAGACAAGTCTGTAACGGGCTTTGGTGGGTCGATCTGAGAGTAGTCGCATGGAATAAGACCCGGTACACGAGGCTTCAAATCCATCTGCGGAAAATCGAAATACAGCACCTGGTCGCCGTAGCGCAAGTAGCCTTCAAGGTCATTCAGACTGGCGATTTCCGAAGGGAGCACCAGCTCACGCTTGACCTTCTCTTGCGTCCAGTTGCGCTTGCCATCGCTGCCGCGTGACTCCCGCGGACGCTCCACCTCGATCTCTCCTAGCATCTTCGACATCCAGGTACTCGCATTCGGCTCGCTAGTACGGAGAAGGAATTTGATTTTCGGTTGGGACAGAATCGTCTCTGCGTCCTCCCGGTAGAGCTTGTCTAATTGCGCCCTGCCGTGGAAGCCAAGAACGAACGGATTGCGGGTTTTCCGGCTTCGGGTGACCCCGTCCTGTAGCTTCGGCAAGTACTGAAGTGACGCGAGCTCGTCCAGGATGAACCAGATTTTTGGAACCTTGGGCCGTTCGCCGTGGCTCAGCAGATTGAGGATCGTGAGGTCTATCCACAGACTCTGGAGAGGGCGCAAAGCGTCTTGGGTGGCCGGATTGCTGGTAATAAAAATCCAGCCTTTCGGGTTTGCTGCCCATTGGCGACTTGTCCAATTCTTGAGTCCTTTATTGTCCGTGGGCACGAGTCGCATGGCGTAGGCGGCATGGTTAAGCGTGCCGATAATCCCCTGGCGCTGTCCTGCCGAATTCTTTGCAAGCGTGTGCTCATGTTCCGTCCCTTTCACCATTCGGTCCAGCTCTTTCGGATTCTGAAACCAGGAGCCGAGATCGTCTGCCGAGGGGTTCTTGGTCGCGAGCAAGTACGCAAAGATGTCTTGGGCGTGCTTGATAAAGAACTGCTGATCCCCGGTTCGATACGGATACAAGCTGTTGGCTATGGGCACCGCTGACGCCAACTTTTCAATGACGTTTTGCCCTTGGATCTCGTCGCCGGGATGCCAGTAGGGACAACGCTTGTCAATGGGATTGAGGATAATGTCGCCGCGCTCTTCGTTGTAGAAACGTTCGATATACTGGCGCTCCGGATCGTAGATGAAAGCGATCTCGCCGCGCTCTTCGACCTGTTTCAATACCTGCAAAATCAAGGTAGTCTTTCCGGTTCCGGTGTCGCCGATGATGGCGATGCTTTGGGCTTCATGGCGCTTTCGCAGCCGAATAAACCGTGATCCTTTGCCCTTCAGCACTTCGAGAAGTCCTCGTTTCGCAGACACGAAAAAGCGCAATCCATCACCTTTGACTTTGCGGTTGAATTGGTATCGGTCGACCATCACCGGTCCTCGGAGCTGCACACCGAAACGTGCCTTCTGCCGACGCCGTAGATCATGCCGGATAGCAAGCGGCACGAGCAGAGCCCAGCTCAGCACGAGCGTAAGCAGTGGCCAGCGATAGAGGTAGAGCAGTGGGCGACGGTAAATAAAGTGATGCAGAAACCGGTGAAACTCAGTCCCGCTCGTGAGCTCATTGGGAGTAACAGATTTGACCGGGAGCTCTCGAAGCTTCACACCCCCCGCGTGAATTGCTTCACGAGATAAGAAGAAGGGAACTGCTTTAGGGTCCACTGCTCGGATTGATCGAGGCATATCGAGGACGTCACTATTAAGGGCGGGACGCGCTCTATCCTTGTTCGTCAGCACATAAATGAGTGAGTTCCCGTTCTTGATGCCGAGCCATCCAGTTGCCGCAGAACGTACGTAACGGCCCATGTAGTAGGACTGAAGCGGAGTGAACGAGGGCCGTAGGTTATCCCAAAACCCGTACAGGAGAGCCAGCGGTATGAGCAAGGCGAGGAAGGTAGTCCGTGGCCAGCGAGATGGCCAGACCTGGCGCTCTGCATTAAGCATTCTGCCCTCCGAACGCTTTCAGAACGGCAAGAGTGGATGGCGCATTGAGCCCTGCCGCAATGCGCTGGTCGGCCAGTTCAAATTTGCCCTGATCCGCTTCTCGAACGATACTGTCGATGCGTTCTCGTGTGAGAGAGCCGCCGTTGAGCACGGTCGCATGAAAGCTCAAGATGATCTTCTGAAGCCGGATCATTTCCGCGAGCATCAGCCGCGTTTCTGAGGGGGCGTAAAGTGCTTGTAAGACAATGAGCCGCTGGAAGTCCGTGAGACTCATCCCTTTCTCTGCGGCCCGCCTTGTCAAATCGTTGTATTGTTCATCAGAGATTCTGATGCCGATAGTCCGAACTTTTCGGACTGGTTTATTTCTAGACATACTACTCCTTTCCTGAATAAAATCAATGAGTTAACAACGGTCAACAGACGGTTAGCAACCGTCGTCAAGCATGGCCTAACCCTCGCTGCTACAACAAGTTAACAACCGTCACCCTGCTAAGGGGTGGCGTATCGATTCCAATAGCCGCCGCGTAGCGGCGCAACTCCGTAGCGACTTGGAATGTGCCGGAGGCACTTCCATAAATAGAAGCGAAGTAGAGAATCCGGGTGGTACTCCGTCGCCGCCAAAATGATTCGTCTGCCCGGAATTTATGCGGCCGAGATGTTTGGACTCTTTGCCGTCGATGCACTGCCGCTCCTGTCCGTCGATATGTTTGTTCCCTTGTCCTTGACTACGGCAAGTTTTTGCGGACGACCCCGCTTTTTCCTTTCCACCAATCCATCACTGCCCAGCAAATCCGGGTTGTCTGCGAGATACTTCTGAAAATCCTTGTCGCCCCTAAAGAACGCTTCGAGTCCCGCGGCGACAACGTAGTCCTCCGAACTGGAAATCATTTTGGCGTACGCACAAATCTTTTCTAGTAACTCGTGCCGCAGGCGAAAGGCCCTCCTCTCTGTGACGACGGGCGCTTCCGGTTGAATCAGTGGCATGTGTTTTTTCGCTCCTTTTCTCTTAAAAATAGTCGGACATTAATTGAATGCTTGGTCGTCGCGGAAATAGGTGATCGTGACGCCAAGGGGATTAAACAGCACCAGCTTGTTGTCGTGGATTGGTTGCACCAGGAACTGAACGTGGGAAATCCACTTTTCACGGCGTACTTCGTAATGCGCCGAATTGTAGAAGATCTTTTGATAATTGATCTCTGCTTCGTAGGGTTGCTTGCGGAGATCTGTGATGGTGATGTCGTCGATCTTCACATCGTTCTCCTCCTCCGCTTTGGTGGCAAACTTCTCGATCCAACGTGATTTAGTTTCGTCGTCCCACAGCGGCGCGGCGGCTCGTTGTGTGAGGAAATAGAGACTTTCCGGATAGTCTTTTGCAATGGTTTCCCGCAGCCGAGAGTAGTGCTTTACCATGTATTGACCGAGGTAGTATTTAAGCTCGGCGGCTTGCGGCACGTATTCGAAATCCTTATATGCAAGAACATCAGCCCGGCCTACTTCATTCATGCGGATTACGATGGGATGCCGTGCGACTTCCATCGCGTGTTTGTTGGTCTCGTGATTGATCCAGGCTTGAAACGCGATCACCGCAACCGCGATGGTGAGCGCGATTTTCAAATAGGTGTTTAGGACGGCAACCGAGCCGTTATATTCGAGAAAGTGGGTCTGTACCTGATCGTACGTGGAATCGAATGTAGTTCTGGACATTATTAGCTCCTAGAAAATGCTGCGAATTAAGCCGGTCACTGCACTGAAGGCGGAAGCGCCAGCTCCAGCCGCACCAGTGAAGAAATCTGAAGTTAATTGCGCGACCTTGAATGCTCCGTATCCAAAGGCAAACAACACCGCCGTGAGCCCGCCAATTATGCGGAGGAAATGGCCGAGATCGTAGCTACCGGTGACCACGTTTTGAAAGAACATCATCAGAACGGAACACCAAACAAACACGTACGCAGAAGCGATGACGCGATAAAACGAGTACGTCAGCATGCCCCGGAACCAGCCCCAGAAAATCCAGGCAGAGCCGCGAAACATGAGAGTGGGAATGGTCAGCGGTCCAAGGACTACAAACACGCCTGTCGCTACGAACCCAAACGCAGTAATGACAAATAAAAGCGCTTCAATCAAGAACATTTCCCCGATGAGCCAGCAGTAGACAATAATCGAAACTGGGTCCCAAATAGAGGGACGCTCCGTACCAGCAACGATCTGGTGAATCTGCGCAATGACGCGGTTCATATTGCTGATATCGATGTAGGAAGCAAGAAATCGGGCGTTCTCCGTGAATAGCTGATGAAAGCTGACGCCACCCCAGGGGAGCGGTGAATTGTAATAACGCAATAAAAGAGAACAGATTAGAAACGTAAATACGAACTGCCCGAGTGTGGCCCAGTCCATGGCAAAGTGACGGTGACTGATGGCGGTGTAGGCCATTCGCAGGCCGATCAGCACGAGCGCGAAGACAGCGAAGTTTGTCAGCCAGGTGGAAGCAACGCCGACGAATAATCCTCCGTCGTTGGTAATCATTGAATCGACAGATTGAGTGACCCAGGAAATCATGTCCACGGTCTGCTGATTGATCGGGATGGACGGCGATGTGTCTGCACGAGCGGCAGGAACGCCGATCATGAGGACGAACAGCAGCAGACTCCAGAAAAGTCGAGGTTGTCGCAGCATCATAGGGTCACTCTCCGTTCTTACTTTCACTGGCTCTATGGCATGCGGTAGTTGGAAAAGCTCTCGGCGGCGCTTCCCCAATCGGCTGCTTCATTCACCAGAGAGTTGTCGTAGGTCGTGAAGAAATTGGCCGCGTGAGCCGCCGCATCCCGCTGGATTTTGTTGGCCGCAATCGCGAGCTGTAGGTTTGCTTTTTGGATCGAGATCAGCGTGTCGAAATCGTGCAGCTCTTGCATCGAAGCACCGCCGATAATGTTCAACTGCTTGACTTCGGTGTTGCCGCCGTCCGAACCATCGAGAGCATTCGTTTCGAGTGCCTGGAGTGCGGATTGGTTCGTCGACTGCGCCATCGAAACCGCATCGAGCGTGTCGAGGGCTAAGCGGCTGGCTCCATCGCTGATTTCCGCACTGGCGTATGTGGCCAGCTGGCTGCTTTGGCCGAGCGGCTCGGTGCGTATCCAAGGATTATTGTTCAAGCTAATCGTGGCAGAATTCCAGGTTGAAGTAGAATTTCCGATACCACCATTCACGTTTTGATTCCACCCTGCGGTCTCGCCGTAAATGTTGTAGGTGCTGGTGTTCTTCATCTGCACACCGACGCTTTTCCAGTAGCCTTTTTGAGTGAAGTGCTGAGCCATGGTCATCGCCAAGTTGTAGGTCTGGACCGCGTTGTTATAAATCTTCACCGTTTGCTGCAGTGTGCCCGCCGCCTTGGTCAATATGCTGGCGTCGCTTGTGAAGATGTTGCCAAGCGTTGCGTACGAAGTCGGATCAAATACGATGTCTCCGAAACCGAATATCGCGAGGGCCGGTTGCGCTACGGCGAGCGCTCCGACAATTACCGAAGGAATGAGAAACAGTTTGCGCTTGTAAAAGGGTCTTTTCATACAGTTACCATCCAAACCAACGAACTGAGAAATTGATTAAGAAACAAAGGAAACAGAACAGGAAAAAAGCGAGCGCTGCCACCGCACCACAACCGAGCGGAAGTAGGCGCGGCAGTACAGATGCTCGAACGAGATTGCGCGTCAGCCGGTCCATAAAATCTCCTTACAGGTCCCCCGGCAGGCGATGATTGACGTACGTCGGCAGCATCAAATCACCGGTTAGAATGATGCGTACCCTTGTTCCTTCGCGTACCGTGAAGGTCGGAAGAATGTTTGTATAACGATCGAGAATCCGCATGGCGCTCGCAGACATGTTCTCCGTGAAGCCGGCGCGATACTGGCTCATCGGGCTAATCCCATTCACGCCGCCGTAGGTATTGCCGACTTCCGAAAGCCCGGCGATCGCACCAAGAGCGATCGAGGTACCGAAGATTTCCAGGTAATGGTGGTTTACCTTGTCCCGCAGACCGGTCTCACCGATTTGATTAAGTCCCTGAAAATGGTCGAGCGGAACTGGATAAAGGTCGGGCATGAGCATGCGATGGAAGCTCAGCGCCAATCGCTGATCGCCTATGCCCTCCACACGCCTTACTTCGCCCACGACACGAGTTCCAGCAGGGACTAAGACATACTGGTTGTCGTGCGTGTAGACATCCGTTGCCACCTGCACAATCACCGGGCCGGCGAAGCTGTTGTTCAGCTTATTCACGAGCACGGCATCAATGATGGTGTCCTCTGGTATTCGATAGAGCTTGCCAACATAAGCCGCGTAACTGTCGTCTTCCTTTTTGTCTTTAGGTGCGTTTGCAGGATTTGCGCTTGCAGCCGGGCTGTTGTTCCCTCTGGTTACGTTGAACGGGTCTCCGCTGAGGCGGTCATAGGCAACTGGCAGACCGGTAGCGGTGGAATTTGGAACCGGGATATTGGGAAGAGCCGCGTACGGCGGTTGCGCCGTGGCAGGGGTAACAGTCTGCGGCGGATTCGCCTCCTTTTCAGTTCCGATAATTGCAAGATTGGAAGCGTGAAGGGATGCCTCTTCTTTCCGGCGTTCCTCGGCTTCACGGGTCTGGCGTTCACTTTCGGCTGACTGCGGTTGGGACGCGTTCCCGGGAGGCGGCTGCTGAGTATTCAGGGCGGCGAGTCGAGCCTGATCTTCAGCGGAAAGCTGTGAGCCCTCCTGCGCCATCCGTTGGCGCTCCATCTCCATCTCGCGTTTTTGCGCTTCGATCTTTTGCCTGAGATCAGATTCATAGTTCTGAACGTCCGAAGCGGTCAAGGGCTGTGGTGTCCTCGATTGCTCTGGAACCTTCGTTGCCGGCGCCGGGGTCTGCGGCTTGAGCACCACCAGGGCGAACAGAAGTACGCAGACAATGACAAAACCCCATACCTTCGTCTTGCGTGAGGTCTGCGCGTCTTTCTCGTCGACCGAAGAGAGGTCGGCGAGATTCAACCGGCCATTTTTCTTTGGACCGGGCGCGTCCAGTTCGGCATCGAAGTCGTCCTCTTCCGGCTCTTGGCCCTTATCTCGTGAAAGGACCCGGCGACCCTTAGCTTTCAGGCCCTCGCCTTTCAAAGTGGATTCATTCCCCTCGTTGGGATCTAATTCGTGGTCGTTCTCGTGTTGTTCTTCCACGGCTTACCTCCGTTCTTCTCTGGCTTTCATGACGTTGATCAACTCGGCCTTGTCGCGTTCCAGTAGTGGCAGCGTCCGGTCTAACTCACGGCCGAGTGCAATCCATTTCGAGATCTCCCAAATGGGGGGCAGGTTGGCGGCTGCTTGCGCGTGTCCGACGAGAATACCCGTAAGAAACGAAGCACCGAGCAGCGCGAGCAACGCTTTTCGTAATAAGGGAATGGAAGCTGCATTAGCTCACCGCCCGGCGAAACTCCACCTTCCTCTTGCCGACAACGATCTCGCCATCATCGACCAACTTGGGAATCGTGAAGAGACCGTTCTGAAACGGTGCGTTGATTAGGCTGTGCTTACCGTCCTTGATCTCGTACACCACAGGAAGTTCCTGCGAGTCTGCTTTGATGTATGTGAACTTGTCGTCCCGAAATACCTCAAGAATGCCGAGCTTCTGTGCTTCCTGTTCGTTCCAGCGGTAATCAAAATGAAGCTTGCTCGGGTATTGCGATTGGAAGGCTTCGGTCTGATCCTGAACTTGTTTGGTGGCCGCGTTCTGGACGGCCTTGCTGGTTTCCTCTGCAAGCTGGACCTGGCGCTTGGCCGCTTCCATTTCTTCCGCACTCACAAAGCGCGGCTTGCCGTTCATCGCACTGACGAGCGAAGCATCAGCCGGTCGCACATAGACTTTGGTGTCCGCGTGAGCTCCGGTCGTGTTAGAAACATCCGATACAAAGAAGCTATAGAGATTCCCGCTTTCAGTGATGATGTTGAGGTTCGTTTTTGCGCCCAGTTTCGCAGGTTTCACGAAAGCGTAATTCTCGGCCTTGTCCACCACCCAGTTGTCTTTGTCCCCGCACCCCACCTCGAGAATCTTTTCTTCCTTTGGGAGAACAATGATGGTGGTGTATCGCAACTCGGTCGCGAGCGGCACAATATCTTGGTCGTGATAGGCCACATTCCGCGCGTTTGG
>JBARMQ010000019.1:0-8447 GCA_049802535.1 Bryobacteraceae bacterium | reverse complement strand
GCCCAGGGCATGCTTACGCTGAGGAGGGATAATCTTGGCGGCCTCGAACGAGGCGCCATTCTCAGAGAAATTCTAGGATTTATTGACGGAGCGCTCGATTTGTGGCGGAAGGTTTACGAACGGACTTCTCCGATTGAACTCGGGGAGCGGGCCCACGTTCTTTGCGCAATATCTCATCTGAACCTGGTTAGCGGAGATCGGCAACGAGCGGAAGAAAATGCGGAAGAGGCTCTCCAAACATTCCCCAATTATTATGCGGCGATCCAGGCATTGGCTGCTGTAAAGTTGGCGCAAAGGAACTACACCGGCGCAATCGACCTCGATCGCCAGCTTTGCTCGCTAGTTCCGCGCGCCTCCAGTTTTTACCTGCTTGCAGATGCCCTCAACCGGGCTAAGCGCGAGGTGGAGGCACGACAAAACTTTACGAAGTTTATCGAGCTTGCTGAGGAAGAAGCGCAAAAAGCCGATAACAGCAACCTTGACCTGGTGCTTTATGACATTGACGTTGGGCATAAGCCGATCAACGCCCTAGCCCTGGCAAAAGCGGAGTACGCTCTTCGTCACGACTTTCTTACCCTGGATGCCTACGCCTGGGCGTTATGGGCCAATGGAGATAAGTCTGAGGCGAAGAAAACAATCGGTACGATCTTGGCGATTGGCGTCAAGGAGCCGGTCGTGCTGTATCACGTCGGCGCAATCGAAATCGGCTTGGGAAAGAGAGACGCTGGACTCGCGCATCTGCGAGATGCCGCGACCGGATCGTCGCTCGACGCCGAGGCTCTTCTTCAACGATTACACGCAACGGTGCGGTAGCTTGAGGCGTATCTTGCTATAGATCGGCCGTGACGGCTTGAGGAATACGGAAAATCCCTAAGGTAAATTTCGTGGAGTCTTGACAAAAACTGCTGGGATGACTGTTTCGCGAGTGCAATCTAGCCCTTATACCTGTATCTTTGAATTACGACGGCTGTCGGTGGGAGCTCTCTCATGGTTAAAGTACTGCGATTCGTGTTTTCTTTGGTGGTGGCGTTCTTTGAGTTGGATCCGGTGTATCCGATCACTCACGGCAACAACCGCTGAGTACGCCAAGCAGTCTCTCGTTAGAGGATGTTAATTGCGCGCGCCGCCAGGACGATCACGGCGCCCAATGAGATCAGGCTCTGGATCATCATCATCACTTTCGCCCAGCGAGACAGCACTGGTGCGTCTGTCGGTGAAAACGCGGTGCTTGCGTTAAACGCCAGAAATAGGTAATCGACGAAGCCGGGCCGCCAAGTTGCCCGCTGATCCGGCATGGTCATTTGCGGGAACAAGAACGCTCCTTCTTTGTGATACTCAACAACTTCGCGCCGGTGCGGGCCGCCGGCATCCAGCCGCCAGTACCATGACGCAAAGATCAAAACGTTGCTGACCCAGATTGCAACGGCCGATTGCAGCAGTTGGGCCGGCGCCTCCCGCTTACCGGGCAATCCGGCAATCAGAAAGGCCAGCGACCAACACAGCGCCGCCGTCACAATGGAGCAGATCACGACGCCAAGCACAAAGTTGACCTTCAAGAAGCCGGCCCGTCGAGCGCCAATCGTCGGGATCACCAGAACCACTAAAACCAGCAGCAAACCCCAGTTAGGACCAGGTGTCAGGCGCTCCGGAAGGGCAAGATAGATGCCACCGGTAGCCAATATAGCGACGACTGCCGGCCAACGCGGCTCATAAGCGACGGGCTGGCGAGGAGCGGTTGAAGGCAAACTCATATCTTTTGGACTGAGTGTACGACGCCCGGATAGGAGCCATGTTTGTGATCATGAAAGAACCCCATGCGACCGATATCAAAGCACTTGCCGCTATTTCTTTGGTTCACGTGTATCGCCCTTGCTCAGACGCCCGCCTCGCGCACCTTTACTGCGGCCGATTATCAGCGCGCCGAGAAGTTCATGCCGTACAACACCACACCACTGGTGACGGGCCTAATCGGTCGGGCTACGTGGCTGGACGACGATCGCTTCTGGTACCACCAACCCGGCTCGGGATACGTTCTCTACGACGCGGCGGCCAGAAGAGGCGAGCCATTGTTCGATTCGGCGAAGCTGGCGACTGAACTGGGTAGATCGTCCAAGAAGACGATGGATGCCGAGCACCTGCGCATCACCAATATTTCGCTCTCGACGGACCATCGTTCCGTGTCATTCGACGCTGAGGGCAAGCGTTGGACCTGTGATCGCGAAGTGGCGAAGTGCTCGGGCGGGGAGAAGCTTAAGCCGAACGAGTCTTTGTCTCCGGACAAGAGCAAAGCCGCCTTCATACGCGATTACAACCTGTGGGTGCGGGATGTGGCCAGCGGCAAGGAGAGGCAGTTAACCACCGGCGGCATAAAAGACTTTGGCTACGCGACCGATAACGCCGGGTGGTCGACGAGCGACCGTCCGATTCTCGTCTGGTCGCCGGACTCCAATAAGATCGCCACGTTTCAGCAGGATCAACGCGGGGTCGGCGAGATGTATCTGGTGAACACGCGCGTCGGTCACCCGGAGTTGAAGGCATGGAAATATCCGTTGCCCGGCGACGCGGTTGTGACCATGATTCAGCGAGTAGTTATTGACCTGGACGGACCGCATGTGGTCCGCTTCAAAATGCCGCCGGACCAGCACCGCTCGACGCTGTGTGACGACATCGCCTGCCGGGGCGGCGAGTGGTCTGACGTGGAGTGGAGTCCCGATAGTTCGCACGTCGCTTTTGTCTCAACGTCGCGCGACCATAAACAGGAGAATCTGCGCGTGGCCGACGCCGCAACCGGCGAGGTTCGCGACGTAATGAACGAGAGCGTTTCGACCTTCTTCGAATCTGGCAATGGCCGGGTGAACTGGCGCTATCTTCCGCAATCGCGCGAGGCGATCTGGTTTTCGGAGCGCAGCAATTGGGGCCAACTTTATCTATACGATCTCGACACAGGCAAGTTGAAGCATCCTATAACGACTGGCGACTGGAACGTGACGCAACTGCTGCGCGTGGATGAGAAGAATCGCGTGTTGTACTTTCTGGGCGTCGGGCGGGAGAAAGGCCGCGATCCCTATTTCATCCACTTTTACCGGATCGACTTTGACGGCTCGCATATGACGCTGCTGACGCCCGAAGACGCGGACCACGATGTGATGCTTGCGCCATCGGGCAAGTACTTCGTCGATAGCTATTCGAAGCCGGACGTTCCTACCGTTTCGGTGCTGCGCGATTTGGACGGGCACACGCTCGGAACAATTGCCAAAGCGGGTATTTCAAAACTCGTTGCGGCCGGCTGGAAGCCCCCCATTCCCTTTACTGTGAAGGCTCGCGATGGCGTAACGGAGCTATACGGGCTGATGTATAGGCCCACCAACTTTGACCCGGCGCAAAAGTACCCGATCGTCAACCATATTTATCCGGGACCGCAGACCGGCAGCGTAGGGGGACGCTACTTTGCCGCTTCGCGTGGCGATACCCAGGCTTTGGCGGAACTCGGTTTTATTGTGGTCGAGATCGATGGCATGGGTACGCCATGGCGATCGAAGAAATTCCACGAAGCCTACTACGGCAATATGGGCGATAACACATTGCCGGATCAGGTCGGCGGCATGAAGCAACTGGCGGAGCGGTATCCATGGATCGACATCAATCGTGCGGGCATTTACGGACACTCGGGTGGAGGCGACGCTACGGCGGACGCCATGTTCCGCTACCCCGACTTCTTTAAAGTCGGCATCTCGGAGGCTGGGAATCACGACAATCGCGACTACGAAGATGACTGGGCGGAGAAATGGCAGGGTCTGCTGAAGACCAACGCGGACGGAACCACCAATTACGACAATCAGGCAAACGAAAACATAGCCAAGAATTTAAAGGGTCATCTGCTGCTGGCCCATGGCACGATGGACACGAATGTACCGCCGTACAACACGCTGCTGGTGGTAGACGAGCTGATTAAAGCCAACAAAGATTTCGACCTGATTCTGCTGCCAAATCGCAGCCACGGCTTTGGCAACGAGCCCTACATGGTCAGGCGCCGATGGGACTACTTCGTGCGGTATCTGCTTGGCGCGGAACCGCCCCACGAGTACGAAATGCATCCGCCAGCGGACGGCGCCAACGGTAGAAGAAGGAATGCGGATTAACAGTGGGACACCAGTTCGTCGACCGATTGACTGGAGTTTGGATCACCAGTGGTCACAAGTCCGGCATATTTCATCCAGGCTCCCTGTCCTTTGTTGGGGAGGATATCTCGGACGGCGCGACGAATAAGCTCGGCGAGAGAAATGCCGAGTGCCGCGGCCTGCGCCTTGGCCAGATCGTACTCTTCGTTATCCAAGCTAATTTGAGTTCTGATCATGTTATCGCCCCTTGAATTCACGATAACAACCTGCCCTTACGGCGTCGAAGGCGGCGGCACGCGGCGCTTAGTGGCCTGTTCGAAGGCATACGCCAACTCGATCAGCTTTGGCTCGCTGCACGCCATCCCGGTAAAAGCGACTCCGAAGGGCTGTGGCTTGGCGTCGAAGTCTGGGGGGAATGGCTGCGTGGGAGCGTTTGGCACCATGCCGAATGGCACGATCACAGTTGGATACCCGGGTCTCGCCGCGATGCTCGCTCCGCTGGCGCCGGGAAAAAGCAGCGCATCGAGATGGTTATTCTTCATGACCTCGTCAATGCCGTGTGTCGCGGCAAGGTCAATGTCTTTGGCACGATCGTGTTGGTAACGCGCCCGGTCGGCATCCAGGTTCATCTCATCGGAAACATCTAAGTTCGATTGGCCGAATCGGATGGAGTTCGCATTGAGATGCGTGATGTTCCAGATGCGAAGCTCGGTCAAACTCTTCACGGGAGCGGACGCGCCCAATGACGCAAGAAACGTATTGAAATCGCGCTTCATCCCGTATTTAAGAACGACCGAGCAATTGGCGTCCTTGCCTTTAGCCGCATTCCAGCCACCGCACGAACCCCACGCGAGAAAGTTGTGATCGAAATCCTTTTCCACAATGCTGGGGATATCAGCCGGATCGACGATAATGGCGCCTTGCTGGCGCAGAACGTCGATGGCCTCCGTCATGACGCGAGTCTGTTCAGGCGTAAGTCCGCCTCCGCCGTCCCGGCCGGAAGGCCCACGGGTTGGGCCAGCAGCAGCCGCGCCACCAACACTGGACCCAGGCGGTTGTGGATGGGCGAGTGGAGGCGTGATGTGGTCGTAATAGTAGGCGCGTGGAATGCCAATCCGTGCGCCTTTCAGCCCGTCGGCTTTTAGGAACACGGTGTAGTCGCGGCCCGGCGGAGGCGTGCAGGTCTTCGTCGCAGGATCATTCGGATCAGGCGCCGGACTTTCCAGCGCGCCCAGCATGATGGCTGCGTCGGTCACTGTCTTCGCCATCGGGCCTGCTGTGTCCTGATCGGCCGTGATCGGAATGACGCCGTAACGGCTGATGCGCCCAACCGTCGGCTTGATCGCAGCGAGCATATTTTGGTTCGAAGGGCTCAATATGGAACCGGAGGTCTCGCTGCCGACGTTAGCCACCCAGAAATTCGCTGTGGTGCCTGCGCCGGAACTGGATCCGCCGGTCTGTAGCGCGGGCCGCCCATCGTCGGTGGCCTCGCGTGGATCGCGGCGCGGATCGTAAGGATTATAGGCAAACTCGCGAATGGCATTGTAATTTGCAGGCATCGGCGTCGGCGAGCCCGCCACCCAGTTAGCCAATTCCGACAGCGTGGTCTTGGCAACGATAACGGCGCCGGCATCCCGTAAATTCTTAACCAGCGTCGCGTCGTAGGGCGGCAGAAAGCCATCGAACGCGAGCGCGCCGCCGGTAGTCACGATGTCATGTGTGAGGATGTTGTCTTTCAGTGCGATGGGAATGCCGTGTAGAGGTCCGCGCACGTGACCTTGCGCCCGTTCACGATCGCGTTCATCGGCTTCCGCCAGGACATGGGGATTCACTGTGATGATGGCGTGCAGCTTATCCTCATACAACGCAATGCGGGTCAAATACTGAACCACGAGCCCGTGAGAAGTGATGCTGCCGCTCTCCATCGCGGCACGCATCTGGGGAATCCCTACCTCGACCACGCTTAAGGGAGCGGGCGATTGGGCCGGCGGAGCGCCGTGTTTTTGAACTTTGTGTTTTGACTGCGCGCCGAGCGGCAGCGTTAGCATAGGCGCAATCGCAATGATCGCGGCAATGACAAGAAGGCTGGGTTTGGTCATTGAAGTCGTTCTAACAGCTTAGAACGACTTCGATCCAACCCATGAACCACTGAATTCAGAAACTGAAGCGCGCTTGCAGCTCGACAGCCCGCCCCGAGAGTTCCTGGATCGGCTGACCGAATAATGGATTGTCGACGAAAGTGCTGGCGTCGAAGAAATTGAACGGCTGAAAATTCTGCTGGTTGAAGACGTTAAAGATATTCAGCCGCAAATCAAGTGCAGTGGCCTCGCCAAGAAACCGGTTGGGCATTTTGACAAATTTATCAATGCTAATGTCGTCGTCCTTGTACCACGGACCGCGAAACACATTCCGGCCAATCCCGGGTGGCAGCGTGGTTAGGCCGCTCGGATAGCTGTACAGGAAATAGGCCGAACCGCCGCCGGGGAAATTGCCGTTCGGGCGAAGAAACGCAGAGTTGGACTCGCCAGTGAGCGCACCGCCGAGATACGCGTACGGCCGAGTCGGCGAAAGCCCTGCGCCGCTGGGGGTTTCAAGAGCTTGGCCGGACTTCGGCGTCCACGGGAAACCGGTATGAAACGTGAAAATATCGCTGAGGCGCCAGCCGCCCAACACCTTACCCATAAGGCCTTTTTGCGAGCGGTAGAACGGCAGTTCGTAAAGGCCTGAAAATGTGGTGGTGTACTTCACGTCAAAATCAGACGGTCCATATTCGCTTTGCAAATCCGTCGGATACGTCGGATTTGTCCCGCCGCCCGGTCCTTCGGATGAATTGGTGTCGAGGCTCTTGGCCCAACGGAAGTTTTCCTGAAATTGGAAGCCATGTGAAAGGCTGTGGGACATCGTCGCATTCAAGGCGTTGTAATTCGAATTGATGTCCGGTTGAATACTGAATATGTCGCTAAAATTAGTCGCGCCAAGGCCACTCACAGGATAGAGGAACTTCAGATCCTCAATGTGGACTAAATGGTGGTCGGAGCTTCCTTGATATCCGACGGTCAAGACATAGCTCTTGGAAAAAAGCATGTCGGCTTCGAAAGAATAGATGTAAGCATACGGCGTGGCGAATTGCCTGGGCACGGCGTAGACCTGCACCTGTTCACCATTGGGTGTGTTCGTGATTGGATTGATACCAGTGGCGGTCGCCGGATTGAAAGGGTACGAATAGATCGAGTTACTGGAACCAACGCCATAGACGATTTGCGGCGGGCCGCCAGGGGTTGTCGAGGCGAATGGAGTGGTCGCCGTGCCACAGCAAAATCCAAAGGCCTCGGAATTGGGATTATCCTGCCGCGTTAACGCAAACAGCGCGTCTTCCACCCGGTTGTACATGATTCCAAAGCCGCCGCGCACAACGATTGAGGTCTTGGGACTATACGCAAAACCGAAGCGCGGGGCGAAATCTTTATAATCGGGCTTATAGAGTTGGCTAACCTTTTGTATCGTCGCATCAGTTAGATTGCCGTAACCAGGCCCAGGGATCCAATCATACAGATTTCCAGCCTTCTCCGTCAGTGGCGAGAAGTATTCCCAGCGGATACCAAGATTAAGAGTAAGTGTGGGAGTTACTTTCCAATCGTCTTGCACATAGCCTGCGTACACGTGCGTCCGGAAATAGTGCTGCGTTACCGGCGGCCCGCCCGTTGCCGGGTTGGCGTCAATAGCTTCGTAAACGGGCGCATCATTGGCGAAATTCCAGAGATTTTGTACCGCGTAGACCGGGCGCGCGCCGCCAGCGAGATTATCATTATCTTGCTCGCGCCGCGCCTCGAATCCGAACCGGATATTGTGGTTTCCAATAACCTTCGTTACAGCGTCGCGGAACTCGTAGGTGTTCTGGGCGAACACGCCGGGCGACGTGTCGCCCTGATTTGCTCCATATTGGACCTGGGCGATCGATGGAAACTGGACGTTGACTTGCGGAATTTCGTAGTTTGTGACGCCCGAAGTCTGAAGTTGATTGTAAGAGAAGCGGGTGAAGTTAGCGCGCGCTTCGTTGATCATGGATGGAGAAATAGTATGTGTCCAGATAGCCGTAATATCGGCATTCAATGGCTTTACTAACTGGTCCTGATTGGGGCGCCCATTGGCGGTCGCCCCCTGCTGGTTCGAATCCGTCACGTAAGTGCTGCCCGCGAAGTAATTGCTCCCTTTAGAAAAGTCGATTCGGCCGTTATATTGCTGGCCGGTATTGAACGTCGGCAGCGCGATGTTGGCGTATTCAATGTCGGGAACGCCATCTAAGCCGGCGCCTGCGGAGTTTGAATTAAA
>JBARMQ010000018.1:0-3946 GCA_049802535.1 Bryobacteraceae bacterium | reverse complement strand
TGACATGGCTCATCCGCCGCGGTCTTGAAGTTCGTTGGCGCGCGACGACAGACGCGCGCCAGCTTGCTGCAGTCGAATTGCCTGAGAGTGGTTTCGAACCCGGAGCTTATCAATTGGAGGCGCGCTTGCCGGCCGGCGATTCCCGAATCCTCGAATTCAACATGGGCGAGGGAAAAAATGAGGTCGAACAAGCGACGCTAGTCTCATTCAATGCGAATCTTGCACCAGCCTTGCGTGCAGCATCGATCGGACATCAATGGCTGCTTCGTGGAAACCTCGATCAGGCCCGGCAAAGCCTCCAGACGTCGCTCGATAAAGGCCTCACAGACTCGGCACAAATTGAGCTGGCCCGTGTCGACGCATTGTCGGGAAGGCTGGATGCGGCTCGCGACCGCCTTCGCGTTGTGCTCTCCACACAGCCGAATAGCTTCGAAGGATTGTCGGTAATGGCTTATGTGGAAACCAAGTTCCAAGACTACCCGGTGGCCGCCGATTTTTACCGCCGCGCGCTGGCGGTGCAAGATTCGCCCACAATTCGTCAAGCCTTGGCCAGTTTGCCAAGCCACTGACGTTTACATCGTACGGCTACTTCTTCATCATCACCGGTGTAGCAACGTTCGCAGCCATGATTGCTTCAATACCGGCCGATGCGTCCAGCGCGGGCAATCCCTCAATCGGTTGAACGGTAAACGTGCTGAGAGGAAAGTGTAGAGTCTTGCGCAACGCAGACGCGGTCGATACATCCAGTGAGAAGACGTTCACCACCACGGGCGTCTCCACGGGAGCGAGCGATTTAGCGGCGCGCTCCAAACGTTGATACGCGACACTCGCATCGTCAAGATAGCTTCCGAAGGTCAGTTGAATTCCGGTGAAGATCAGCCGGTCCGTATTAACCAGCGCGGCGCGCGAATTCTCGAGCAGCACCACCGGCCCTTCCGCGGGTGAAGTGCCCAATTGACCAACCGCCTCGCACGAACTGGAATCGCCCACCGGATCCCGTAGCGCTTGAACAAGATTGATTTCAGCTTTTGGGAACGCGCGCTGAACCGAGCCGCGCATCCCGCCGTAGTCGTTCATGCGCGACGTAAAGCACGTGCACGTAAGAATGTTGGCCGGGGGCACCGCAGTGGTCTCCACGCTGCTTTCCAGTTTGTGGAGCGCAGCCGCGAACGAAGGCGCCTCTTGCCCAGACCAGAATGCCAAGCCGTTCGGATTCGGTGTGTGCCTGGTTTCGACCACCGCTTCGATCACGACTTGCGCAGCCTCTTCCCCCAGCGCGCCGACCTGCAGAATGCTCACCACCGGCAGGGGCAACTTCCGGTCCGTGAACAGTTGGCTGACGTCGGCTCGTATGCGTCGAGCATCTCCGACACCGGAGACGAAAGCCCGCAATTTCACGATGGTTTCGCCGTGCGTGTCCCGAATCAAATCATTCAGGCTTTCTCGAATCTGTGCCGAAAGGCGGCCGGACCTCAGCATCGGCGAAATATGGAAATCTAAAGTGCGAGTATCCGCCGCTAATGCCATCGGCAAATCGGGAGGCAACGGAAGGACTTGGTTCTTCGGCTCTTCGTTCTTCCTGTGCTGCGAGAGCAGAACCAGTGCAGCCGCCAATAAACAGATGAAGATACGCAACCCTTGACGGTGCACACAACCAGACTATCTCGAACGGTCTGAGCGAAACTGCCGCTGCCGATTGGCTGATTTATGGCTGGCCTTGTCCAGTCCAATGTGGTAGACTTCATTCAGATGGCGGATCTTTCCTCTGTTCAGCTCAATCCCGCTTCTGACGCGCCTATTTATCGTCAATTGGCCGACGCCATTGGCCAGATGATCGAATCGGATTCACTGCGTGCGGGTGAACGCCTCCCCGCCACTCGCGACTTGGCTGGCCAACTTGGACTGAACCGCACCACGATTTCTGCCGCATACGCTGTTCTCGAAGAGTCAGGTTTGATTCTGGGCCACGTGGGGCGGGGAAGCTTCGTAGCTGGGCGGCGTGCCTCACCGGCCGCGCCGGACGCCGGGCAAGTAAGCCGCGCCTTCGATTGGGAATCGATTCTGCCGCCGCTGGAACCCCGTATGGCGGGCGCCGCGGGACGGCCCATCGAAATCAATTTTCTAAATGCCCGCCCGTCTCGCGATGCGTTCCCGCTGGTTCCATTCCGGCGGCTTGCCAAGCAGGTCATCGATAGCGCGGAAGCCGGCGAAATTCTTCAACTGGGATCGCCTCACGGGTATGCGCCACTGCGGCGATACTTGCTCGAAGAGGCGCAAGCGGCCGGTATTGCGCGATCCGGCGACGACCTGATCGTCACCAACGGATGTCAGCAGGCGCTGGATTTGATCGCCCGCTTGCTGACTGCCCACGGCGAGACTGCGGTACTCGAGGATCCTTTATATAACGGCCAGTTGCGGGTCTTTGTCCGTGCCGGGGCACGGATTGTCACCGTTCCAGTGGGCCCATTTGGCTTGGACACCGACGCCTTAGACCAGGTGCTTGACCGCGAGCGGCCCCGGCTCCTGGTGGTCACCCCCAGTTTTCAAAATCCTACCGGAGCCACCATTCCGTTGGCGCAGCGGCATAAAATTGTCGCGCTGGCACAGAAATACGGCGTAGTGCTGGTCGAAAACGACATTTACGGCGAGCTGCGCTACCGGGGCGCGCCGCTTCCGACCTTGAAGCAATTGGACGAGAGCGGGAATACTATCCTGCTGCGCAGCTACTCGAAGGTCTCATTCCCCGGTTTGCGGGTCGGTTGGGCGATTGCCCCGCGGGCTGTTTTAGCTCGACTGGCCGAGGCCAAGCAGACCACCGATCTGCACTCCGATCAACTCTCGCAGGCGGTTTTGCTGCGTTTTGCTCAATCCGGCGAGCTGGCGCGGCACCTGGAGTTGACACGGCAAGCGGGAGCGGACCGGCTAGACGCAGTCTTACAAGCTTGCGACCAATACTTGCCCGCTGGAACGACGTTCACGCGCCCAGAAGGGGGTATGAACCTTTGGATCGTAATACCTGCTCCGCTGGTGGCCGACGACATTCTGAACCGCGTGCAGGAGCGCGGCGTGAGCTTTCTGCCGGGCCGGTATTTTTCGGCTAACGGCGGTCAGGCACGCGGCTTGCGCATCAGCTTTGGCGGTTTAACTCCCGATCAGATTATTCGGGGAATTCAGATTTTAGGCGACACCGTTGCTGCTCAACTCGCAGCAGTCCGAAATTTCGCGGCGTATGAACCTGAAGCCGCGCTGGTTTAAGTGATTTCTTGACCGAGCGTCATTAAGAGGAGATGAGATGAGTTTCGAAACCGAGCATTTTACTAGCGACCAATTCCGGTTGAAAGTCGGTTTGGCGGAGATGTTAAAGGGCGGCGTCATCATGGACGTCGTCAATGCGGAGCAGGCGCTGATTGCTGAGCACGCCGGTGCTTGCGCCGTTATGGCGCTCGAACGGGTCCCTGCCGACATCCGCAAAGAAGGTGGGGTCGCCCGCATGTCGCAGATCCGTATCATACGCGACATCATGCATGCTGTTTCCATCCCTGTGATGGCCAAAGTGCGCATCGGCCATTTCACCGAGGCGCGCATTCTCGAGGCTTTAGGCGTCGACTACATCGACGAGAGCGAGGTGCTGACTCCCGCTGACGAGGAGCACCATGTCGACAAGCACGATTACAAAGTTCCCTTCGTCTGCGGAGCCCGAAATTTAGGAGAAGCGCTGCGCCGGATTGCCGAAGGCGCCGCGATGATCCGTACCAAGGGCGAGGCCGGCTCTGGCAACATCGTCGAAGCGGTGCGGCACATTCGCACCATTGTCAAAGAGATGAAGCAGCTAACCGTGCTCGGCAAGGAAGAATTGGTGCACGAGGCGAAGAACCTGCAGGCGCCGCTCGAACTGGTCCGCTACGTAGCGCAGTATGGCAAGTTGCCGGTGCCGAATTTCTCCGCC
>JBARMQ010000017.1:0-34057 GCA_049802535.1 Bryobacteraceae bacterium | reverse complement strand
GTGATGGCTCGTTAAGTAAACGCCGCCCTTTGATTGGCTCATTGACTTGAAAGGGGGGGTCAGACGCTTGCGGTTCGCTGCTTCCGTGGGTCGCGAATCACGACGGAAGCAAACAATGCGAGCAATCCAATCAGCCCGATGGTGGGGTTGTTTGTCGCCGTCTTTGGCAGCTTTCGCGGCGGCCGGGTGTTCTGGGCCAATTCCTTAGGCGCCGCGGTGGGGCTAACGTAATGACCGGCCTTCAAGTCAACTTTACCGGATGATAGTTTGTACGGAGAAAGCAGCCAAAGGGTGACGACCTTCATATCGTCGGCAGTGAGGTTTTTGCCAACGATTTTGTCGGCTTTTGGATCGACTGCGATAACCGGATCCGTTGTGCGTTTGGCTAGTTCGACGGCCTCCCCCTTTGGATAGACCAATTCATACCAGTGACCAGAGCTTTCGCTATACCAAGCTCGAAGCGCACGCGGGTTAGATGCGTCCGCGGGCCAGTATTTTAGAGTTGGGCCATCTTTATATGGCCACGTTGTTTGAGGAACAACCAACACAAGAGAATGTGCGCCGTCTGAAGCCGAGATCTTCAGGATGGCGCGGTCCGACATGGCATCTTCAAGCGTGAGTGTATAGCTGCCCGGCTGTAGAGTGCGCTCAGGGATTTGCAAGGGCGAGGTGGTTGAGATGACACTGTTCATCTCCGTCTGCGCATAGCCCAATCCAAGAGCGCCAACTAGAGTCAAAATCGTCGTGAGAGTATGAAATCGCACATTAGCTCCTGGGCTGATGTACGGCAATCAAGTCTTAGCGGATGACCCGCTAAATTACCGACAGTAAATTCCGAAGCTCGTTGGTACCGGTAGTTGACGCCCTACCGCAGCTCGCGCCTGTAACTGGCGCGATCTTACCGCTTAAACGACTTCCCATTGGCGGCTGATCGCCGAACGCAGGACGGCGTCGGTCACATAATCGGTTGCCAGGCCATCACGGAACGTCGGGCTGGCGCTTTTGCTTTCCGCCGTCGCCGTCAGGAAATCCGCCACCTGATGTATGAACGTATGTTCGTAGCCGATTTGAAGACCCGGCACCCACCAGCGATTCATGTAGGGATGGTCGCTGTCAGTGACGTGAATACTCCGCCAACCTCGCAGCTTTCCTTCATCCCGGTGGTCGAAAAACTGGATACGATGCAAGTCGTGCAAATCCCACATGGCTGAAGCCCGCTCACCGTTGATTTCGAGGGTGTAGAGCGCCTTGTGGCCGCGCGCGTAGCGAGTTGCTTCAAAGGTTGCTAACGAACCGTTGCCGAAACGCGCCAGGAATGCGCTGGCATCGTCGATGGTGACGGGCGTTACCTGCCCGGTTGCCGTGTGTTTGCGCTCCTTTATGAACGTTTCGGTCATAGCGGTTACTTCGGCGATGGGACCGTTCAGCCACAAAGCGGTGTCGATGGCGTGCGCCAAAAGATCGCCAGTTACGCCGCTACCGGCGACCGCCGCATCCAGCCGCCACAGACCTTCGCCACCTTGCGGCAGGTCCTCTGAAATGGTCCAGTCCTGTAGGAATTTGGCACGGTAGTGGAATATTCGCCCAAAGCGTTCTTCGTCGATCAGTTGCTTCAGTAGAGTGACGGCGGGAACGCGACGGTAGTTGTACCAAACCATGTTGGGAACGCCTGCCGATTCCACCGCTTCCACCATCGTCAGGGCCTCCTGTGCGTTGCGTCCCAACGGTTTTTCACACAGGACCATTTTGCCGGCCTGAGCGGCGGCAATGGCGATCTCAGCATGGGTATCGTTGGGACTGGCAATGTCAATCAGGTCGATGTCCGGCCGAGCGGTCAAGGTTCGCCAATCCGATTCGATTGATTCATAGCCCCAGTTGGCGGCAAAAGCCGCTGCGCGGCCGGCTTTACGCGCGCAAACGGCCTTCAAAACGGGTTGATAGGGAAGGTCAAAAAAATGCCCGGCTTGGAGGAAAGCGTTTGAATGGGTGCGGCCCATAAAGCCGTACCCCACCATCCCCACATTGATCTTAGGTTTAAACATTCGCGTTCCAGCCGTGCGCATCCCGCACAGCGATCATGACCTGCAAAATGTCACGCCAAGTAGTAGGGTCGTGCATCACGCTGTTCGGGAACATACAACCGTCCCAACAGATGTGTTCAAAGGCATGCGTCGGCGTTCCTTGCTCATCGCGCAGCCAAACGCCCGCGTCGCGCACAATATCCAACTTGCCGTTAGGATCGTTCGGCAAGCAGTGTCTGCCAGTCTTGTCGTGGGAACCGGACCCTTTCACCGTGGCATCGTTTTGCGCCACATGGAAATCGATGGTCCAAGGCCGCAGAGCATGCGCCATTTTGTGGATCGCTTCAGCCAGTGTTGTTTGGTCTGTCCAGTCGAATGGGTCCGGCAGCAAACGATCTTCCGGAGCGTTATAGCCCGCGGTGAAAAGCAGCGTGTGAGCCATGTCAGCCTGAAAGCCGATCGTATCCGGCCGGTCCACCAGCTCGAGCAGCTCCACCATGTGGCGCCAGCCATGCATTCCACCCCAACAGATTTCGCCTTCGGCAGCCAGACGCTCGCCAAAATCGTCCGCCACATCGCAAGCATCGCGAAATGTACCCGCGATGGTACGCGTGTTTTCGAGAGGATTCAAGGCCCAATCGGCGGGACTAGCCGCCGAATCTATGCGAATGACGCCGTATGGCCGCACACCCAAATTGCGCAACTTACCGCCGATGATGCACGCCTTTCGTACTTGTTCCACAAATCGCCGGCGGTCTTCGGCGCTGCCCATGGCGGAGCCGCCGCCAGTGACCGGCCAGACGGGCGCAACCAGAGAGCCAGCGACTAACTTTCGTGACAGAATCTCGTCGGCCAAGCGCTTAATGTCATCGTCGTTCGAATCGATGTTGACATGCGGATCGAACAAAAATAAATCGACGCCATCGAAGTGAATGCCGTCCACTTGCGCGTCAGCCGTCAGGTTGAGCATGGTGATTAGGTCGATGGCCGGCTCGGCATCGCCTCCTTTGCCCACGAGACCGGGCCACATCGCGTTGTGAAGGGCCGGGTGGGCATTCTTGTGCAAGGGATGTGCGCTCATTGCCGGGTCACCAAGCCCGCGACGTCGGGATTGCCGGGGCCAAAATGCTTCAAGATGACCAGCGGTTCGGTCTCGCTTAAATTCTTGACAGTCACTCCGCGGGCCGCAGCGCTGGCGCTGACGAACAATTCATCTTGAGTCATCTCGCCAAAACGAATCATGGTGGGGGTCGATACGGAATGCTGGCCGATCAGGCCGTGGCCCTGCGTCAGGATCAGTCCGTAGGCCGCGCCGTCAGTGATCTGCGCGCTTTGGCCCGGTAAAACGGTAAGTTCCTTGGCGGAGTAATGGCGCGTGCCATAAGTGACCCACAGCTCGCGATAGCCTTGCTCTCCGGCCTCGGCATCCGGATGTACAGGAATCGGAAACACCCGGTTCGATTTCGCGAATTCCGGGTGTACATTGGCTTCCCAATCGATCATGCTGACCAGGTACTCGTGATCGTGTTGGTGTTTCTCGGGTACGTCCTTAACTAGCAGGCTCCAGTCGACGACGCGCCCATCGACCATGGATTGGAACATGGCGAAAACATCGCTATTCACTTGCGGTTCATAGGTGACTAACGATCCGGGAGCGTGCAGAATGCCGGGATCGACTTGCCAACCGGTGCCGGGTTGCAAGCGAAACGCCCGCGAGAGGTACAGCAAACCGTTATCGCCCTTGTTCCAGTCCTCGAGACACTTTCGGACCTGATCCTTGGTAGTGCCCGGTTCAAGACCCATGAAGGTAAACGGGAAGTCATTCTCCTCAATGTTGTATTGAGGGGGGAAATAGTAGGCCTCCGGCTTGCCACGCCTGCCGACCCGGCCCGCGAAATCGTCGTTTTGGTGCAGATGGTGAGGAATGGGGCCAAGATTGTCAAAGAATTTGCAAAGCAGATTCCAGCCCTTCTCGCGCTCCATCTCCGCTACACCCAACAGCAGGTCGCCGGCCGATTCGACTGCCGCTTTGAAGAGGCATCGCTCGCCGTCGACGCGGACATAGCTTAGCCCTTCGTCCTTCGGAGTGCCGGGTCCGTTCGAGGCGTGAGTCGTGGATGAAAACCACCGCTCATTAATGCCCCCGCGATGAGCCCCGAGAGCGTATAGATCATGCGGATGTAATCGTAGCCGTCCGCCGGGAATCATAAAGGAGCGCGGCACCCAACACGGCTCGAGACGAAGAATGCCACCGCCTGCGTCGAGCCATTCGTTTATATGTGATCTTTTAACCTTGGCCATTTGAAACGTATCAACCAATCGGCATCTGCAAACATATACTTTGACCCGCTACTCTGTCAATAAAGGCTTCGCCACCAAATTTGTCCACTATTAAGAAAGTTGCCGGGTTAGCCGGTGTCTCCATTGGTACCGTCTCCCACGTTCTGTCGGGCTCCGTGCCGGTCAGCGAACGCCTGCGCCGTAAAGTTCTGGCCGCCGTTCGCGATCTGGACTACCATCCGAACCATATCGCACGGAGTTTGAAAACCAGCAAATCCTTGACGATTGGCATTGTGGTTCCCGATATGACCATTCCATTTTTTCCGCGGGTAATTCAAGGCGCGGAAGATGCGGCACGTTTGTCGGGCTATTCCATTCTTGCGGTGAACTCGGGCGATAATGCCACTCGCCAACAAGAGGTACTGTCGTTGTTACGTTCTCAACGGGTGGAAGGGATACTACTGGTAGTCGCTCCAGGACCCGCCTCGCTTGCTCAGATTCCGCGCGTCCTTGAATCCGGTATTCCCGTGGTGTGTCTTGACCGTGTGCCGGGTGGACTTGAGATCGACACGGTATGCGTAGAAGACTGCCAAGCCGCAATGCTTGGTGTATCGCATTTAGTTTCGAAAGGTCACAGACGAATCGCGATTCTGACCGGCCCGCTGACGCTGAAGAATGAACAAGAGCGGTTGGATGGATGCAGATCCGCGCTGGAACAAGCTGGCTTGACGCTTGACGATGATCTGATTTGGGAATCTACATTCAGTTTGAGCGAGGTGGCTTCGACATGCGGCGAACGGCTGGCTAGCGTGCGGCCTCAACCGTCGGCATTATTTGCGACGAATGGGGTGACGGCGCTGGGCGCCTTGCGCGCGTTGCGGGCTTGCGGACTGAATACGCCTGAAGACATCGGGTTTGCGACGTTCGATGAATTGACCGCCGAAGACATCTTTCGGCCGTCGATTACGTCAGTGGTTCAGCCGGCGTTTGAGATCGGTTATCGAGCCACGGAAATTTTGCTGCAGCGCATCCAGGCACAATCAAACGCGGGGCCGCGCATCGAAGTGCGTCTGCCCGCGCAGCTAAAAGTGCGAGAGTCGTCCGGCTCAATTCGAACAGAGGGCGCTGGTTAGTTACGGCGGGCTGGGATCTATCTTCCGAACGTAAGGGCGATTTCGAGTTGATTGCGCATCGTGCCGACGGTTGGTCCCGCGATCGCGCTGTTCAGATATCGCGTATAGCGGACTTCCGGCGCCGATTTGATCCCGAAATCATCTTTAAAGACCAGGCCGGTGCCGACTGTTACACCCTCCGTCTCGCGTTTGAAGCGAGTCGTGGTCGGCAAAAAGGGACTGATGGGTCCACTATAGTCAACCGCCGCTTCGTGAATGTCAATCGAAGATAAATACCGAAATGTGCCGCCAAGTTCATAAAAGGCGTAACGGCTCCATCGGAATTTGGGGCCGGTGTAGCGAACCAGCACTGGAAAGTCAAAAATGCGTGCGCGCGCTCGCTCAACGTACAAACTGCCGACGGCGTCGTTGACGGCGTAGCTGGTGTCATAGCCGCCGAAGTAGTAAGCAGCGCCTAGAGTCAGCCAGTAATTGTGCAGCACGTGCAGGCTGAAGTTTAGGCCGGCGCCCACCTCCGCGTTCGCCATGGTTGTATCGGTAACGTCGCCGCTGGTTGCATTGGTGTTGCTGGATACCGTGAAGAGCCGCAGCGGCGAAGTGTTCGCCGATATGCCACCCCAAATCCACCTCAGCGTTTGTTCATGCACTTCGGGGACCGAGCTGGAAGATCCAATTGGTGTTATCGGATCCTGGGCAAGAAGCGCAGGCGCAAACGCAAATGCGAAAGCCGCCATCGCGCCAACGTAGATCGAGCTCTTCCTCAACACTTGTTTCATTCGCGCTGCTTTTTCCTCTGTTACATACTACCGCGCACAGGAGGCTGGCGGCTGCGCGCGATTTTGACTCGTGTCGATAGATCTACGCCGCTGGATTTGAACCGGTTTCAGTAATTGCGTGGACTAGAGTGACAAACATGAACAGAAGAGAATTTCTTGGTGCGACAATAACAGCGGCAGCAGCGGTTGCAGGCAGCTCAGAGCCCATTCTCGATACGCACATTCATCTCTTCGACACCAACCGCCCTCAAGGCGTGCCATGGCCGAGCCGGTCAGACACAATTCTTTACAAACCAGCGTTGCCACCACGGTACCGGAGCATCGCCGTTCCACTGGGCGTGCGCGGTGCGATTGCGATTGAGTGCAGTCCTTGGCGGGCGGACAACCGGTGGCTGTTGGATGTAGCGCGAATCGACGCGATCGTTGCCGGCGTGATTGGCAATCTAGAGCCCGCTGACGTTCGATTTGGAAAGCAATTAGATGAGTTGCGGCAGAACCCGTTGTTCCGGGGTATTCGCTACGGCAATTTATGGGATCGGAGCCTGACGCAGAGCTTGAACAACCCAAATTTTGTAGACGGAATGAAGCGGCTAGGGAACGCGGGGCTTACTTTAGATACCGCCAATCCGGACGCGCCGCTGCTCAGCGCCATTGTTCGTCTGACAGACGCAGTGCCGAATTTACGTGTTGTCCTAGATCACCTGCCGCGGCTTGAGATGCCAGTTGATGCGGCATCCCGGGCCCATTGTGAAGAGGATCTCCGCCAGCTCGCGGGCAGGCCGCAGGTCTTCGTCAAAGTATCAGGGGTTCTACGGCGCATGGACGGACGCGTACCAGAGAAGGCGGCCGTTTATAAACATACCCTGGACGAACTTTGGGAGCGATTTGGCGCGGACCGGCTGATGTATGGCAGCGATTGGCCAAATAGCGACCTGTGGGCTCCTTATCCGGTGGAGTTGAACGTCGTGAAGGCGTACTTTGACAGCAAAGGAAAGGTTGCCGCTGAAAAGTACTTCTGGAAGAACTCCATTGCGGCCTATCGTTGGATGCCGAGAGACGCCGCACAGAAGGCCGTGTAGGTGATACCCTTTTCATTCCGGATAGTGTCCGTCTTTGGAGGTGTGACCATGCGCCGTAGCTTAATTGGCTTGGTCGTGACTGGCCTGTTGGTTCTGGGCGGCGCGGCAGGTGCATACGTGATTACGCGGCCGCCGGATATTCCATTCGAGAAGCACACTCTCGACTTGGGTTCGAGCGAATCGGCTGCCGTTTGCGACATCAACGGCGACGGCAAGCTGGACATTGTCTCCGGCGAGAACTGGTACGAAGCTCCGAGCTGGAAAAAACATCACTTCCGGGACATTGACTACACCAATAACTACATTGACGACTTGAGTACCGTTCCGCTGGACGTAAATGAAGACGGACATGTGGACCTGGTGACGATCGGATGGTTTAGCAAGAAGATTTCATGGTGGCAGAATCCAGGAACAAGCGATGGAAAGTGGCAAGAGCATGTGATGGATAAGCCGAGCCCGATTGAATTCGCTGAGCTGGTGGACCTGGATAATGACGGCAAAAAGGACGAGGTTCTGCCGGAGTTCGGCGATGAATCGGCGTCGCTCGCCTGGTATGAGCGCGATCATCACGGCGGCATGGTGAAGCGCATTGCAAGTCCACGCGGTTATGGGCATGGCATCGGGGCCGGGGACGTCAATGGCGACGGTCGCAACGACATACTCACTCCGAATGGGTGGTTGGAAGCGCCACCCGACCCGCGAACCGCCAATTGGAAATTTCACCCGGAATGGAAGCTGGGCGCAGTGGGATTTATGTATGTCGCGGATGTGAACGGCGATGGCCGCCCCGACGTGATTACCTCAATGGCTCATGATTACGGCATCTTCTGGTTGGAGAATCGCGGCGACGGAAAGTGGGAAAAGCACATGATCGACGACAGTTGGTCGCAACCGCACGCCGTGACGATGATCGATTTTCGCGGCGGCCATAATATCGGGCTGCTGACCGGCAAGCGATACATGGCCCATAATGGCCACGATCCGGGCGCGCGTGAACCGCTGGGCGTCTATTGGTACGAAAGGCTCATGACACCGGGTTCAAAAGACATCGAGTGGGTGAAGCACGTGATCGATTACGGCGGCCGTACGGGCGGCGGCTTGCAGATTCCGGTGATGGATATAAGCGGTCACGGAAAGTTAGATTTTGTGACGGCTGGGAAGAGCGGGCTATTTCTGTTTGAGAATAAGAGCAAATGAACGTGGCGACGTCGAGTAAGGTTTATGATTGCGTGATCGTCGGATCAGGCGCCGGAGGCGGAACGCTTTCAGCGCATCTGGCGAGTCAAGGCGCGGATGTGCTGGTGCTGGAAGGCGGCCCAAAGGTCAATACGCGCACCGATTTCAATACCCATGCGCTGCCTTATGAATTTCCACTGAGACACATCCCGACGATGAAGCCCGGAAAGCCGGGCTTTGACGGAGAACGGAGCCGCGGGCTGGGCGGCAAAACACAGCTGTGGAACGCGGTCGCGCTGCGATTCAGTGAACGCGACTTTAAAGGCCGGTCGCATGACGGCGCCGGTGAGGACTGGCCGTTTGGATATTCCGAAATGAAGCCGTACTACGACAGGATCGAGCGGCAAGTCGGCGTGTGCGGAAACTTGGATCATTTAGAAGATCTGCCAGACGG
Source organism: Bryobacteraceae bacterium (assembly GCA_049802535.1). Lineage (GTDB taxonomy): Bacteria > Acidobacteriota > Terriglobia > Bryobacterales > Bryobacteraceae > Bog-105. The sequence goes on along the minus strand of JBARMQ010000017.1, from coordinate 25,138 downwards.
CATTTTTCTTCCACCCGTGCCGTTAAAGTGCACCGATAGAGCGATACAGGACGGCGCGCGAACCATCGGCGTCAACGTGATTCACGTCCGTAAGGCGACCTTGAGCCGGCCGATGGGCACGCGCCCTTCGTGCCACTTTTGCGGTAATTGCATGTCTGGCTGCGATGTGGTTGCGAAGTACAACTCATACGACGTCCACATGATTCCTGCGTTGCAGACAGGCCGCCTTACGCTGCAGCAGAACAGCATTGTGTATGAACTGGCGGTCTCCGATGAGGCGCGAGTGAACGAAGTTCGTTATTTCGATCGCGAGACGCGGGCACAGGGTGTCGCTCGGGGACGCGTGGTTGTGGTTGCGTGTGCGTGCGCGCAGAGCGTAGCTCTATTGCTGATGTCGCAATCAAGCCGGTTTCCCAACGGCCTTGGGAATTCAAGCGGCGAATTGGGGAAAAATTTCATTCCACACATTACGGGTGGATTTGAAGCCTTTCTCACGGATTTCATAGGTAAGCCGGCTGTGAATGACGAAGGATTTTTGGACCATGCCTACATTCCGTCGTTCATGCACGAACGCAAACGGGATTATGCCCGGAGCTTTGGGATTCAATTCAACTATCAGAACCGGCGCTCGAATGGTTGGGCCCGCAGTGTAAAGGGCATCGGAAAGAATTACAAAGATTCAGTGAAGGCTCGCTTTCCGGCGTATATCACCCTCACCGGCTATCACGAGATGATTCCGAACCCGGAAAGCTACATCGACTTGAACTACGAACAGCTGGACGAGTACGGGCTGCCGCGCGCCCGGCGGCATTGGCGGCTCGGTGAATCGGACCAGAAGTTATTCAACGATATGAGGAATTGGTCGCGGCAGATCCTAGAGGCCAGCAAGGCGGAGATTTTGTCGGCGGACCAGCAGCCTTCGACAAACCACGAAGTGGGAGGTTGCCGAATCGGGACCGATCCCAAGACGTCTGTGGTGAATGAATTCTGCCGGTCGCATGACGTTCCGAATTTGTATGTGGTCGATGCGAGCGTATTCCCGAGTTCGTCCGAGAAGAATCCAACCTTGACGATCATGGCGCTGGCAGCGCGCACGGCCGAGCACATTTCAGATCGTTTGAAGAAGGGGGAAGTCTAGTGTCCAGCGACTCGAACGACCGCAAGTCATATTCAAGCGACCGCAGGTCGTTGCTGAAGATTTTTGGAGCGATCGGCGCCACCTGTGCCTATCCATTCCAAAGTGACGAATTGTATGGACAGACGGTGCAACCGGCACATCAACACGCAATGGCGGCTCCAGCGGAAAGCGCTGACCCCAAATTTTTCAACGTTGCGGATTTCGCTCTCGTCTCCCGCATCGCCGACTTGATCATTCCCGATACGGAGACGCCGGGAGCCATAAAGGCCGGAGTTCCTTCCTATATCGACGCGGTTGTCGCAAGAAATGCCGGCCAGCAGGCGTTGGCGGCGGACGGATTGCGATGGATCGATGCGGAAGCCGAACGGGTGGCTGGACGAAAGTTCCTACAACTGGACGAAGAGAAACAGTTGTCGATCTTGGAAGAGTTGTGTGAAGCCGCCGAAGAGACTCCGAACCAGGCTCCAGGCACAAGTGCGGGCCGCAATGTGCAGTTCTTCGCCATGATGAAGGGACTCACTGCGGACGGGTATTATACATCCCGTATCGGATTAATCCAAGAACTGGGATACAAAGGAAACACCGTGATGTCTAGTTTTGCCGGGTGCGTACCCGAACATTGACATCACGGCGTTGCCCAGACATCACGGCGTTGCCGCGATTCAGGATTGATACTGCCGCTTACGGAGCATCAAGAAACGTCCAAAGAGAAGTGCGCCTATGCCAAATAATCCGAGGGAGGAAGGCTCTGGTACGCCGGTCACGACAGGAGCACTGGGAGCCGGCGGAGGAGGATCCGGCGCAGGCGGAGGTGGAGGAGCAACAGTATTGGTCGAGACCAGCAGACTATTGTTATCGATGAATGCATCGATCGGACCAGAAGTCCCTAAGAAATCCATCGTATAGATAATGCTAGTGGTCATCACTGGGATCAAGAAATCCTGCGACTCAGTTTGCCACGTTCCATTATGTGAGTTTTCAATGGCGGTAGAGGTCGTTGAAATCTTGACGCCGGACGCGTTCAGGAACGTTAAAGTGATTTGGGCGTCATCCGCAGATGTGCCCTGCTCCCAAAAAGAGACGTCCGCGAACAGAGTTCCCGCATTAACGTCCGCCGTGGTGACCCCCTGGCTGAGGACCGAGACGGTCTGACTCAATGTGCCCGCCGCAGCCGTGTGGCCGCCGAAATCAAAATGTCCCGCCTCCGGAGTGATGCCGTCAGCCGCACCAGTGTCGATACCGGGATTTGCAGTCGGTGATCCTGCCGTCCAGCCAGCCAAACTGCCAAGTTCAGCGCCGGAATTGATTAATAAGTTGGTAGTGGTGATCGGTCCGCCCTGCGCGACCAGAGCGGCCAGTCCGCCGCCAGCCACCAGAACAGCCAGTCGTAGGGCCTTACGCCGTATCGTTTTCACACCAGCCGCAGATCTTGATGAGAACTGCCTAACGCTCATGGAGTGCATTTCTCCTCATTTTTGTCGGGAAAGTCAAACATTCCCAAAGGCTTCCTTGCCAGATCATCGCACAGAAACACCTTACGACAAAGATAAATCTGGGTAGACCCGTCATGGCAATCGGAGATGTTCCGTACTGGTACTGGTAGTTATGGCTACGCTCGAGACTAGTAGAATTCCGGCGTTTGAGATCTGCCTTACCATATGGAGCATTTCAGGCCGCGCTCTCTCTAAATGGTAGGCCGACTTCGGTGATTAAAGGCATTCCAGATAACCGCGATTCCACCTACGGTGAGCGCCGCGAGGAGCCATGGGCGTTTTTGAAACTGGGCGCGAAAATCGGCGGCTTGCGAGAACCGCATGCCTAATTCTTCCAAGTCATCTGCCAAACGTTCACTGGCAGCGAAAAGCTGCTTGGTGGATTCGGTGATCGCGTGGATAGTGTCCGTTGCTGTGCGGTGAGATAGGTTCTCCACGCGTTTTTCAGAGAGTGCTGTCAGGCTTGCGCCTGCAGATTGAGCTTGTGCTGCCATGTTTGTTGGACACACTATATCAGCCGAGCGTAACGAATAAGAACGGCGGTACCCCAGTACCCTTATGGCGTCAGGCATTCCCGTTAAGCGTGATTAAAGCGTAATGTGGTCAGGGTAGTTCACATCTATGCCGTGGAGAAAAGAATAACTCATGTCAATACTTGCGTGGATCGTGTTGGGCCTCATTGCGGGCTTTATCGGGAGTAAGATTGTCAACAAATCGGGCGAGGGCTTCTTCTTAGACATCATTCTCGGCATTGTCGGGGCGGTTGTAGGAGGTTATCTCTTCAGCGTCTTTGGCGGCCATGGCGTAACCGGCTTAAACCTATACAGCTTCGTGGTGGCAGTGATCGGAGCCATACTGGTGCTTGTTGTCTATCACGCCATTCGAAGGGTCTAACGGACCGCGCAGATCATTAGAATTCAGCTTCATTGCCTCGGGCGCATAGCTACGAAACCTGTGGTATCCTCGTGCCTAAGGGTTAGGGATTTCGGTTAAAAGTCCTGAAATCCCGACCCGATCTTCGGCACTGCGCGCAGGCATCGTTTTTCCCCAAAAGAAGTCGATTAGCTCACAGCAGCGTCCGGAACGAGTTGTGTTTGTTTGTAGTCTGGACAGGTGGGTGAGTGGTTAAAGCCGACGGACTGTAAATCCGTTCCTTTCGAGGTTCGAAGGTTCGAATCCTTCCCTGTCCACCATCCCGACCCGGTTACCCGGGCAAGGGTTCTTGGGGCAGGCCGTTGTAGCTCAGTTGGTAGAGCACTTCCTTGGTAAGGAAGAGGTCTCGGGTTCAATTCCCGACAACGGCTCCATTAAATCAAGTCAAGTTGGGTCAGGTCCGCCTTCGCCCATCTCCGACTGGTCGGACAGCCTCGCCAGCCTCTGCGGAATTGCGGCCGGCGAGGAGATTAGCGAGAATCCAAGCGACGCCGGCAATCGCGAAGGTCTCGGCGGTCTCGCTCCAATTGGTATGACTGTGGGCGCCCGGAACAAGCAGCGGCAACCACACGAGTAGCCCAAAAATCACGATCATCATTGTCAGTAGGCGAGTCGCGACAAGTGCCAGCCTATTCCAAAGAAGAGCCATGGCCGCGAATGCGAAGAAAACGGTCGTTGTTACCGCCCAAAAGATTTGACTTGGCGGAAGCCAATGCGGAACAAGCTTAGCGGTAGCGTCAAGATAAAAAGCCTGTTCGAGGGTAAAGGAGGTGGCACAAATGCCCAAAAGAACGCGGCCGATCCGATCAAGCCTTTCCGGCGCCCATGCTAACGCCAAACGCGCAAAAACGATCACCGCTCCGGTCGCAAGGGAGAACTGCTCGAAGAAGTTGCCCCAGCTATTGTAAATCTGCGGTTTGGCAACGATTTGCGGCACGCACAGTAAGGCGAAAACAAGATAAACCGCCGCTAGGATGGCCGCGCCCGTTCTCGCGGTTCGATGGAACTGAATCGCCGCGCCACCGAATATCTGGGCGGCGGCTGCGGCGTAGACAAAGACCGGGCCATCAGTAGCATTCAAAAGGTAACGCAGTTGATCCCAGTCTTTATAGTCGTGCCAGACCAGCGTGATCAGGCCAAGGGCCAACGCCGCCGCTCCAAACAGACGACGGCCGAGGTTCGAGCTCGGAGTTGATAGGGTCACTTGCTTTCAATCGCGTTGCCGCAGGTCTGCCACGATGCCGGAGAGCCGAATCGCCGGTAATGCTCCCTTGAGAAACTGGGACTTCGCGGAAACTTAGCGAGAATTATACAACCGATGGATTATCGATTGGCGGGTTCAGGTAAGTGGGTCGAGGTATCTTAGCGAATGCACCGCACGCGCTGAATCGCGGTTGCGTTGCCGGTGACCTCATCGGCTGTCACGACTACTCCATGGAGCTCAATTCCGTGGCGCGCGGCCTCCATGCGGCCGGCTAGGCCAGTGATGAATCGCTTGAGAATGATGTCTTTGTCAACACCAATCACAGAATCGTAGGGGCCGGTCATACCGGCGTCGGTTTGATAAGCGAGGCCTTGGGCAAGAATGCGATTGTCGGCCGTCGGGATGTGAGTATGGGTGCCGATCATCGCAGTGGCGCGTCCATCGAGGTGCCAACCCATCGCCATCTTTTCGCTTGTTAGTTCGGCGTGAAAATCTACGAAGCGGACCTTGATCGAAGGATCGAGAGAAGCCAACAACTCATCGGCTTTGCGGAAGGGGCAGTCAATATTCGACATGTGAGCGCGACCTTGCAGGTTCAGAACTGTATAAGGCACGCCATTACGGGCGGTTCCCGTGTACACCCCGCGTCCCGGCAGGCCTGGTGGATAGTTCGCGGGGCGGAGTAAGCGCGGCTGCTTCTCTAGATAGTCGAAGATTTCGCGTTTGTCGAAACTGTGATTGCCGCCAGTCAGAACGTCCAGCCCAAGCGAGAGCAGTTCTTCCGCGATCAAGGGCGTGATGCCGAAGCCCCCGGCGCTGTTCTCGGCATTCGCTATCGCCAAATCGATTTTGTAATCGGCGATGAGGGATTTCAAATTCTCGGCGACTATGCTTCGCCCGCCCGAGGCGAAGATGTCGCCGATAAAAAGGATGTTCATTCGGATGATGGGCTCGTCGACACGGGGCGTGGCGGGTGCAATCCGCACTTTGCAAAAGAGCGGCAAATACGAAAAGTGCTCCCGGCGAGAGCGTCCGCCGAAATCTCCGTCATTGACCCCTATGAGACCAGGGGGGAATCCTCCGAGCACCGTTAGGCTTCTCCAGCGCATCCGGGGACACGGGAGCCTGCGCACAGGCACTTCATTCGAGTCGGACTCCATGACATTGACTATCGGATCAATTTTTAGGAGACCGCGGCGAACGCTCTCGCGGAGAGCACTTATTTCTGAGGATACCAGGGAAAGGTAGAGAAATCAGCGTTTCGCGCGCTTTCGGAAGCGAAAAAAGTCCGGATGGAACGCCCGGCTATTCGGCTTTGAGGCGTTCGGCAATCTCGCGCTCGCTGATGGCGCCTTCTTTGATCACCCGCCAATAGGGTTCGGTGATATCGACAGTGGTAGGGCCCTCGCCGCTGCATGGGCCGCCGTCGAGAACCAGGTCAATGCGGCCGTCCATGATGGCAAACAAGTCGATGCCGCTTTGAACGGTCGGTTGGCCGGACATGTTCGCGCTGGTGGAAATCAAGGCGTGGCCGGCCTGTTCGACGATGGCGTTCACCACTTTAGACCGTAACTGGCGAATGGCAAGACGGCCGGTGTTGCCCGTGACCTTAAGCGGAACTTTGGCAGATGCCGGAACAATCATCGTCAATGGACCAGGCCAAAAATGGCGAGCCAATATATAGAAGCGGCTGTTGAGTTCGGACGCCAAATCTTCCGCCATCAACGTATCCGAGACCGCCATCGGCAGCGACCGGACCGTATCGCGCCCCTTGGAGTCGAACACGCGTTTGACGGTATTTAGGTTGAACGGATCGGCCATCAGCGTATAGAGCGCATCGGTCGGCACACCCACGATGTTGCCTCGTGCAATCTCCTGAACCGCGCGATTAATGGCTTTCGGGTCCGGATGATTAATGTCTACTTCAATTAGGTCTGTGGCCACAGTGACTAGATTCGACCGCTGATTGCAGAGCCAGGAATGGGGCTGCCGACGGCGGCGAATACCTCCGTCAGTTTAGCGTTCAATGATCGCTTCGGCAACTTGAATCGCCATCTCGTAGCGGCCAAACGGAGCGCTTAGCTGAACGCCCTGCACCAGCGAATGAACGCGGCTAACCATCTCCTGAGCGATGCGAATTCCTTCCTGGCGGGCGAATTCTGCGTTCTCGGCGCGGCGCATCCGGTCCATATAATTCTCAGGCACCGGCACACGAAGCTCATTCACCATGAATTCCGCATTTCGATAGCTGGTGAGCGGCCAAATACCGGCAATCATCGGAAGGCGATATTGTTCCGTCTTCTTCAGGAATCGTTCCAACAGTTTCAAATCGAAAACCGGCTGCGTCACAACGTATTCGGCGCCGGCTTCCACCTTCCATGCAAAACGCCGGAGTTCCTCCTCCATATTGAGCGCTCCCGGATTTGCGCCAACGCCTATGAGCAAGGCGGTCTGGGAACCGATGGGATTCCCTCCGATATCTAGACCTTGGTTGAGGTTGTTTGCGATGTTGGTGAGGCCGATGGCGTCCACGTCGAAGACCGCGGTAGCGTCTGGATACATGCCCATACGCGGAGGGTCGCCGGTGATGCAGATCAAATTGCGAATGCCAGTGGTATGCGCGCCCAGCAGCTCCGACTGAATGCTGAGGATATTTCGATCACGGCAACAGAAATGGAGGACCGCTTCGATTCCCGCCTGCTGTTGAATGAGCTGGCAGGTTACTTGGGCACTGAGCCGCGCACTGGCGCGGGGACCATCGGGGACGTTGATGCAATCGATGCCGTGTTCGCGGCAGAGCCGGGCGCCCGCGATTTCCTTGCTCGCATCGATACCGCGTGGCGGAAGAATTTCAACGAAGGAAGCAAATTTGCCCTCTGCGAGCTTGGCCCCAAGCTTCGATTTTGCTGCAACGGGAACTTTGGGAAGGCGTTTGACCTCCGCCTTATCCTCTTCCACCACTACTGCGGCTGTCTGCCGATGCATTGGCTGAAGCGATCGAGCTTCGCTCCGGATCAGTTTGATGTGTTCAGGGGTGGTGCCGCAACAGCCGCCGATGATTCGGACGCCAGCCCACAAGAAGCGGCGCGAATACTGAGCCATATACTCAGGCGAACACAAATAGAGGTTACGGCCTTCGACGGATGCTGGCAATCCGGCATTAGGCATCGCGCTGAGCGGCTTGGTAGTGAGCGCCGCCATCTTCTCGACCGTTTCCAGAATGACTTTGGGGCCCGCCGAGCAATTTACGCCGATGACATCGACGGGATATTCGTTCAGGCTGGTGGTGAAGGCAGCGGTACTCGCGCCATCCCGCATCGTGCCTTCATCGTCCACGGTGACCTGCGCGACGATGACCATGTCCGGACCGGCCGCTTCCCGGGCAGCGAAAATTGCTTCGCGAAGCTCGCTCAAGTCATAGAACGTCTCAAGCACCAGCAGGTCCACCCCCGCCCCCAAGAGCACTTCAACCTGTTCGCGAAAGAACTCGCGGGCCTCGGGGAACGAGAGGGGCCCCAAAGGTTCAATTGGAACGCCGAGAGGGCCGATGGATCCCGCGACAAACGCTTTTTCGCCGGCGGCTTCCCGTGCCAGCCGCACTCCCGCTTCGTTGATTGGCTTCAGCCGCTCTGCCAAGCCAAATGCGGCAAGCCGTTTGCGGTTAGCCCCAAAAGTATTACTCTCAATGATCTCAGCGCCAGCCTTGACATATTCCTGATGAATTTCCTTTACCATTTGCGGCGAGGAGAGATTCAATTCATCGAAGCAGCGATTGATGAACACACCCTTGGCATAGAGCATGGTTCCCATGGCGCCATCGGCAACCACGATCCCAGATTCAAGCTTCTTACGGAATTCGGCGGCGCGTGACCGTGTAATCGGTTCTGCGGCTGTCATAGATTGTTTACTCGGAACTTCTAAATTGGGTGATTATCGATTGTATCGCGCTGCGCGAACATTTTCCGGCGGGAGTGCTTCAGGAGCGCAAAGAGCACGGCTGTGTGCCACCACGCAAGCGAGGAACTCGCTATTTCTTCGGGTGGCACGCTCGATCCCCGTGCCCGTTTTGCGCGAGTTCCTTAGGAGCGCAAAGGGCACGGCTGCGTGCCACCAGACAGGAGAAGAACTCAAGAGCGAGGCACTCGAAGAGCGATGGGGTCGCCGGCGTGCGCCCGAAGACTGGCCGCGGCGCTCTGGCGATTGATTGCGAGTTCCAGGTAGCCAGAACTGCCGGCGTAGCAGAAGAGCGCTCCGTCTGGGGCCTGCGCGAAGGTCGTGTACCGGGTAGATATTTCAACCCAGCCGAGGGTCAGGCGGAAGGGCTGTGACTCAAAATCTTGCGACGGGAAGTTGGTAATCATGTTGCCGATATGATCGACGCTCAGGATGCGGTCGTTCTAGGGTCCACGGCCGGTGCAAGCGGCGACAGGTAGGAGCAGATCCCGACGCCATCATGCCGCACTGTACTGCAGCGACTGTATTGCACTTAGCAAAGTTTGCCGGCTCACGGAAGGAGCTTTGCGGCCGCAGCCCGGCTCAGCGTGTTCATAGGGCGTATCTGAGAAACTCCCGCCGGGAAGAGAGCATCGGCCGCATAGGGGATTCACTTGGCTACCTCACTTCCGAATGTGATCCCGGAATCTACATTGAAGTTTTTCTTCACGCCATTGACGTAACGTGCGCCCATCATCGTCAATCCCCCGTCGCCAGCCATCACAACAAAAGCGTCTTCGGACGGCCCTAACGTGAGAATAGAAAGCTGGTGTGGCTTAGTCGTCAGCGTTCGCCAGTCCGTGCACATTCCGCGCGAGACAACATACTGGTCTTTCGCGCATAGATAAAGATTAGCAAGGGCGCCGGTCGTGTTGGTTACAAATAAGCGGTCCCCGATCCTATCACGGCTCCAGAGCATTGCTTCCCCTCTGGCGAGGATGACGCTTCCGAGTGGGAGAATCGTCTGCGGTGCTTCTCTTAGAGTGTTGCCCTCCAAGAGATTCATAACCACTTCGAAGTCCGCCGAACAACTTCGGTCCAGAGAGGTTTCGAAAATTCCCCAGACCGCCATCTCGGAGCTGGAGCCTAGGTCAATCCTGAGGTCCTGTTCTTCCGCCGGATTTAGGTCAAACGCTTTGTCCATGGCGGTGTAGCCGTCTTTTTCATAAATGGCGAGGGCGAGATGGAGCGGCCGCGAACAGCGGTTGACAGCACGCACTTCGATGAACTTCCCGTTTCCCGCAAACGTGGCGGGCACGAAGTAGCGTTTTACCCGGTTGGATCCTCCGCCGAAGAGCAATCCCGCTGTGCAATAGGTTATGAGTAGGAGACGCGCGGGCATTATCACTCTTCAATAACGGTGTCTGTGCTACGCAGATCCTCTCGTCGTTGCCCGGACTGGACAGCGTCACACGCGGGGGTTGTAGGTGTCTTCGCGGATTCGGAAGGGCTTGGGGTCTGCCGTTGTCTCGGGACAACAAACTCAACTTCCCACCGTTCAAGAGCGAGGCACTCGAAGAGCGATGGGGTCACCGGCGTGCGCCCGAAGACTGGCCGCAGCGCTCTGGCGATTGATTGCGAGTTCCAGGTAGCCAGAACTGCCGGCGTAGCAGAAGAGCGCTCCGTCTGGCGCCTGCGCGAAGGTCGTGTACCGGGTGGAGATTTCAACCCAGCCGAGAGTCAGGCGGAATGGCTGTGACTCAAAATCTCGCGACGGGAAGTTGGTAATCATGTTGCCGAAATGATCGACGCTCAGGATGCGGCCTTCCCAATGGCCGGGGCTGGTCAATTGCGGTTCAATCGGCGTCAGTAAATTCGGCGAGTCGATCGTCGGCCCCACTTCTGAGAACGGTACTTCGCCGCACAAAATAGCAGCGCCCGCCGGTGCAAATATGTCGCGGCCGTGAAAGGTAGTGGCTGGCGATGGAAGCATTAGGCGTTGATCGGTTATTTCCCGGGCCTCATAGCTTTCGCATTTTGATAGAACCAACGTGAGAACGCCGTTATCAGGCGCGATGAAGACTTGATCGAATGCTTTTACCGCGATGGCCTTCCGATCGGTACCCACGCCCGGGTCGATGATGACCAGATGGATTGTACCTGCCGGAAAATACGGCGCCGCTTGCTGAATGTTGTAGGCGCCGGACCAAATCGAATAAGCCGGAACGGAGTGGCAAATATCCACGATTTCAGCGGCCGGACAGCGGCTGAGAATAACGCCCTTCATCGTGCCTGCGTAATGGTCGGTTACGCCGAAGTCCGTCGTGAGCGTGATAATTGGCCGAGTGGTCATAAGCTGTTAGAATTGTAGGGGAACCCTCGGACTTTCCTCCGCTTTCCGGCCACATTTCCCGCTATGGCTAGTCTGTATTTCGATCACAACGCGACAACTCCCCTTGCGCCCGAGGTGGCTGAAACGTATGCAAGTGCGCTACGCGAGGTGTTCGGCAATGCATCGAGTGTACATGCAACGGGACAATTGGCGAAACGGCGGCTGGAGCAGGCACGACGGACAATCGCCGAATTTATAAACAGCGCTCCCGGTGAACTTGTCTTCACAAGTGGTGGAACGGAATCGAATAACTTAGCGATTTTGGGTCTGCTGCACGCCTTACCGAAGGGACCGAAGCACGTCGTAGCCAGCGCCGTTGAGCATCCAGCGGTACTTGAGACGGTGCGGCAGTTAGACCGTGAAGGCGTGGATGTCTCATTTGCCTCCGTGGGCGCCGATGGCATCGTCCGCACAGAAACGATTGAGCGATTAATGCGGCCCGAGACGATCTTAGTTTCTGTGATGCACGCCAATAATGAAGTTGGCACGATACAGCCGATTGAGGAGATTGCCCGCCTCGCTCACGACCACCGGGCCTATTTCCATTCCGATGGTGTGCAGGCATTAGGCAAGGTGGATGTGGATCTTCGCCGCCTCGGCGTCGACCTCTATTCGATGAGCGCTCATAAGGTTTTTGCGCCGAAGGGCGTGGGTGCGCTGTTCGTTCGCAAGGGCGTGCCGTTTCGCGGCGTACAAACAGGCGGCCATCATGAACGGGAGCGCCGCGCGGGTACCGAGAACGTTCCCGGCATCATCGCCTTCGCGCATGCGCTTGAGCTTCACCCGCATAGAAAGGATGTTGGATCGATTCGCGACCGCTTTGAAGCGCAGACCTCGGGCGAGGCGAACGGCGACCGCTTGCGGCGGCTACCGAATACCAGCAACCTCTTATTCCGCGGCGTTTCGGGCGAAGCAATGGTGATCGCACTCGACATGCGCGGCATGGCTGCGTCGAGCGGCGCGGCCTGTTCCAGCGGATCGATTGAGCCCTCGCACGTCTTGCTGGCAATGGGCCGAACAGTGACCGAAGCGCGTTCCTCTGTGCGCTTCTCCTTCGGTTCGGCCAATACTTTGGAAGATGCGGATCGATTATCCACGGCTGTCAACGAGTGCGTCGGGAAGCTTCGGAAGGAGGCGCAACTTGTTGCCGTCTGAAACAGCGCCGCTCACCGGAGCCCCCATTGCCGTGGCGATGTCTGGTGGCGTGGACAGCTCTGTGGTTGCTGGGCTGCTGCAGCGCGAAGGACATCGCGTTGTGGGGCTAACGATGCAGCTTTGGAACCAGCGCCGGCTACCGGAACTTGTGCCGGATGGAGGCGCAACCGGACGGTGCTGCTCGCTGGATGATGTTTATGATGCGCGGTACGTTGCGGGCATACTGGGCATTCCGTACTACGTCGTTAACTTCGAAGATCGCTTTGAAAAGGAAGTGGTCAAGCCGTTCGTGTCGGATTATCTGGCCGGCCGCACTCCCATTCCTTGCACGCTGTGCAATAACTTCATCAAGTTCGATCAGTTTCTCGAAATGGCCGATAGCGTGGGCGCGGACAAAATGGCTACCGGCCATTATGCGCGCTTGAGCTTCGATGAAGAGACGGGCCGATATCAAATGCGCACCAGCTTGGATCATGGCAAGGACCAAACCTATTTTCTGTTTGGCTTGACGCAGGCCCAGCTCGCCCGGACTCTTTTCCCTTTAGGCGGAATGGTGAAGCCGGAAGTGCGCGCGTTGGCGACTGAACTGAAGTTGCCGGTCGCCGGCAAGACCGATAGCCAAGAGATTTGCTTCGTGCCCAACGGCGACTATGCCGCCTTCATCGACGCTTATTTTCGGGAACAGCACTTGGAGCCGGCGGAGACACAGGGAGAGATCGTCACGTTGGACGGGAAGGTGGTCGGCCATCACCAGGGCACGCATCACTTCACAATCGGGCAGCGGCGCGGGCTCCGTGTTGCCGCCGGTGAGCCGCTGTACGTGATTTCCACTGAACCCGCAACGCATCGCGTTATCGTGGGCCGCAACGAAGAACTGCTGTCCAGCAAGCTCACCGCTCGCGATGCGAATTGGCTATCCATCGCACCAATTCATGAGCCACGTCCCGCGCAAGTGAAGATTCGCAATAAACACACACCGGCGCCGGCAATGCTGATTCCGGGCGATGACGAAACGCGCATCGAAGTCCGGTTCGATGAACCTCAGCGCGCAGTCACGCTGGGGCAGGCAGCGGTTTTTTACGACGGAGACTTGGTCCTTGGCGGCGGCTGGATCGCGTAGCATCGACGACACTGCGAAGTTGGTCAAATCCAAACACCCCGTGCGGATCTGGGCTGAATACTTGTTAGCGGCGGCCTTGGTTGGCGCTCTTCGCGTGTTACCACTCGGTGCATCCGAAGCACTAGCGCATTTTGTGATGGCGATGCTCGATCGAGTGCATCCAAAGTTGCGGCGCGTGGGCCGAATCAATCTTGCGTTCTCTCTGCCAGAGTTGGACCAAGCCGGTCGCGAACGCACTCTCGATGGCGTCTTTCAAAGTATCGCCCGTTTGCTTGTCGCGCTGGCGCGCTTTCCTGATCTAAACGACGGGAATATCGCGTCGTGGATTTCCTATGAAGGCCTCGACCATTATCAAGCTGCCAAGAGCAAAGGCCGCGGCGTCTTAGTAGCCACTGCGCATTTCGGCAACTGGGAGCTCAGCGCGTTTTCTCACGCGATCATGACTGAACCCATGAAGGTAATGATTCGTCCTTTGGACAATCCCTTGGTCGACGAACTGGTCGAATCGAGACGGAAGCTGTCGGGTAACGTTCTCCTCGAAAAGAAAACCGCGGCGCGAGCAGTCATCAAAGCATTGCGGAACAACGATGCCGTGGGTATTCTGATCGATCAAAATACGACGCCTGCAGAAGGCGTCTTTGTCGATTTTTTCGGCAAGAAAGCCTGCGCGGGTTCAGCATTCGTGAAACTGGCGCATCACACTGGTGCTGCTGTCATTCCCGGCTTCGCGTTGTGGGACGCAAGCAAGCGTCGCTACGCGTTGCACTTCTTGCCGGAAGTGCCCATGACCGGAGATGTGGAGAGCGATACGCAAAGCGTTCACCGCATTTTTGAAGACGTTATCCGGCAAAACCCGGAGCAGTGGATGTGGATTCACCGCCGCTGGAAAACAAGGCCGGACGGAGAGGAACCGCTGTATTAACGACTGTATCGATGACGTCTAGGAACTGGCGAGCAACATTCGCCACGTCGAACTGAGGAACCAGCTCAAGCCCTGCTTCGGCTATTCTGCAGCACAGCCTTGCATCGCCGCGCAGTCGAAGGATTGTTTCGGCAATCGCCGAGGGCGTCACCGGATCCACAAACAAAGCGTGCGGAGCCACCTCGGGCAACGCGGCTGCGTGCGCCGCGATGATGGGTTTGCCGGCTGCCATGGCTTCCAGAAGAACAATGCCGAACCCTTCCTGCGCGCTCATCAACGCGAAGGCGTCGCAGTGGACGTATTCTTCCGCCAGTGCCTCCGCCGATAAGTCGCCTAAAAACGCCACTCGGCTATCCAGACCCAGATCGGCTACCATGCGCCTCAAGCTGGCGGATTCGGGGCCGTTGCCGACCAGCCTAAGACAAATGCCGTTGTTGACATCCAGTACGGCAATGGCTTGTATCAACTGGTCGATGCGTTTGCGGCGGTAGAAACGGCAGACGCACAGAACACGAAACGTGCCGTCTTTCGGCCGCGGCCGAACGCCACGGAACAAGCTACGCCAATACGAGACAGGAATGAGTTCAGGAACGACCGAGATACCACCCGGTATTGGGCCGTACAGGTCACGAATGCGCTGAGCTGAATACTGGCTGGTCGCAATGACGTGTGCAGCGTGCTGAACGTTGTGCTTCTCGTATCGCGATTGTGCGCCGAGTTTGCGCTGAGCCGGACCGTTCTCATACAACGTCTCGTCGGCAAGGACGCCTTTCGGACAGGCGATGTGGGGGACGTCCGATTGGCCAGGGAGCAGAAAGCCGTCCAGATCGAAGCCAATAGTGGCTTCGAACTTACCGGAAAGCTCGTTTTGCAACAGACCACGATTAAAGCGGAGCCGGGAACGCGTTCTGGTGTCGGCGTCCGCGCAGCTCAGGACGCTCACATCCGTTCCAATCTCTTGCAGTCCACGCGCCAGTCCGCTGATGCCCGCGAACGTCCCGCTGCCGAGAGTGACGTTCCAAGGCGTGGATGTCAAGAAACAGAGCCGCATGGCCTACCTGGAAAGTATGACAGGCTGGGGCGCCGCTGTTGGAAGTCTCTAGAGAGAGAACTTGCGGGCTAAGGACGCCTATTCGCTAGGCAACCCCTTCGCAATTCATGTTTGCCGGCCACATCAGTGTCATAGCCGAAATCAAAACGTTCGTGTCGACGAACGTCTTATTCGTTCATGCAGTTCATCTCGGCCAGCTGAGATCACCCCTCCAAGGTGAAAACCCCCGTCGAGCAGCGCCAAGGCCGATCGTGCAGAGCATTCCCAGGCATCCTCTTCACCGACCAATTTTCAAGCTGATCGGCCAAGAGGCCGCTGATCGAAGTGGATGGCCGCGCTGCAAGAATATTGGCCTTGCGGATCGTCTCCGCACGGAGGCTGACAGTGACTTTCTGCTTTCTGGTTTCTTTACGGAGCATCGCCCAATCGCACGTTTCATACGCGCTAGAGGTATTTTACGTGAAAGCGAAGCATCGGCGCATGGCGCTCTCACTTGTAGACGTTGCCGACTTTCGCGCGGTCAATCTTGAGGAGTTCGCGCAGACGGGCACGGAATCAGCATGCCACCCGGGAAAATAGCGGACCCCGTGTCGCTTTGCGCTTCGAGGCTCCACGTTACCGTGATATACTTCCACTGAACGTCTCCCAGCATCCGTGTGTCCGGACAGTCGGCACTAGAGCCGGGATCGTGGATGATCCTGCCCGGTACGGAAGCAAACTCCACCTACAATTTGATTGTGGTTTCCGTGGCTGGCCGGAACGCCTATAACTGAACAGGTACGCACGCAACACCATGGCGAAAGAGAAATTTGACCGCAGCAAACCGCACGTAAACATCGGAACGATCGGGCACATCGATCACGGCAAGACGACGTTGACGGCGGCCATCACCAAGACATTGTCGAAGCATAATCCGAAGAACAAGTTCCGGAGCTTTGACTCGATCGACAACGCGCCGGAAGAGAAAGCGCGCGGGATCACGATCGCAGTGGCGCACGTGGAATACGAGACGGCCAACCGGCACTATGCGCACGTCGATTGTCCGGGGCACGCCGACTACATCAAGAACATGATCACGGGCGCGGCGCAGATGGACGGCGCGATTCTTGTCGTTGCCGCCACCGATGGCCCAATGCCGCAGACACGGGAGCACATCCTGCTCGCTCGCCAGGTGGGTGTTCCGTACATCGTCGTCGCGCTGAATAAAGTCGACATGGTGGATGATCCGGAATTGCTCGAACTGGTGGAGCTCGAAGTACGCGAGTTGTTGTCGAGCTATCAGTTTCCGGGCGATGACATTCCGGTATGCAAGGTGAGTGCGCTGGGCGCGTTGAACGGCGAAGCGCAGTGGGAAAAGTCAGTGGATGAGTTGATGGCGAAGGTGGATGAATACATCCCGATGCCGGAGCGCGCCATTGACAAGCCATTTTTGATGCCGATTGAAGATATTTTCTCGATTCAGGGCCGCGGCACGGTGGTGACGGGGCGAATTGAGAAGGGGATCTGCAAGGTGGGCGAGGAAATGGAGATCGTCGGATTCCGGGACACGCGCAAGACGGTGGTAACGGGCGTCGAGATGTTCAAGAAACTGCTGGATGAAGGCCGGGCGGGCGATAACGTGGGGTTGCTGCTGCGCGGTATTGAAAAGACGGATGTGGAGCGCGGGCAGGTGCTGGCGAAGCCGGGATCGATCAAGCCGTTCAAGAAGTTTAAGGGTGAAGTGTACGTGTTGTCGAAGGATGAAGGCGGGCGGCACACGCCGTTTTTCAATGGCTACCGGCCGCAGTTTTACTTCCGGACGACGGATGTAACGGGTGTGGCGAAGCTGCCGGAAGGCATGGAGATGGTGATGCCGGGCGACAACGTGCAATTGGAAATCGATTTGATCACGCCAATCGCCATGGACAAGGGGCTGCGGTTTGCGATTCGCGAAGGTGGACGCACCGTCGGCGCCGGCACTGTTTCCGAGATTTTGACAGCGTAAAGGGCTAGGCGGAGGGAACTAATCAATGCCACGGGAAATCATTCAATTTCAGTGTTCTGAGTGTAAAAACCGGAACTACAGTAAGACCAAAAACAAGCGGACAACGACCGAGCGGATTGAACTGAAGAAGTTCTGCCCGTTTTGCCGTAAGCACCAACCGCATCGCGAGACCAAGTAATTCATTTGCTAGTGTGAAGAGTAGAAGTTACAGGGGCATAGGCTAACGGTAAACCAGCGGTCTCCAAAACCGCCTTTGGGGGTTCGAATCCCTCTGCCCCTGCCAGCGTCTTATCAGGCGAACGGAGCGTGATCCCGCTCCGGGAAGGCCGCTGGAAGGCCGGCTTTAAACCAAAGTGAAAGAGTGTACGGCATGGCAGAATCAACCAATGCGGTCGGCTGGCCGCAACAGGCGCGGGATTATATCGACGACGTAAAGGCGGAGATGCGCCGCGTCACCTGGCCCAATTGGCCGCAGGTACGAGCGACGACGGGTGTCGTCATCGCCGCTGTCTTTCTCTTCGCAGGTTATTTTTTCGTTGTCGATTTCATTGTGAATCGGTCCATTACCGGGGTTATTCACTACTTCGTTTCCAGGTAGCAGATCGGAGAGCTTCGGGACATGCCGAAAGAAGACTTACAAGACGAACGCGCAATCGGGCCCGATGAGCCACTCCACGAAGACGGTGATGGTGATTCCTTAGAGACCGAGCACGGTATGACTGAGGACGAAATCCACCCGGAAGCCGAGCCGGCTGAAGATCATCAAGTGACCACTGACGAGGCGGTTCCGCTGGCCGAAACCGGCCCTCCCGAAACCACCAAGCATTGGTACATCGTTCACGCCTATTCGGGATTTGAGACCAAAGTTGCCGAATCCTTGCGTACTCGTGCCGAGGCATTCGGATTTGGCCATCGGTTGGGACAGATTTTGATACCGACCGAAGAAGTTATTGAACTTCGCAACGGGAAAAAGGTCACCAGTAAGAGGTTACTCTATCCAGGCTATGTGCTGGTGGAGATGGAGATGGACGATGAGCTTTGGCATGCGGTGAAGGCGACTCCGCGCGTCACGGGCTTCGTCGGAGGGGGAACAAAGCCAGTGCCGCTCACAGCGGACGAGGTCAATTCCGTTCTGTACCGGCAAGCTTCGAGCGCCGAGCGGCCTCGTCCCAAGCTTACGTTCGAGAAGAATGAGACCGTTAAGATCGTCGACGGACCATTCACGAACTTTTCCGGCAAGGTGGACGAAGTTAATACCGAGCGCAACACGTTACGCGTGATGGTGACGATTTTCGGACGTTCTACCCCGGTAGAACTGGACTTCCTGCAGGTCGAGAAGATCTAGATAGATTCAATTTTTCAGGATATTTAGCAAAATGGCAAAGAAAGTAACAGCTCAGGTGAAGCTCCAGATCCCGGCCGGTAAAGCCACGCCGGCACCCCCGGTTGGGACCGCGCTCGGTCCGCAGGGCGTCAACATCATGGAGTTCTGCAAGGCGTTCAACGCGAAGACTTCGGCAAAAGACCAGGAAGGATTAATCATTCCTGTCGTCATCACCATTTTTTCGGACCGATCTTTCACATTTATTACCAAGACGCCGCCGGTCGCGGTGCTGGTGAAACGCGCCGTTAGCTTAGCCAAGGGCTCCGCTGAACCGAACAAGACCAAAGTCGGAAAAATCACGCAAGCGCAAATCGAAGAAATTGCGAAGCTGAAGATGCCCGACTTGAATTGCTTCACGCTGGAAGCAGCGGTAGAACAAGTCAAGGGCGCCTGCCGCAGCATGGGCGTCGAAGTACCAATTTCTTAGACAATCCCCGCAAATTCGACTCGGCCGAATCACTCCTGTTGACAAACAACAAGGAAACCTGTCATTCTGTTGCTTGTCAACAGGAGTAACGCTGTGCCCCCATCTAAACCGGAAGTGCTGCAAGGCACGCTTGACCTTATGGTCTTGAAAACGCTGGATACTTTGGGAACGATGCATGGTTATGGCATCGCCCAGCGCATCCAACAGATTTCCGAAGATTTGCTCCATTTGAACCAAGGGACGCTCTACCCGGCGTTGCTGCGCCTGGAACAGAACGGCTTTATCCAATCCGCGTGGGGCGCATCGGAGAACAATAGAAAAGCGCGATTCTATTCCCTAACTAAGGCGGGCAAAAAGCGACTGACCCAAGAAACCGAGGACTGGGAGCGCTTTGCCGGAATCATGACTCGCCTTCTGAGCGCCACCGAGTAGGAGGTCCAGCATGCGTTTCCTTCGAGTGGCCCTTAGCCGCATAGCCGGTTTATTTGGTCACAAACACCGAGACGAATACCTCGACAGTGACATTCAATTGCATCTGGAACTGTTGACAGCAAAGCATGTTCGCAACGGAATGACACCGGAGGCAGCGTCCCGGAGGGCTCATCTTGAGTTCGGGTCAACCGAGCCAATGCGCGAGACTTATCGGGACCGGCGCGGAGTTCCTCTGATCGAGAACCTGCTGCGAGACGTGCAATTTGCGGCGCGCGGGCTTCGTAAGTCACCGATATTCACCAGTGTCGCTATTGCATCGCTCGCCCTTGGTATCGGTGCGAACACCGCAATCTTTTCGTTCGTCAACTCGATTCTCCTGAAGCAGCTGCCGGTGCCTGATCCAGGACAGCTCGTACGCGTGGTTAGATCCGACAACGGAACTGAAGGCATCGCACCGATATCGGTCCGTTTTGTCGATCAGATTTCCTGGAATAATCGAGTGTTCGACGGCTTCTTTGGTCAGTTTCCGGTCCTGATGAATTTCCAGGGCGGCGACGGCCCATCGGCGGCGATTTCCGGCGAGCTGGTGACTGGGCAATACTTTCGAACCCTTCGGGTGAATGCGGCCGTAGGGCGCGTGATGACAGAGAAAGATGTTGAGCAAGCGGCCGGTGATCCGGTCTGCGTAATCAGCTATCGAATGTGGCAATCACGATTCGGCGGCGATCCGCAAATCTTGCGCCGCAAGTTATTTCTGAACTCTCATCTTTATCGAATTGTGGGTGTGACACAGCCGGGGTTTAACGGTTCGGCGCTCCACAGTGATTACGAACTGCAGGTGCCGGTATCTCGTTTGACCGACTTTATGCCGGATATGTCAATTCCCTGGAGGTCGGCCAATTTCAGTTGGCTTAGCACGCTGGGGCGGCTCAGGCCGGGTGTCACGATGGCGCAAGCGGACGCAGCGATTTCACCCGCCGCGATCGAAGTAGGCGCCGTTGACGTGAAGCGACCAAATAGGCGGGTTTATCGCCTGACTGGCGCCAGCCGTGGAATCGACAGCATGGAATCGCGCTTTGGCGGACCGGTGAGAGTGCTGATGGGTGTTGTGATTTTGGTGCTGCTGGTGGCGTGCACGAATCTGGCGAACCTACTGCTGGCGCGTGCGAACGCTCGAAGGCAGGAGTTCGCCATACGGCTTTCGCTTGGCGCTTCGCGGGCACGGTTAGTGCGTCAACTTGTTGTCGAAGCCCTGATGCTAGGTTTTGCTGGAGGCATGCTCGGGCTGGCTCTTTCGTTCTGGATGACGCGTACTCTTTTGCATTTTTTAAATGTTGGCGCATCAGGGCAAGGAGCGTTTCAGACTGGCTCAGATCCGGCGGTATTTTTATTCGCCGCGGGCTTATCTTTCATCACAGCGATCCTGTTTGGTTTCGCGCCAGCATGGCAGTCTACGCGGCTGTCACTGACGCCGGGTCTCAAAGGAGAGGCGGGAAACACGGGCGGCCATCCGCAGCTCAGAAAGCTGTTGGTGGTCGTCCAGATTGCGCTCTCCGTTGTCATATTGGTAGCTGCGGGCCTTTTGACACAGACACTCCGAACGCTGCGCACGGTCGATCTTGGGTTTGAGCCGAGCCGAGTGATTATCCTCAGCGTGGACCCAGCGATGAGCGGCTATTCTAGATCCGCGGCCAGCTCGTTTTACAAGGAGTTGCTGACCCGGGTGCGGCGAATTCCACAAGTGACATCTTCTGCACTCGCGGTTTCGACGCCGCTGGATGGCACAAGTATCACCATGCCGGTCGAGGTTGCCGGTTATGTGCCTCGGGATCGCGAAAATCCGACTCCGGTGTTCAACATGGTCAGTCCCGGGTATTTCGAGACCCTAAACGAGTCAATGTTGAAGGGTCGTGATTTCACGGACCGCGATGCCGCCAACGCGCCGCGAGTGGCCGTCGTTAATCAGGAATTTGTGAAGCGTTACTTTGCCGGGCGCGATGCGATCGGACGCCAATTCCAGCAGGGAGGCTCTGCTGTAACGATTGTCGGTGTCGTCCGGAATGCGCGGGAAGGCGGCCCGCGCTATGCCAGCGAACCTACGGTCTACCTATCTTCGCAGCAGGCGATGTCGACCTCCTTGACTCTTCTGGTTCGTTCCCGAATCGATCCGGCCCGCTTGATTCCGCAATTAAAAGCAGTTGTGCGAGCGGCTGACCCGAAGTTGCCCGTTTTCCGCGTCCACACCATGCGAGACCAAATCGATGCCGGCCTGTCGAGTGAACAGGTGTTGGGTTTTCTGGCAACGCTCTTCAGCATATTGGCAACGCTGCTCGCTGCGATCGGCCTATACGGAGTGGTGGCATATGCGGTTTCAAGGCGCACACGCGAGATCGGCGTTCGGCTTGCTATCGGAGCACAACGCTCGGACATACGAGGACTCTTTTTGCGCGAGACGATTGCGATGGTGTCGGTTGGTCTCTTGATAGGCCTGCCCCTCGCACTGTTATCGACGCAAGGACTCAGGAGTGTCTTGTATGGGGTGGCGCCGGGGGATGTCACCACGCTTGCGATCGCCGTCGCCATCATTGTGACGACCACTTTCCTCGCAACCGGCCTACCAATGGGCCGAGCGTCGCGTATTGACCCAATGAACGCGCTGCGCTACGACTAATTAGACAAGCCTGGTTTTTCTCACCGGCAATTCGCGAATACGCTTCCCCGTTGCGGCGAAAATCGCGTTGCAAATGGCTGGCGCCATCGGCGGAACGCCCGGCTCTCCCACGCCCGTAGGCAGGTCGTCGCTGTCTACCAGATACACATGTGTCTCGCGCGGCGCATCATTCATGCGGGCGACTGGGTAGTTGTTGAAATTCGATTGCTGAATGCGGCCATCGGCCGCCGTAATCTCACCTGACATGGCAATGCTGGTTCCGAAGACTGCCGCGCCTTCAAATTGGGCGTGGACGCGATCGGGATGTATCACCTGTCCGCAATCGACCGCTATATCGACACGTGGAATTGTTACCTTTCCACTAGAATCCACGTTTACTTCGACTACCGTCGCGACGTAACTCAAAAAACTTCGATGGGCGGCGAAGCCTAAAGCGCGCCCCTTCGCCGGTTTCTTGTTCGCCCAATCTGATTTCTCAGCTACCAGGTTGATCACATTGCGCAGCCGGCCCGTATCAAACGGGTGCAGCTTCGCGTTTCCGCCCTTGCCTTCAATCTTCCGCGGTTGACCTAACAGGTCCAGCCAGTATTCGATCTGATCGCGGCCTGCGGCGTGAGCACATTCGTCGACGAATGACTGCAGGGCGAAAGCGTGATAGACGTTCGCGACCGAGCGTAGCCAACCAATGCGGACATGTGCCGGAGCGGGCCCATTTTCGGCTCGGAAGTTAGGAAGCTCAAACGGAAGATCGGTGAATCCCATTCCCAGCTCACCGCCGCCGCCGTATTCGTCGCTCTCCTTCGTGATAGACGAGATCGGCGGAAAAACCGATCGCTGAAGCCAAGCTGTGGGCCTGCCGTTCTGATCAAGCGCCGCCTTGGCGTATATCCCTGAGGTGCTGTGGAAATAATCGAAGTGAATATCCTCCTCGCGCGTCCAAGAGACTTTCACCGGCTTCCCCAGCTTCTTGGCAAGGATGGCGGCCTCGGCGCAATAGTCAGGCATCGACTTGCGCCCAAACCCGCCGCCCAGCAGTGTCACATGGCAGATGACGTTTTCCGCCGCGATGCCAAGGGCTTTTGCAATGGTTCTTTGCGCCTCCTGTGGATCCTGCGTCGCAGTCCAGATTTCCAACTTGCCGTCATCGCGGGCATGGGCCAGCGCGGCCGGCGGCTCCATCGGGGCATGCGACAGCAATGGCGTGTAGTAGGTGGCTTCGACAAACTTGCCGCCTTTGGCAAACTCGGCGTCTACATCGCCGGACTGCTTTACAACCTTCCCTGGCTTTTGAGCCGTGTCCATCAGGTACTGTTTAAAACTAATGGAATCAAAAATCGCGTGTGGGCCCGACTCCCATTCGACCTTTAGCTTCTTGCGCCCCTGCACTGCCGCCCAGGTATTTGTCGCGATGACCGCTACGCCCCCCAA
Organism: Bryobacteraceae bacterium; assembly: GCA_049802535.1. GTDB lineage: Bacteria > Acidobacteriota > Terriglobia > Bryobacterales > Bryobacteraceae > Bog-105. The sequence goes on along the minus strand of JBARMQ010000017.1, from coordinate 1,471 downwards.
TGCCTGCATTCCGAAGGGGGCTTGGGCCTGATCCATGCGCACAATCTCCAGTACCCCGTGGACGTTCTTGGCTTCGCTGTCGTCGAAGCCTTTCAGCTTACCGCCCAGAACGGGAGACCGTTCGATCGACGCGTAAACCATGCCGGGTAGATGTGCGTCGTAGCCAAACGTGCCTTTGCCGACCACAATATTATTGAGATCGACTGAGGGAACGCCCTTCCCGATATAACGAAATTCGGCCTTCGATTTGAAAGTCAGGGCCTCCTTCTTCGGAGGCTGCAATTGCGCTGCAGCCGTAACTAGGTCGCCAAAGGGGAGCTTGCGACCGCTGGCCGCATGAATAACGTTGTGGTCCTTCGCTGCATTCGGCCGCGGGTACATTCCATCGCGCGGCCGCGGCGTTTTCCAGCATCAAGCGTGCGGTTGCTCCAGCTTCCCGCATCGTGGCGTAGAAATCGCGAATGGAACACGACCCATCGGTATCCTGTGATCCATATTTCGCATCGGCTAACGCTTGCTCTACGCGCACGCGTGACCAATCCGCCCCGAGTTCATCGGCTACGACCATCGGTAGCGCGGTACGAATCCCGGTGCCCATTTCAGACCGATGGGCGATGATGACGACGGAGCCGTCTGTGTCCAGGCCAAGAAAGACATTCGGCTTCCAAGCGGCGGTTGACATCTCAGCTACATTTCCGCCGAAAGCCCGTGACGGAATCACCTGAGTGGCAAGCACCAGCGCTCCAGTGCTAAAAAGGCTGCCAAAGAAATCGCGGCGGCTCCACAACGCCACGCGCTCTCGAGTGGTGTTCGAAGAAGAATCTATCGTTTGCCTCATGCTTCCACCCCAGCGGCCTTTTTAATCGCCTCGCGAATACGTTGATAGGTCCCGCAACGGCAGATGTTGCCCTGCATTCCCTCGTCTATGTCGTGGTCCGCCGGTTTCGGCTTCAGTTTAAGCAGTGCCGCCGCCTGCATGATTTGTCCCGCCTGGCAGTAACCGCATTGAGGAACGTTGAGTTCCTTCCACGCAAGCTGCAACGGATGGTCCCCGGTGGTACTGAGGCCCTCAATCGTCACGACTGCTTTGCCAGCGACACCTTTCATCGGATACGAGCAGCTTCGTTGCGCTTCGCCGTTCACGTGTACGGTGCAAGCTCCGCACAGCCCGGCGCCGCATCCAAACTTCGAGCCCGTCAGTTGCAACTCGTCCCGTAAGTACCACAAAAGCGGCATTTCCGGGTCGCCACTATACTGCTGTGCGGCGCCATTAACCTTTAGTCGGATCACGCCAACTCCTTAGTTTCTAATAGGGGAATTGTTCTAGTGTAACGCCTCGGTTCCTTTAGTCAATTTTTGATGCGCGTTGCACCGTATACGAAAATACGACTCGGATCGCGGCCCCGGGGAAGCCGGACCGGCCCTGCGAGATAAAATGTGATAATCCGCCGGATGAACTGCGAGCTAGTTG
>JBARMQ010000016.1:0-13285 GCA_049802535.1 Bryobacteraceae bacterium | reverse complement strand
GGAGAAGACACTCGAGAGTGCCACTTATCCTGAAATCACTTTTCGTTCCGCACGGATCGAAAAACAGCCCGGCGGGATATGGAAAGTGGAGGGCTCTTTGACCCTCCACGGCATAACGAAGCCTGTCACTGCCTCCGTCACGCACGAACAAGAATTCTATACCGGCCACGCCACGATTAAACAGACCGACTTCGGCATTAAGCCGATCAGCGCGGGCGCTGGTACAGTCAAAGTCAAAAATGAGTTAGCGATCGAATTTCGAATTGTTGCAGGAGGATGATCGGGAGCAAACTCCCGCACGAGCTTGCCGTCCACGCAACTCTAAAAGTCATTTGCCGAATTGCTCAGCCAGCTTCACGAGCTGGCCGCCGGTTTGCGATTGCCCTGAGGCTTGATCGTGAAGGCCATTGACCTTCAACATCTGCTCAAAGTTGATAGCCGCAAACGGGTCAGCGCCGGTTACAGTGGGAAAATACAACGCCACGGTGTTGGCTTTCGCTTCGGCGGCCTTTCCAGCTGCCTCTAAGGATGCATCCAACATTATTTTGGATCGCAAATCAGCCCCGTTGGTTTGTTTCACTAACGCACGCCAGACTTCGGCCGCCTCGTCATAATGCCCGTACAGGAAGAAGCCATAGCCAAGAACGAATTGCTTGCCACTGGCTTCTAGCGTGGAGCTTTCCACTTTCTGACGCCATGTCGCGACTGGCTCATTCCCCGCCGCCAACAATGAGGCCATTGTGGCAAAAACGGTTGGAACTTGAGCCTTGGCCAGTGAGACTGCTTGGGCCGCGGCTTGCTGAGCGCCAGCCGCATCCTTTGCGCTCACCTTCCAAACGGCAATCTGGCTGAGCGCAAGCGACTGCAGCTCTGGTTGCGCGAAGTGATTCTTCGATAGGGTCTCAATGGCCTGATCGCGGTGGCCCTGGAGTGACATCCATACCGCATTGCCAATCGCCTTGAAATCCTCATTGGAGCCCTGCCGCGTATTCAAATAAGTTTGAAAGATTGTATCCGCGCTAGCCGTATCCCCCTCCAGCAGCTTGCAAGTAGCCAGTTCGGTTTCAATACTCGGGGCGCGCGCTAAACTGCTCAGCGTTTTGTCGGAATCCGCAAATTGACCCACCGAGAACTGCAATTCGCCTAGCGCGCGCTTCGCGTTCACATCTGGCGCATGGTCGTGGACATATTGAGCCAGCACCGCGACGCCTTCTTTCGGCGAGCCGGTATTCACCAACACGTCAGCCAACTCTTTATGAATGGTCAAGTTGTTGGGATCAAGATCGATGGCCTTCCGCAATAACGTTCTGGTCGCATTCACATCACCCGTCAGAAAACGCTGCGAAGCAAGCGTTGCAAGTGCCGGCACATCGTTCGGCGCCAGCTTCAATATCGCTTCTGTGGCTTTTGCCTGCTCGGCGACGGGCGCGTGGGAAAGCTGTTTGGACAGGGCTGCAAAACGCAACTGATCGAGAGGGGAAAAGGCGGTGCGGTGTGCATCGGCCTGCTTAAGCAGCGGGCCAAAGTTCTGAACTCCATTCTGAAGCAGGGTTTGAGCGAAAGTAATGTAGGCCTGCCCAAATGCCGGGTCCGCCTTTAGCGCCGTTTGCAGCATATTGACTTTCTGCTGTATTTGTTGCGCCTGTATGGCAGCCACAAAGGCGAGCAGTGCCTGATCCTTCTTCGTTGAATAGATGGTCGCGAACGAGTCCATCTTCTTCGCCAGCGCATTCCCGAAAGTGACCAGTCCAGCCGAAACGGGTCCATTCACCGCCCAGACGCCGCGGTTCTTCTGCGATGAGATTTCAGTCAAGACCGCCTGCAGCTTAATCTGCGTGCCATTTTCCTCGACCGTCTCCCGCAAGATGTACTTCGCACCTGTCCGATAGGCCGCGGCCTCGTTCGGTACGGCCGTCGCCACCCACTTAAGCGAGGTCGTCAAATCTTCTTGAAGAATCAACGGCACCGCGGTAGCCATGCTCTGCGCGTCCGGGCTTTGAACTAATACCTCCGCGGGCAAAATGGCCACTCGTTTCGCAGGGCCTGTCAGGTTTGAACAAGAAATAGAGAAGAGAAGCGCCGCACCCACGGATGCGGCAAGTAATTGTTTGGAAATAACGAGAACCATCCTCTACCAGATGATCGCGCATCCGGCTTCGAGAACGCTGTAATTGGCAGAAGCCGGTCAGAGCGGCTTGGGATTTTCGGTCATCAACTCGCGGAATGCCGGTTCTGTCTTAAGGGTGGCGAACTCGGGCAGCGTCGGAATCTTTTCGCGGTCTTTAACACCCTCTTCTAAAGCCTTGCGGAGATAAATCAGCGCATGCGTGTCGTCGCCGCTGTTGGCGTACATCCGGGCCAGGTAGAGATGGAATTTCGCCCGCTCATCCACCGTCCGTTCCTGCATGAGAGTGCCAAAGGCATTGTGATGCTCAAACACCAGCGGATCGAGTTGAAGCGCCTTTTCGTAATATACGGTCGCCTCTTTATATTTTTTGCGAGCGAAATAGGCGGACCCTAAGTTTGAGTAGATTGACGCGCTGGGGTTGTTCTTGAGTGCACGCTTGTAGTACGAGATGGCCCGGCCGTAGTTCTTGTTCGCGTAATAAATCGTGCCGAGATTATTGATGGCCTCGGAATACTTAGGATCCAGCTTCACTGCGCGCTCGTAATTCTTTTTCGCCAGTTGCAGCTGCAGCATCTGGTGAAACGCGATGCCAATCTTGTTCGCCAAAATCGGCGAGTCCTGCGGGCCCTCACGATACATATCGATCGCGTCTAAATACATCTTGCGCGCCATGTAAATATCGCCGCGCATCTCGTTAGACAAGGGTGCAAATTCCGGAGCATTCGTCTTCGGCAGGTTCGTGGAAGACGCTACCAACCTCGACTGCCCCGGCGTAACGGCTTGCTGGCCCGCAACCCCCATCGCTCCCCAAGTAAGCAACACAAATCCGGAAAACAACTTCGAACCGGACAGATAAAGCATACGGATACCGCCCTTGGATACCTAATATATACCCATTTGAACCAGCGTGGAATCCCCCAGTTTTCCTGACCGGCCCAGTGACAAATTCGATACAGTAGACAAGACCATGAACTGCCCAAACTGTGGATTAGCGAATCCTGACGGCGCAAAGTTCTGCTCAAATTGCGGAGCACCGTTTGGTGCAGCCAACGAGCAGTTTCCACCACAGCCGCCACCTCCAAGCCAACCGGATTGGAATCAGCCTCCTCCTGCGCAACCACCGGCCTATCAGGCGCCACCGCCCCAGCAGCCGCCGCCATACCAGCCTCCTGCTTACCAGGCGCCCCCGTATCAATCAGGCGCCCCTGTTCAGCCGGGCGGAAGGAGTTCTATGGGACGGAATATTGGAATCGGATGCCTGGTCGCAGTTCTAATCTTCTTGCTTCTTGGGCTTTCCTGCACGCGCGCTTGTTTTCGCATGGGGCGTGGACGATACTACGTCCACCACCGGTATTAGGAGCCGCTATTTTTTGGTGATTTGTAAGTCGCGTCGGCGCTTGGCCCAGCCCGCTTTTTCGGACTGGCGGGAACGTCCAATGGCAAGCGCGTCGGCTTCGACTTCCTTGGTGATCACCGAACCAGCAGCGATGTAAGCGCCCTGATGGACGGTCAAAGGCGCCACCAAGGTTGAGTTGCTGCCGACGAAGACACCGTTTTCGATGGTAGTCGGATGTTTAATCGCGCCATCGTAATTGCAGGTGATGGTCCCGGCGCCAATGTTGACTCCATCGCCGATGATGGCATCCCCCAAATAGGCTAAGTGACTCGCCTTCGAGCCTTTACCGAATGATGTTTTCTTGAGCTCGACAAAGTTTCCGATGTGCGTGCCTTCCCCAGCCCGTGCGTCCATACGCAGGCGCGTGAAGGGACCGATGTGGCTGTGCGCCCCAATTTGCGATTCTTCGGCGACAACATAGGGCAGAATCGATACGTTGTCCGCGACCACACAATCTCGCAGCACGGAACCTGTACCGATGCGGCACTCCCGCCCGATGCGTGTGTTGCCACGAAGCTGAACATTGGCCTCGATGACGGTATCGGGCGAAACAGTGACGTTGGCGTCGATGGTGACAGTCGAAGGATTTTCGATGGTCACGCCGCTGAGCATCAGTTCACGCGCTTTGCGCTGGCGGAGGATGCCATCGGCCACGGCGAGTTCGACCAGAGTATTGATGCCAAGCAGTTCGGTAGGATCCTTGATCAGCAACGGCCACACCGGCTTGCCGCTTTTCGTCATAAGCTCGACTACGTCTGTAAGGTAGTATTCGCCGGCTGGATTGGCCGGTTCGATTTTTTCCAGGAAGTGCCAGAGATCCGGCCGGAAGCAATAGACACCTGTATTAACTTCGCGAATGCGGCGGATTTCGGGCGTCGCGGCAGCCTCTTCAACAATAGCCGCGATTTGGCCTTGCGGACTCCGTACAATGCGGCCGTAGCCTGACGAATCATCCGGCTCCGTAGTGACCACAGTGGCGTTGCTGTCTGAGCTGACCGAATCGGCCAAGGCAGCTAGCGTCGCGGGAAGAATCAGTGGTCCGTCGCCGTTCAAAATCATCAGCAACTCGGTAGCCGGCTGAACCAAATGGCGCGCGCACAGCACAGCGTGGCCGGTACCTTTGCGTTCCGCTTGAGTGGCAAATTGGATGGGAGCGGTAACGCTCTCGCGAACGCGATCGGCCTGATGACCGACGACCGCAATGATATTCGACGGATCGGTAACGGTGAGCGCTTGGCGGATCACCTGATTGAGAATAGTGTCTCCGCCGGCCTCGTGTAGTACCTTGGCTTTGCTCGATTTCATGCGAGTGCCCTGACCTGCGGCCAGGATGATGACCGTTACGTCCTGCTTCATGGTTTCTTTCCTTTCCGCAGGGACAACACCTGCTCGCGAACAGTTCGGGCACGGGCGCGCGATGCGAGTTCAATGACGATTTCGGCAAGGGCGCGCGGATCATGGCGGACCAGATTGATGTCTCCCAACAGATCGGCAGTAACGACCTTTACGCCTAGCGCGGCAAGCTGCTCGAAATCGTTTTCGACTGGCTTTACGTTTTGTTTGGCGTACTTGCGGCGCAGCGCCGGGGGAATCGGAGCGCTGTTCAAAACCACGCAGCCAGTAATATTGCGTCCCGCATGACGATGGATCGCTTCGACGTGGCGGGATGCGGAGAAATCAATCGTTTCGCCAGGCTGCCACATCAGGTTGACGAAATAAACTTTAAGCGCTGGTGATCGCGCGATGGCTTCCGAGATGCCCTTGACCAGTAGATTGGGAATCACGCTGGTATAGAGAGAGCCCGGGCCTAGTGTAATGAGGTCGGCGCGGCGGATGGCGTCCAGCGTCTCAGGCAACGGCCGGCAATTAGACGGTTTGATGCGGATCAGGTCAATGGCGCGGCGGCTCTTGCTGATCTTCGACTCGCCGCGCACGATCGAGCCATCGACCAAAACGGCCTCAAGCGTGACATTGGCCGAAGTCGAGGGGAAGATGCGGCCGCGTATCGCCAGAATTTCCGAAGAAAGCTTCACCGTATGGGCGAAGTCGCCGGTGATTTGATTGAGTGCGGCGAGAAACAAATTGCCGAAGCTGTGACCCTTCAGTCCCGTACCACTTGAAAAGCGGTATTGAAATAGGCGCGAGAGCAATGTCTCATCCTCCGAGAGCGAAACCATGCAGTTTCGGATGTCGCCTGGAGGGAGAATGTCGAACTCGCGTCGCAGCCTGCCGGAGCTGCCACCATCGTCTGTAACGGTAACGACGGCGGTGATATCTACGATCGGCTGACCCGCGGCCGCAACGCCTTGGGCATTTCGCGCATGCAGCTTCAAACCGGACAGCAGCGTGGACAGGCCTGTGCCGCCGCCGATTGAAACGACTCGCAGCGGATCCTTCAAGAGGCTGCGCTGCAATTGAGAAGTGCGTGCCGGAGTCGACATGAACAGATCGATTCAGGATGAGGGAAGCCGCTGACGAGGGAGGAAACACAACAGCCGCGGGTTAGCGCCGCTTCTTTGGTTGGCCTTCTTCCTCATCGTCGTAGACCGGAACTGTGTCCAAGTCTTCGGATTCGAAAACTTGACCGCAGTCCAGACAGCGGACGTAATCTATGCCGTCGCGTCGATAGAGGAACTCAGTTCGCTCGTGCTGGCAACCCTGCATTGCGAAGTAACACCTATTCTAGTCTGAGGCCCGCTCGTGTCAAGTCCTGAGCGCAAATCCATCGCCAGGCAGAACGGCCATAGCGAAATATGCACCCGGAGGCTGCGGCCTTCAAGTCAGTACAATTTAAAGTACGTTCAAGCGAATCTTGCGTGATCATTCCAGAGCCTGTCACTGTTCATCCGAATGCCGGCGATTTAATCCGGCAAATCGCGCGACTGCCGCCCGGTTCCGGCATATATGCGTTGCGCGACACAAACGGGCATCCGGTCCATATGAGTTGGTCGGCCCACCTGTCAAAACGTCTCACCCGTCTGCTTGTTTCATCCTATACCGCAAGCGATGGACGACGGAGTCCGCTGCGAGAGCAGGTGGCGGAGGTAAGTTGCTGGTCAACCGGTTCCAGGCTCGAAACCAGCATCCTCCTGTTTCAAATTGCGCGGGGCATTTATCCTGAGGATTATGCAACACGGCTGCGGCTGCGTATGCCCTGGTTTGTGGGATTGGGTGATGGCGACTATCCGCGGCTCAATGTGATGAACCGCATTACGCGGGGGGCGGAAAGCGTGTGCGGTCCCTTTCCCAATCGTGATACAGCGCAGCGCTATGAAGAAGAATTGCTGAGCTTGTTTCAGCTTCGAAGATGCTCCGGCAAGTTGATGCCGGCGCCCGATCATCCGGGGTGCATCTATGGCGAGATGAATCTGTGCATGCGGCCATGCCAGTTCGCCGTAAGCCGGGAAGAGTATTGGACCGAGTCCCAACGCGTGGCGGAGTTCCTCGCAACCAACGGGCGAGGAGCCGTTACGGCATTGACCATGGCTCGCGAAAGGGCCAGCGAGGAGATGGATTTCGAGCAGGCGGCACAGCTCCACAAACGTATGGAGCGAATGACCGTGGTCGCGGGCCTAAGAAACGACGTGGTAGCTGACGCAAGGCGATTCCGGGGCGTGGCGCTGACCCGTTCGGCGTCGGAACGCACATTGAACCTGTGGCTGATGTTCGATGGATTCTGGCAGGGGCGCATCGAACTGCCGTTCCCTGAGGAGCAGGAACGCACGAAGTCGCTGGACCGGGAAATCCGGGAAAAGTTGGAGGAAGCGATACGCAAGCCGCAAGCCGACGGGCGGCGCACTGAACATCTGGCGGTTTTCGCGCGCTGGTACTTTTCGACCTGGCGAGATGGGGAATGGTTCGCCTTTCGCCAATTGGACGATCTGAACGTTCGAAAGCTGGTCCGTGAGATTTCGAAGATGCTGAAGACAGAAGCAACTTCGTGATAGCTTGAGCCTATGTCGGTCCATGAAGAAGTAGAAGAACATGTACATCACGCCGAAGAGCCGTTTGACAAACGTGTTGCCGGTTCGATGGCAATTGTGGCTGCATTGCTCGCGGTGGTGTCGGTGTGGGGACAACACCTGACAACCGAGGAATTGCTGATGCAACAGCAGAGTTCAGATCAGTGGGCCTTCTATCAGGCGAAGTCGATCCGGCGATATATTTCGGAAACGACCCGCGATACCGTGCAGCAGGTAAAGGGCGATTCGGCCGTGGTAAAACGCTACGACCAGGCAGCCGACAAGTATCGGAAGGATGGCGACGCGATCCAAAAAAAAGCCCAGGACCTGCAGAACGATAGCGAGCAGACTGGCCGCAAGGCGGTTCGCGTGCACGGCGGCGAGGTGTTTTTGGAGATTGCAATCGTGTTCTCGTCATTGGCGATTCTGACCAAACGGGGCATATTGTTTGGCGCCGGACTGGTTGCCGGTGTGGCGGGCATCGCTATCTCCGTATCAGCGTTGCTGCTCTAGAAGAATGAGCACCGAGTGGCGGGTTGCCTTAGTGACGGGTGCGGCACAGGGCATAGGGCGCCGGACGGCGGAGGTGCTGGCTGCCCGCGGCTATGCTTTGGTACTGAACGATTTGCAGTCGATGAACGCGACAGCAGAGGCGGTGCGGAGTTTGGGAGCCCAGGTTTTAGAGATACCGGGCGATGTCTCCGATCAGCAGGCCGTTGGACACATGGTGGAGAGCGTCAAGCGCGAGTATGGGCGCCTGGATGTATTGGTGAACAATGCCGGCATCAGTTGCATCTGCCCAGCGGAGGATACCACTCTAGAACAGTGGCGGCGGGTGCTGAACGTGAACCTGACCGGACCGTTCCTGATGTGCCAGGCCTTCGGGCGAATGATGCTGGACCGCGGGCAAGGCGCGATCGTAAACGTCGCCTCTATCGCAGGCCTGGCGGCCGTGGCGGATCGGGCTGCTTATAACGCCAGCAAGCATGGACTGGTCGGACTCACCAGAACGCTGGCCGCCGAGTGGGGTGGCCGGGGGGTGCGATGCAACGCCGTGTGTCCTGGCTGGGTGAAGACGGAGATGGACGCGGTCGACCAGGCGGGTGGGTTGTACACAGACGCCGATATAACGGCGCGCATTCCCATGGGGCGATTCGCCTCGCCCGAAGATGTAGCGCAGGCGATCGCATTCTTAGCCGATGACCGGCTCAGCGGTTTCGTGAACGGCCACGCCTTGCAGGTGGATGGCGGGTGGCTGAGTGACGCCAGTTGGGACAGTCTGCGGCGAACGCACCGGTAGCAGACCGATTCACGAGTCGAACATTTTGAGCTGATCGGCGGCGCTGCGCTTGTCGGGTTTGGGGAAGCGCAGGACGGACACACCGACGACGCCGAGGATTTCAGTCCGGTTCACCGCCTCCCTGGGGACAAAGACCCTTTGACGGGTGGCGCCGGCACGGGGTGGCGCGAGGAAAAAGCCCGGATTGGGCCATTCCAGCAGGTTGTGAGACAAAATACCATCGAGTTGGTCATTGTCCCGAAAAGTGAACCGCGTCCACAGGCCCGGCACCTTGGGGCGGCGCTCAAACACGTTATGGACCGAAAATAGGTCATTCGGCGCTCGCTCCGAGGCGAAACACAGGGCCTTTACGTCCAAATAAGGGGAAATCTGCACGGCGCCCGTTAAGGTTATGATCTCGAGATCGTGATCGCGCAGGTAGGCGTGCGGATTGACGAACCCTTCCAAGGGTTGCCGGTCAAACCGGTACAAGACTACGCGTTTGACGGTGCTAGAGGGCAAGTGTCGGGAAACAAATGACTATTGTTTCAAACAATTTCGCCGTTATTGTATCATTGGCAGAATGAGGGGTCTGGCTTCATTCGAACAGAAGGTCCGGTCCTATATCCATTTTTGCCGGACTGAAAAAGGTCTGGCAATTAACAGTTTGGAGTCATATCGGCGCGATTTGAGTCAACTTGGCTCATATTTAGAGGCTGCGGGCGGTGGCGATGTCACGCTTGTAACGCTTCGCGGTTACGTGGACCACCTGCGCGGCCACGGCTTGGCGAACCGGTCGATCGCGCGGCAAGTAACGGCTTTGCGGGGTTTTTACGCCTTTCTTCTGGAAGAGGGGGAAATTTCCACAAATCCAGCGGAATTGCTGGCGGCGCCCAAAATCGGCACATCTCTTCCCAAATATTTGGATCGGACGGTAGTGGACGGTCTGCTGCAAGCTCCTCCCGAGGATTCAGTTACCGGTTCGCGAGACCGGGCCATGCTGGACCTGCTGTATGCGACCGGCGTTCGGGTGAGCGAACTGATCGGTCTGCGGGTGGGAGATTTGGACGAGGCCGGAGGAACGGTTCGGGTGACCGGTAAAGGCAATAAGCAGAGGCTGGTGCCGGTGGGGAAGGAAGCGATTGCAGCGGTGCAGGATTATTGCCAAGGGCAGCGGGTGGCCTTATTGAAGGGCCGAGTAAGTCCGTACCTATTCGTGACGGCGCGCGGAACGCGGATGACGCGGCAGGGCTTCTGGAAACTTCTGCGCGGGCATGGAAAGCGGGCAGGCATTTACCGCGCATTGAGCCCGCACGTCCTCCGGCATACGTTTGCGACGCATTTGCTGGAGGGGGGCGCGGATTTGCGCAGTGTACAGATGATGCTGGGCCACGTGGATATCGGTACGACGCAAATTTACACGCATGTCATGCAATTGCATCTGAGGCAAACGGTGGATCGGTACCACCCTCGAAGTGGGCGCGAGAGCAAAAGGGGTCCGAAGAGCCAATGAGCGATTACATGTTCATGCTGGACAGCCACCTGACCGGTGAGCAGAGCAAGGCTCTCGCGGAAGTGCGCGAAGCGGCCGCCGAGGCGAATGTCAATCTGTTCCTCACCGGCGGCGCCATGCGGGACATGATGGGCGGCTTCCCGATTCGAGATCTGGATTTTACGGTGGAAGGCGGCGGAGTCAAATTCGCGCGACTAGTGGCCGAGCGAACGAACGCCCAGATTTTGAGCGAGGATGAGCACCGGAAAAGCGTAGAATTGCTGTTCCCCGGGAACGTGACAGTCGAGATTTCGATGGCCCGGCAGGAAAAGTACAGCAAGCCGGGAACGAAGCCGGTGGTGCAACCGGCGACCATTCACGAAGACTTGCGGCGGCGCGATTTCACGGTGAATGCGATTGCGCTATCGCTCAGCAAAGCGTCGCGCGGATTGCTGCTTGATCCGGCGAACGGGCTGGGCGATTTATCCAACCGCGAATTGCGTGCGGTGAGCAATTACGGACTGTATGACGATCCGTCGCGTATGCTGCGGATGATGCGGTTTCGCACGCGGCTCGGATTTCAAGTCGCCGAGCGCACAATGCAGCAGTACAAGAACGCGCGCGAAGCCAACCTCGAGACCAAGATCGCCCCATCGGCGTTGGCACTCGAACTGCGGCAAATTGCGCAGGATCCGCTGGCGGGCAACATACTAAAGTCGCTGGAAGAGGAGCAGTTGCTGCGGCTCATCTCGCCGGCCCTGACAGGCGCGAAGCTGAATTTGCCCGGGTTTCAAAAGCTTGAAAAGGCGCGCCAGATGCTGCCATTTGGCATCAATGCGCGGGTAGATTGGTACCAGCTATTCCTGTTTTTGCTGTTTGAAAAGTTGACGCCCAAGGAACGATCCCAACTGGTCACGACGGTGGGATTGGAGAAGGCGGAAGTGGACGCGGCGATGAAGCTCGACAGCCGTGCGAAGAAGCTTGAGAAGGAGCTTACGGCTTCCAATCTGGCTCGGCCCTCGGCGCTCTATGCCCTGCTGTCGAAGGCGCCCGGCGAAGTGATTCTGTTTGTGTTGATGCGATCGGCTCAGCGATTAGTGGTCGACCGCGTCAAGAACTATCTGCAGAAGTATTTGCCGGCGGCGCAGGAAGTCACGGAAAAGGACGTCATCGAGCGCGGCGGCAAGGTGGGCACCCCCAAGTTTGCCAAGCTGCACCAACAGATGATCGCGGCGCGCCTGGACGCACGGCCCAAGAAGGTTGTGCCGGTCGAACCTCCTCCGCCTCCCCCACCCGGGCCTGGGCGGCGATCCGCCAGCGGCTTCGGCAGATAGGATCGACTCGGTTCGTCAGACCGGGGCGGTCCTCGACGCCGCCGACATATACCGTTTGGGATGAGCGGGTTACGCGGAAATTACCAATTGACTTTGGGTGCTGAATCGATAAAGAGCGGATTGACTTACTGTTGAGAACGGACGTGCTGTCACGGAGGGCGGGTCTTATAGTCCCTGCAGTATTCTTTTGCCTGTGTTCAGCCCTGGCCTCGACAAGAGTTTGGGCGCCTAATGACGCCCCAGCATAGGGCCCACACTCGTTCTGTCCGGCGTACCTGAATGGAGTTCCATTGCAACTGAGCCTATTTCCCTTCAATGGCCCAGAAGTGGACATCCCGGCACCGCCCGGATTACTGGGGACCATCAATCTTCTGTCGTACAGCCTGAACGGACGGGTCATATATGCACAAAGAATGCTCTCGCCTCGGCAACCTCCGGGCGGAATCTTGAAAATCGAATTTAATCCCCCTCATGCGAGCACAGTCCGCGGGTCAGCCGACGCGGCGTTCGCTCGAGTTCACTGCCTAAGCGAGTCTGCGTCGTCTGGACTCCTCACTGTTTCCGGTAATCCGTGGTCGCAACACCGTATTTTCGAGATTGATCCGAATGCCGGAGCGAAAACTGAAATGCCTGTCAATTCCCCCTCAACCTGTGGCGGACCGGCAGGGCTTTTAACGCCGGACGGCAAAAGGGTATTGCGCGAACGAGGAAAGGGTCTTGTTGTGATGAGCCTCAATGACGGCAAGGAGCGAACAGTTAAAGGAGCGAAGTCAGACGCCGAATGTGAGTGGTCCCCGAACGGGCAACAGCTCGCCTGTGTGAGTAACGACGAGATAGGTTTGGTTAACGTGGACGCGGACGTCCAATCTTATTCGATTGTGACGAAACTCGGAGGCGCCGGGGATTCGGCTGTGGCGTGGTCGCCCGACTCGAGGTTCCTCTTGATCCGAAAATCGGAACTCTCGTGTCTGACTAGCTTATATGGTGAGAGCCTTGAAGCGATCGAAGTGGCTACCGGCCGCAGAATACCGGTCAAGAGCTCGCATTGCAAGATGACTTCGGGCCTGTTTGGATGGATGGAATGCAGTATCTTGGACCCAGCCTCAAAAAATTAAGGCGATACCGTGTCTTTTGGGGAAGGCGAATGAAACTAATGAAGTACCTCAATAATCCCGTGCTGCTTCTGTTTTTGCTCGTACAAGGTTCCGCCCTGACAGGCGCCTCCTATTCCACTGAGGTGCGGATCGCGGGGTGGAACTCACTTGGTGAACGCATCCCGAACATCGGGGTCACTCTTACTTCTCGTGAAGGGCACAAAAAATTCGAAGGGAATGGATTAGATGTCAGGCTGTCGGTCCCAACAGGGGACTACATTTTACGGGTCTCAGCTCCTGGTTTTGAGTCCAGAGATCAATTCTTAAGGGCCTATCAACCTGCCGTTTTTCGAAGCGTTGCACTTCCAGTCGCTTGGATCCAGGGTCAGCGGAAATCAGGCCTCTCCGGCACGCTCAAAAATTATGACGGGGATGAACAGAACCTAAGAATAAGGCTCATGGGGCTTTACGGAGACGTATTGTGGGAAGCGAAACCAGACGCTCAAAGCGCGTTTAGATTCCCCGCAGATGCTGGAGCATATATTTTGCTGGTCGTTGTTGACCTTCGAAAGGGACTCTCCTTGCTGGAATCACGACCCG
>JBARMQ010000015.1:0-7625 GCA_049802535.1 Bryobacteraceae bacterium | reverse complement strand
CTCCTCTTACAAGCCGTTACCGCAGCCGCCCAACGGCGTCGTCCGTTTTGAAGATTCGCGCCATACATTTTGGATCGGCGGTGAATCCGGACTATCGCATGTTGTTAATGGCCGCGCCCAGCCGCTAAACGCCGAAGATTCCTTTGCCGGAGAGACCGTCCTGAGCATTGCCGAAGATCGTGAGGGCAGCATCTGGGTCGGCACTGAATTAAGCGGGCTCAGCATTCTGCGAACTCAGAAATTCAGAACCTTTACGGTTCGCGACGGCCTTCCTGACGATTCTGTGCGGTGCGTCATTGAGGATCGCGCGGGCGCTGTCTGGATTGGCACCGATTCCCATGGCGTGGCCCGTTACGATTACGGAAAATTCTCGACCATCGGCGCTGAAGATGGATTGTCCAGCAACGTCATACTTGCCCTTGGCCTAGATGCCAACGGCGATCTACTCGTCGGAACGCCAGATGGCTTGAACCGGCTGCATAACGGCGCGGTGTCCGCAATTACATCGGCGGATGGCTTACCGGACGATTTTGTCCGGTCCCTTGCGACAGACCCGGAAGGCGGCCTATGGATCGGCACTCGGCATGGCTTGGCGCGTTTGAACCACGGACGATTCACCGTGTACACCGAGCAACAAGGATTAGGTAGCGACGTCATCGGCACGGTGCTGCCGGTCGCCAGTAATGATGTGTGGGTCGCGACTTTGAATGGCCTGTCTCACTTTTCTAACGGCTCAATCAACACCTACAAAACCGCGCAAGGATTATCCAGCAACGTGATCACCGCGCTTTATCGCGACCCGCGCGGCGTTTTGTGGATCGGTACGCAAGGAGGCGGTCTCGATGCGTTTTATCAAGGTAAATTCACGCGTTTCCCATCGCGCCTGGGCTTGCCGGAAACCATTTACGGTTTGGCCGCCGATGCTGACGGCGATGTATGGATGTCGTCGGACGCCGGTATTTTTAGCGTCGACCGCACCGCCTTCCAGTTGTTCCTGGACGGGCGATCGAATGACCTGAATGTTGCGTCTTATGGCACAAGTGATGGTCTTCGCATCAGTGAGACCAGCAGCGGCGGCCATCCTTCAATATGGAAGGCCAATGATGGATCCATTTGGTTCGCCACGCTGAAGGGTGTAGCCGTCTTGGAAGACCCGCGTGCGGACCGAAACCGTGTGCCGCCTCCGGTTGTAATCGAATCCGTTTCGATTGACGATGCGGTCTCACTTCCTGGCCAACTAGGCGCCATCGCGCCCGGCCACTCTCGCGTCTCCTTTGAATACGCCGGTTTGAGCTTTCTTGCGCCTCAAAAGGTGCGCTTTCGTTATCAATTGCAAGGCTTCGACCGAGATTGGATCGACGCGGGCACCCGCCGCGTGGCCTATTACACCAATCTGCCGCCAAGGCAATACCGGTTTCGCGTAGTGGCACGCAACAACGACGGACTGTGGAGCACCTCCGCCGCGAGCGTCGCATTTCGTGTTGAGCCGCACGTGTATCAGACGTATTGGTTCTATGCGTTAGTGGCGTTGGCCATGACTCTGCTCGGATGGTGCGTCTATCGGTGGCGCGTCCGGCAAGTGGAGGAGCGCTTCCAAGCCGTGCTGAAAGAACGTAATCGCATTGCTCGCGAAATTCACGACACTTTGGCACAAGGGTTCGCGGGCGTATCGGTGCAACTAGAATTGGTGTCCCGGTTACTGGCATCCGGTGAAGCGCACGCTCGTGAACACCTGGATCAGGCCCGCATGTTGGTGCGCCACAGTTTGGCCGAAGCGCGGCGAGCGATTTGGGATTTGCGCTCTCAATCGGCCGAGAATCCGGACTTTGCTTCTCGCCTTTCCCAAATGGCTACCCGTGTAACCGACACATCCGCCGCTCACCGGGCTGAGGTGAAATTGGAAGTGCGCGGCACGTATCGGCCCTTAGCGCCCAAGGTGGAGGAAGAGCTGCTAAAGATTGCTCAGGAAGCGGTAACGAATGCGGTGCGGCACGCCGACGCCGGTCACATCGATATACAATTGGCTTTCGATAGTAAAAAAATTCATATGATTATTGCTGACGATGGCCGCGGATTCGTCGAGAGCGGTCACGGCGGCCCCGAAGGACACTTCGGACTGCGTGGAATGCGCGAACGCGCTGCCGGGATCGACGCGGATTTTAATGTTCAAACGGCCGCGGGAAAAGGAACTCGCATCTCGGTGGAGACGCCAATCCATTGATTGAATCCAAGCGGATCGAACCCAAAGCAGTCGAGCCGATTCGCATCCTGGTTGTCGAGGATCATCACGTGGTGCGCCAGGGTTTAGTGGCGCTCATCCGGACGGTCCCCGGCATGACCGTTGTTGCCGAGGCCGCGGACGGCGCAAAGGCGGTCGAGTTGTTTCGCCAGCATCGCCCCGATATTGTCCTGATGGACTTGCGTCTACCGGGCATGGGCGGCGTCGACGCCATCACAGCCATACGGCGCGATTTTCCTGCTGCGCGCGTCATCGTCTTAACCACATTTGAAGGAGACGAAGATATCTTCCGTGCCTTGCAGGCCGGGGCCCGCGGCTATCTCTTGAAAGACATGTTCGGTGAAGAGCTGATGGATGCCATCCGTGTCGTTCACGCAGGCAAGACTCGCATCCCCGGACCCGTCGCGGAACGCTTGGCCGAGCGTATGGGTGGCCCCTCTCTGACTACGCGTGAGCTGGAAGTGCTGCGGTTAATCGTGGACGGCAAGAGTAACAAAGAAATTGGCGCGAAGCTCTTCATTTCAGAGGCCACCGTGAAGACACACATCAACAGCATTCTCAGCAAATTAGGTGTCTCGGATCGCACCCAGGCCGCAACTACCGCCTTGCAGCGCGGCATCGTTCATCTGCCGGAGCTGAAATGACGCGAATAGCGGCCGTCTTCAGCTTCGCTCTACTCGCGCTAGTGCCAGAGTTGGCTTCTGGCGGTCATGCACAAGCGCAGCAGTGGCGCGCCGCTACAGAGGCGGAGCTTAAAACTATCATTCCCGCGCGCGCTCAGGTGGAAAAGGAGCGCATCGAAACTGAGTTTCGTACGGCCTCCGGCATTACCAACGGTAAGGGCCGTTACGTCGCTGGCGTCGTGCTTATCACTGCCGGTTATTCGGCGGAAGGCAAGTATTCGCATTTCTTCGTCACGCAAGAGCCTATGCATCTGGATTCGTTGGCTCTATCGCCGGGAAACTATGTTTTCGGCTGGAAGCGAGCATCCGATGACGTTCTCGACGTACGTTTCTACGAAGCGGAGACCGGTAAATTCGTGGGCTCCGTGCAGGCGGTCCGCAATAGCAGACTCGGCAGGATTCAGTCGTTTCTCATTCAACCCAGTGCCGAAAAACCTCTCATTTTGATCGGCCGGTTCGGGATACCTTACAAGCTGGGGAGTTAAATCCGCCAAAAGTTGTAGTTCAAATTCGATCCCATCGGCGAAGACGGACTCTGCGGATTCATCTACGATTGAGTTAACTCAACGTAGGCATTACACCCCTCTCTAATCAGCGCGGCGCCTAGACAACGCCGCGCTTCTACTTTTAAGCTCCCTGATTGAACTGAGTCGCAAGGTCCCCCCGGAAGCTTACCGTGCCCACGTGGGTCAACCGGCTTTCCAGATCCGCCCAAATTTCTCCGCCCATGTCGGTCCATCGTTTACAGAAACTGAAGTCTTCGCTGAGATAAGTTCCTGTGGCCTCGTCGATCATGCAGTTGAACAGAGCGCTGCGCCATTTGTTTCCGCTTAGCTTGTCATTCGGTTTGTGGTCGTGCCCGTAACGCAGCTCGGGGTAGCGCTCCATCATGGCAAGCAAAACGTGCCGTTGAATCATGAAGAACCCAGTCCCGGCGTACGTCACTCGCGCAAACCCATTGATGACCTCAATACGCTCGCTATTTGCGAATTCAATCATGTAGGAAAGCGCGGCTGATTCCAACGGCTTTCTCCCGGCTTGTACGACGGCGTCAATCTTCTCCCAATCGATGCGCTTGATCGGATAAACGGCAGCGGTCACGTCCCGATTGAAATCCAACAAGCGGAACACTTGTTCCGGCTCAAAGCCAATGTCGGCGTCAATGAAAATCAGGTGAGTTGCCGCCTCGTTCGTCAGGAAATCGGCAACGATGTTTTGCCGCGCGCGCGTGATCAACGCGTCGCTGCCCATCATTTGTACCAGCAACCGTACGCCGCGCTGCACGCACGCCATCTGCAACTTCAGCAATGACCCGGCATATTGGTCGGTAACCATTCTTCCGTAACAAGGAGTGCCGACAACCAGGCATGGTTGCGGGCCGGATATTGACATAAGTACGCCATCATAGCGCAGGGTATGCGCGTGTGATTTAATCGGCCCTTAGCGCATTCATCACGTCGGTTCGCGCTGCGCGCACTGCCGGTAAAGCCGAGGCGAGAATTGCGGCAAACAACAGCACGGAACCAGCCCCAAGCACAGGTAGAAAGCCCGGCGTTTTAAGATCGCCCAAATAGGTGGAAGCAAGGCGCTCCAAGACATATCCCGTGAATGCGCCGATAGCAATTCCGGCCAGAGCCATCAGAACTCCGTCTTTGATCACAGACTTCAGCAGATGGTGGCTTTGCGAGCCGATTGCAAGTCTGATGCCAAATTCGCGTGTCCGGCGGCTCACCGAAAACGCGAGAACGCCTGCGACTCCTACCACCGCAATCGCCAGCGCAACAAACGCGAAGATGCCGAAAACAACAGCGTTCAGCCGGTTCGGAGAGAGTACATCGGCACGGATATCATCGAGAGTCGCGGCGTGTTCGACAGGCTGCTCGACTGAAAGGCCACGAATGATTTGCGTTACCGGACTGATGAGCGGATGCGGATCGACATGCGCATGCACAAACATACGGCCGGCAAAAAGGTCCGCTTGGCCAAACGGCTGGTAGATCGTAAGCGCCTCGCCAGGTTCCACATTCTCGTCGTCGACGTCCGCCGCGACTCCGACGATGCGGCGCGGAGCTATGCTTACGTCGATAAATTTCATGACCGGATCGGTCCACATGACGTGCCGGTTCACTGCATCGCCGCCGGGGAACATGCGCTTGGCAATACTTTGACTGACAATCACGACGAGCTCCTTTCCCCTTCCGTCTTCGTCATTGAAGTCACGGCCCGAGACCATGGGTATGCCCAACGACGCGAAAAATCCCGGAGAAATGGTGCGAAATCTGCCGCGTGGATCCTCTCCGCCGGCAGCTGTTACGTGCCCGTCGGCTGAAAACAAAAATCCAGGGCCGAACGACCCGGCATCGCGCCACGGCGTAAGCATTCCCACCGCTACGTTATCCACGCCGGGCAGCTCTTTAATGCGGCGTATGGCTTCCTTGTAGAGTCCGACAACCTGGTCTGGCGTTTTGCCATACGACATCACTGGTACGTTCAGGGCCAGCACATGATGCGTGTCAAAGCCAGTATTGACGTTTTGCAGCGCCAAAAGCGAAGTCAACAGCGTGCTCGCTCCAGTCAGCAGCACAAAAGAGGCGGCCACTTGCGTCATAGCGAAGATTCGCAGCCGCCGATTCGTCGATCCCGTGACCCGAAAGCTAGTGCCGGAGAGGGTCATGCTTCGAGACCCATCGGAAGCCGGCAAACGTGGAACAAAAGCTAAAATGATCGCCGCCGCGATTGCCAGCCCTGCCCCCACCCACAGCATGCTGGAATCGACCGTAGTATCGAGCGCGCGGACCGAAAAGCGCGAAGCATAGCGGCTCAAAACTGCCACCATCGGACGCGCGCTCAAGACGCCGGCAATCGCGCCGGCCAAACAGAGGAGCAGACTTTCCGCCAGTAAGATCCGCCGCAAAGCGACGGGCGATGCACCCAGAGCTGCGCGCACGGCCAGTTCACCTTCGCGCTGTACGCTGCGCGCGAGGATTAAATTCGCGACGTTCGAACAGGCAATGACAAAGATCAGCAGCGAGGAGGCCATTAGAATGAGAAGAACGGTTCTTGCGCGCGAGTTAATCTCATCGCGAAGACGCCTGACCTCTATTTCGAAATGAGCTCGCGGCGAATACGCTTCCGGATGATCGTGGGCCATCCGGGCATTCACTGTGCGAAGCTCCGCGCGTACGGATTCGATCGTCGCTCCTGGTGCAAGGCGGCCGAACAGCTGCGTCATGCGATGAACTCGCCCAGTGACCATGGTGGCCGACAGATGATGCGGGCTGGTAACAATGTTCGCGATCAGTTCCGTTTCGGCAGGGTAGGGAACGGATGGCTCCAACACGCCGACAATAGTCGCTGTCCTAGTATCCAGTCGAACCGTTTTTCCAATAACGGCCGGATCGCTCTTTAAGGCTGTCTGCCAGAAGCGGTAGGTCAGCACCGCTGCGCCCGCTGCCGTCGGTCCATCGTCGTGAGGACCCAGCAATCGGCCCAGTACCGGGCGCAAGCCCATCACGTCGAAGTAGGTGCCGCCTACGACGCCGGCTCGAACTTCGCGCGGTTCACCCAATCCCACCATCGTGAAGCCGATCACCGAAAAATCGCCAAATTTGCTGATGCTCTGAATGCTTGAGCGAATGTCCTGGATCTCCGGCACGGAAAACGCCACGTTTTCGGCGTTGATACCGCGAGCGCTGTGTTGAATGTAAAGCAGGTGCTCCTCGTCGCGGTTGACGAGCGGACGAAGCAGCACGCCGCGGACGAGACCAAATATCGCAGCGTTCGCACCAATCCCGAGAGCGAGCGTCAGCACGACCGTAAGCGTCAGACCCTTGGTACGAAGCAGCGATCGCGCCGCTAATCGAAGATCGTGGGGAAACGCCGCCAACCCTTCGTAGAACGATGGGCCACGGCTGTCGTCGGGTTCAAAAGTTCGATTCATATTTCTCTTTACTACGTATATGTCGAATCAACGATCCCGAAATCGACAGGACTGTCGGGAATTTGCAAAGTTTTCTGAGCGGTCAAGTGAACGATCTTACTATCCAAGCTGATTTGCAATGCCTAAAGCCGTTTACGAACGCCCGGAGCCGCTGAAGATTGATACAATCATGCGCGCGGCATGCGTATAACAGCAATAGTGTGTCTGAGCCTACTTGGCGCGGCAGCCATTGTTTTGGCGATGCCAAAAGCCGATCCGCCCGCCACGAGCAAGAAGGTAGACTTCGTTCGCGACGTCGAACCAATTTTTACCCACTCCTGCGTGGCATGCCACGGCCCGAATACTCAAATGGCGGGGCTGCGGCTTGATGCTAAGCGATCGGTCCTCGCAAAGGTTGTGGTGCCGGGCAATCCCGGCGAGAGTGCGCTCTATCGCCGTGTCGCCGGCATTGGCGACGTGGCACGTATGCCCATGGGCGGCCGCTTAGCCGATGATCAAATCGCCACGCTCAAGAGCTGGATCGAGCAGGGCGCCGAATGGCCCGACTCCGTTGGCGCTCAAGTAGCCGCGACGAAGACTCATTGGGCGTTTGTGCCGCCACAGCGGCCTTTACTGCCATCGGTCAACAACATTGCTTGGATCAGAAATCCCATTGACCGTTTCGTGCTGGCGCGTCTCGAGAAAGAGAATCTGAAGCCCTCTCCCGAGGCCGGCCGGGTGACGTTGTTGCGGCGATTGAGCTTAGATCTAACTGGCTTGCCGC
>JBARMQ010000014.1:0-4303 GCA_049802535.1 Bryobacteraceae bacterium | reverse complement strand
GTACATGACGCTTCCTGCGCAGTGCTTCTTCCACTTGGCCCCGCATGGTGTCTATCGAATAGCCATCCCGTCCTGCTACTGCGATGAATCTTTCAAGGATGTCGGGATAGCTCTTCCGGAAGTTGCTCATGGGAATGCAGGCGAACTGGTCCACTCCGAAGCTCGAGAATAAACCTTGATCGGGCTCGAACACTCCGATCACTTCGTACGGGCGGCCATCGAGCCGCACCGTTTTTTCGAGCGGATCCACCGAGGGGAAAAGGGAGTCTGCGATGGCACGCCCAATGACCACCACATTGCGCGCATGCTCTTCATCAAACGCCGCTATGAACCGTCCTTCCGCAATGCCGAACAATGGGAAGGCGTTGATGTACTCGGGCTGGACGCCGCGCAGAAAGAACCGCTCCACGTGCGCATCTTTGTATCGAATTTCGTCGGTCTGATCGTTGAAGTTGATGCGGTTGGCGAACACCGTGGCGTAGGAAACGGCGGGGCTTGCATCCTCAATAAACTGCGCGTCCGTCTCTTCCAGATACTTCCGAACACGTATCTTCTCCGGCAGCCGCGCCGTATTCTGCATCGGTGGGATGCGTGTGATGAACAGCGTATTCGATCCTAATTTCTGTACGCGTTCCTTGATCTCGCCGTTCAGGCCGTCAATGATGGACGCGACTGAGATCACCGTGGTCACACCGATTACAATGCCGAGAATCGTCAGGCCGGAACGCACTTTGCTCGCGCGCAGGGTGTCGAGAGCAACCCATAAATTCTCAACCAGTTCATAGCGCGTCATTCATATCTCCGTTCGCAACGCCGCCACCGGATCGAGACCGGCAGCTTTCCGAGCCGGATAGATCCCGAAAAATAAGCCAATCGTCGAACTGAGAAACAGTCCAAGCAGCGCCACCCAAAGCTTGACCGAAGCCGGAAACGAGGTCAGAGTGCGCAGGGCAAGCGCGCATCCGAAACCGATCACAATTCCGGCGGCCCCTCCAATGAGACATTGCACCAGGCTTTCGGCGAGGAACTGGTGCAAAATATCGGACTGCGTTGCGCCTACGGCTCGGCGCAAGCCAATCTCCCTCGTTCTCTGTGTCACGCTGACCAGCATCACGTTCATAATGACGATGCCGCCCACCACCGCCGAGATCGAACTGACAATCACGAACACTGCAAAAAAGGAACCGCTGATGCTTTGCCACAGCGCAATGTAACTTTGCGAGGTGCCAATGAAGAATGAGTCGGGCTTACCCGGCGGGTCGTGACGCCGCGACCGCATGATGACTCGCGCTTCGTCCTGCGCTGCGTTGAAGGTCTTCTCTCCGCCTGAGGCTTTTATCTCAAGAGTGAGGCTTGACCGCGAACCCCGTACTTTCAGATAGGTTGTCATCGGGATGATGACAAAGTTGTCTTGATCTTGACCCAAGACCGATCCGAGCTTTTGAAACGTCCCGATAACTGTGAATTCCAGACTTCCTGTGCGAATGTGGCGGCCAATCGGATTTTGGTTGGGAAAGAACTGATCGACGAGTGAAGCGCCAATGATGCAAACATAGGCGGCATGCCTATCCTCGCCTTGCGTGAAATAGCGCCCGAGATCAAGCGTGCGGGTGTCGATATCGATCATGTCCGGCGTATATCCAATGATGGAGGTGTCGTCGGTCTGCTTGTTTTTGTACTGCAGGGATAAGGTCCCACTTGCCGATGCGCCTACTTCCTCGCACGCCTGGCACAAATCCGCCACGGCCCGGTAATCCTGAACGTCGATGTTCTTGTTCTTCAGCGACTTCACGATGACCGTGAAATCCACCACCGCGAAGGGCGTCTTGGCCAGCCGGAAGACACTCGTTCCCAGATTGGCGATTTTCTGTTCGACATACAGATTCGCGCCTTGGACCAGGGTCATCACGGTCATCAGCGTCGCCACTCCCATCGTGAGTCCAAGCCCGGTCAGAACCGACCGCAGCTTGTAAGCCGTGATCGAGTCCAGTGCCAGACGTAGATTATCCGGGACGCTGACCATTCACAGCATTCTGTCTCAAATACAAAGAAGCCGCAACCTCCCCATGGAAGCTACGGCCTCTTGTTTACTATGGAGCCCACCGCTTAGGATTAGCTTGCCAACGCCAATCCCTGCAGATTAATGTCAGGAATCATCAGCTTTAACACTTCCTCAACGTGCTCCACAAAGTGGAACTGCATTTCGCGCCGCACGTGATCCGGAACGTCGCGAAGGTCCTTCTTATTGCCGTGCGGCAGGATGACGCGATTAATTCCCGCCCGCCGCGCCGCTAAGACCTTCTCTTTTAATCCGCCGATCGGCAACACCAGACCGGTCAGTGTTACCTCACCGGTCATCGCCGTGTCACTCCGCGCCGGCAGCTTTGTGTAGAGCGATGCCATCGCCGTGGTCATCGTCACGCCCGCCGATGGACCATCCTTCGGAATCGCTCCCGCGGGAACGTGTATGTGTACGCCATTCTCCTTGATGCTATCCGGTTCAATCCCGAATTGCGCCGCGTGTGCCCAAAGGTAACTCTGCGCAATTTTCGCCGATTCCTGCATCACTTCGCCGAGTTGCCCCGTCAGCGTCATACCCTTGCCGCTCGGCAACAGCGTTCCTTCGATATACAGCACGTCGCCGCCTGCCTCCGTCCAGGCAAGGCCAGTCGCCACGCCCGCCGGTAACGTCTTGCGCATTTGCTCTTGCGAGAAAATTTCGCCGCCCAGCAAATCGCCCAATAACTCTGGAGTCACGATCACTTTGTCGGTCTGGCCCTCCACAATCTGCAGCGTCACCTTACGCGCAACGCGGGCGATGGCGCGTTCAAATTGCCGGAGACCTGCTTCACGCGTATATCCGCCGATAATGCTCTTCAGACCTTCGTCACTAAACTCGATCTGCTCCTCCGTCAGGCCGGTTGCCTTCAATTGGCGCGGAATCAAATAGCGTCGTGCGATTTGCTGTTTCTCTTCGCTGCTGTAGCCGGAGAGCCGCAGCACTTCCATACGATCTAATAAGGCTTGCGGAATGGTATCCAGCGCATTGGCGGTCGTGATGAACAGCACCTTGCTCAAATCAAATGCCAGGTCAAGGTAGTTATCACGAAACGTCTTATTCTGCTC
Source organism: Bryobacteraceae bacterium (assembly GCA_049802535.1). Taxonomy (GTDB): domain Bacteria; phylum Acidobacteriota; class Terriglobia; order Bryobacterales; family Bryobacteraceae; genus Bog-105. The sequence goes on along the minus strand of JBARMQ010000014.1, from coordinate 1,177 downwards.
GGGATCTAAGACCTCAAGTAACGCCGCAGCCGGGTCACCCCGAAAATCTCGGCCGAGTTTATCGATTTCATCGAGCAGTATTACGGGATTCGAAGCATCCGCGCGCCGTATCGCCTGCAGCAGGCGGCCCGCCATGGCGCCGATATAGGTCCGGCGATGTCCGCGTAACTCTGCTTCATCGTGCAGGCCGCCTAAACTGAATCGCTCGAATTTGCGTGCCAGCGTCCTGGCGATTGACTGACCCAACGATGTCTTACCGACACCGGGAGGTCCGACCAGGCACAGAATTGGCGCCTTCGCGCCTGGATTGCGCTTCATAACGCTGAGTTGCTCCAGGATTCTCTCCTTCACTTCCTTTAATCCGAAGTGATCCTCGTCCAATATGGCGCGCGCGTGCGCGATGTCCAGGTCGTCTTCCGTGTATTTCTGCCACGGCAGTTCCAACATGAACTCGAGATAAGTGCGCGTCACGTGATAATCGGGCGCGCCAGACGGCAACCGTTCCAGCCGAGCCATTTCCCGTTCAAACTCTTTGCGCGCCTCGTCCGGCAACTTCACGCCTTCGGCCTGTTCCCGCAGAATATCCAGCTCCGCCTTATCGCCGTCCTTCTCGCCAAGCTCCTGCTGGATGGCTCGCAGCTGCTGGCGCAGCAGATATTCCCGCTGCTCTTTCGACATTTCGTCGCGGGCCGTGCTCGCAATCTTCTGCCTGAGCTCCAGCACTTGCAACTCATGGGCTAGATAAGAGTGCATCAGCCTTAAGGCGTCGACGCGTGTCTCCGCCTCCAGCAACTTCTGTTCGCGCTCCATGTCGAGGCTGAAGATGCTGGCCAGCAGATATGCCATCCGCAGCGGATCGTTGTTCACTGCCAGCATGCGCGTCAATTCTGCCGCCGATTGCGGTTGGGCCAGAGCCGTTGCTTTGGCGGCCAATTCCAGTAAAGCTCCCGATAGGGCCTCAACTTCCGATCCCGAGTCCTGCGGCAACGCCAATACCCTATACCGCGCCCGCAGGTAGCCTTCATCGTTGTCCAGCTTGACGAGCACGACGCGTTCCGTGCCGAGGACCAGAATCTCCATCACTTCGTCGCCCTGGCGAGATGACTTCCGGATCACCGCCTTGGTTCCGATCGTATAAAGATCATCCTGACCCGGAGTTTCGGATTGGGGGTCACGC
>JBARMQ010000013.1:0-10421 GCA_049802535.1 Bryobacteraceae bacterium | reverse complement strand
CCTGCCGCCCGTCCGGCGCCGGCAGCGCGTCCTGCTCCCGCCGCTCGTCCTGCTGCACGTCCCGCTCCGGCCGCTAAGGCTCCGGCGGCTCGTCCGGCTCCCAGACCTGAAGAGAAAAAGAAACCCGAATAGAACTCCCATCCAGGGTCATCACCGCCTTCGGCGGCGCGGACAATCTTCTCCGCGTCGCCGAAGGTTTTTCCGGCCGCGCATCGCCGCGCAGACCACTGCGAACCCTCTGCCGAGTTACCCTGTCAGAGCCGGCATCAAATCCCCGGAGGTTTTCGAATGGCTGCTTCCCACTCAGACGCGCTGGTGCTTTACGGAGTCACCGGCGATCTCGCCCACAAAATGATCTTTCCGGCCCTCTATGCCATGGTCAAGCGAGGCGAGCTCACCGTCCCTGTCATCGGCGTCGCCTTCCCCAAGTGGACGCTCACCCGCCTCCATCGCCGCGTCACCGACAGTATCCGCCACGCCGGCGGCGTCGACAATAAGCGAGCCCTGGCCAAACTTCTCTCCATGGTCCAGTACGTCAGCGGCGACTACAAAGATCCCGCCACCTTCGCCGCCATCCGCACCGCGCTCGGCGATGCCCGCCGTCCCGCCCACTACCTCGCCATCCCTCCATCGCTGTTTGAGACCGTCATCGACGCTCTCGGCAAATCCAAGCTTGCCGAAAACGCCCGCGTCATCGTCGAAAAGCCCTTTGGCCGCGACCTCGCTTCCGCCCGCGAACTCAACCGCGCCGCCCGCGCCGTCTTTCCCGAGGATGCCATCTTCCGCATCGATCACTTCCTCGGCAAAGAAGCGATCATGAATATCCTCTACTTCCGCTTCGCCAATGCTTTCCTCGAGCCCATCTGGAATCGCAACTACGTCGCCAGCGTCCAGATCACCATGGCCGAAGATTTCGGCATCGGCGACCGCGGCTCGTTTTACGAAACCGCTGGATGCCTGCGCGACGTGATCGAAAACCACCTATTTCAGATCGTCGCCCTCCTCGCCATGGAGCCGCCCGCCGGCCGTGATTTCGGCGCCGTCCAAAACGAGAAAGCCAAAATCTTTAAAGCCATGCGCGCCCTGGAGCCCGCCGACATGGTGCGCGGCCAGTATGCCGGCTACCGCAAGGAGCCGGACGTCGCCCGCAACTCCGATGTGGAAACCTACTGCGCCCTGCGCATGTTCGTGGACTCCTGGCGCTGGCATGGCGTGCCCTGGTACATCCGCGCCGGAAAATTTCTCCCCGTCACCGCGACGGAAGTCGTCGTCGAGCTCAAGGCGCCGCCCCAGGACCTGTTCGAGGATGCTGCTCCCGGCCACGGCCACTCCAACTACGTCCGTTTCCGTCTCTCGCCCCACGCGTCTCTTGCTCTCGCCGCCCGCGTCAAGCTGGCTGGCAAGGAATTCATCGGAGAGCAGCGTGAACTCTTCCTTTCTGAGGAGCAAACCGGCGAGGAAACCCCCTACGAGCGCCTGCTGGGCAGCGCCATGGCCGGTGACGGCGCGCTCTTCACCCGCGAAGACGCGGTCGAAGCTGCCTGGGCCGTCGTCGATAATGTCCTTACCCACCACCCCCGCGTCCGCCCCTATCGCCGCAATACCTGGGGTCCGAAAGAGGCCAACGCCCTCCTCGCCAAAGGCGAAGCATGGCACAATCCCAACGACGCAAACGCCCCGGAAGACTAAGCGCTGCGCCGCAACCCGTGCCCTGCCCCCTGTGCCCTGAGTCGCTAAATGGATTCAGCAGAACGTTGTAGACCCTATGACCCCTATAGGTCATTTCCATTTTGGTGCGCCTGCCGCATTGTGTTGATAGCGCAGAGCGAACCATCGGGTGCGCAGTGAATCAATCGCGCTGCGAAATTTTGAGGAGAACCAACACACAATGAAACAGCTTCTGAACAGCCTTCTGAGCGATGAGTCCGGCCAGGATTTGATTGAGTACGCCCTGATTGCCGCCCTGATCGCCCTCGTTGCCATCACTGGCCTCAACGGCCTTGCCGGCAGCATCAACTCCGAGTTCACCAAAATCGGCGGCGACCTCTAAACCCAACCCTGACCACCAGGCCGCGCTCCCAACGTTGACGGCCGGCAGTCAGATAAGTTTTACCCACAGACAAATCCCAGCGCTCTCGAGCGCTGGGATTTGTCTTTTTGGCGCGCGATCGTTGCGTCATGCCGGAACCTGAACAGCGCTGAGTTTCTCGGGTCGGCGCCCCGATGAACCGCGGATGCGACCAGCACATCCCAAAGCAAAAGGCCCCGTCTCCGGAGCCACTATCGATTGGGTTTTCGTTGGAGGCGCGGGTCGGGATCGAACGTTTGGCCATGTTGCAACGAAACAACTTGCTTATTTATCAATGATCCAGTTGCACACGTTGCACTGGCTGAACAGATACGTAGCACAAATTAGCACAGATTTAGGCGCGGGTCGTGACCCGACCCGCGATTGGAAAGCACAATTAGCACAAATCAGAAATGATTTGCGGCCTGATACCTCAAGTAGTAATCGGCGAGCCCTTTCGCCACTTCGTCAGCCAGTTCGTCGCCGTTCAACCTGAGCAGTTCGGCCTGTCCAGGCCGCCGCAAGTCCCAAAGAAAGTTGCCATCATCAATCGCCGGAGTTGCGGACCACTGCTCACGTCCAATCGGAGGATCGTCGGGGAACACGTCACCTGGGCCGGGAGGTCTGCGCGCGAAGAGGACAGCAAATTCTGGAACGACGCCAATTGCTGCGCGCCCAGCCTTCGCCATTACGAGGCACACGTCCTCCAGCGCCAATGCGGGAAATCTCGGATCACCACCTTGGTGCAACACGTAAAAGCGGTGGCCGTCGAAGGTCTTTTGGTCACCGAAGGACATCACGGCATTGCGGGCCTTCTGCCATTCCGCAGCCGAATCGTTCGCAATCCTCTGAAGCCTGGCCTCGAACTCGCCCAACGTTTCCCGCATAGTCTTCTCCGAAGAGAGCGTAATGCTTCTTGCGACGGCCAGCAACTCTCAAAAATTGTGCTGGTTGGATGGTGGCCCAAAACTTCTGCGGCGCGTGTACGGGCATCCTGGCGCGATTGTGGGGCCTTGTGAAGCGTAAAATTGCGCCATGGCTACACCGACAATCGACGAAAAGATCGCGGTCTTTGACACGCTCTTTTTCCGCGTGCAGCGCGTAGCGCGCGCGATGGGTGGTTCGGCAGAGGGAATCAACGAGCCGGTGGCGCATCACGATCCACCAATCCCGCGCGCCGATGTCGTGCCCGCTCTCCTTGTCGAAATGCCGGGTGGTTTTCTGGTGAAGCTTGTCCCCGCATTTCCATTGAGAGCACCGGGCAACGCACTGTCAGTGCGGGCCGAACGCACTCACAATGGTGGTCGTAAAACAGACTGGCAATTTACCCATGGGCCGGATGGCTGGCGAGGGCGGCAGGGGCTGCTTACCGATGACGAGATTCGCGCGTGCCTCACGCCGGAAGGTCCGCCGCCCGCCGTTTACTAGTGGGTGCGACTCGTGACAACGGTGACCGCGTGGCAGGGAGTATATTGCGCCTATGGCTCCAAGAAGACCAGCAGCGAAACTCACATCGGTGGAAATTGAACGTCTGGCGGGAAAAGGTCTGGAGGACCCCAGTTCTCTAACCGACAAGCAGACTCAAAGGCTCTCTGCGTCCGTGTTGCGACACATTCGGGACCAGAAAAAACTCCAGCCCAAAAAGCGGTAGGCCGTTGTGGATAAAAAGGCGCGCGGATGCGCGCTAGAATGCCACCATGCCGACTGCATACGTGGCTGCCATCAAGCCGAAATGGAATCCCGGTGATCGCTTTGCCGGGCACGATGTTTTCGACAACGAACGCCCGTCCCTGAGATTCGGGGAGCGCGCGGCAGAGGTCCATTGCGAAGCCCTCGCTGGCATGGGCGTGCGCGTGGGCACACACTTCTGCAACTTTGCCGTGGCGGAGGTAGCTCGCGGCGAGTACGCCATCGTGTGCGAGTCTCACCCCCGGTCCCCACGCGCTGTAAAATGAAGCTATGAAGACCGGAGTGGAGACCTACATCGTCGTGGAGGGCGACCGTGACATTAGCAGTTTCGCAACCCTGCTTGGCGCGGCATCCGAATGGGGGGATCGTCCCGGTGTCAGGCGAGTTTATCGGGCTGCGCCAACCGGTCCCTACGGCCCAAATGCTTGGGAGAAGGTGGCGGAGGTTTCAGCAACAGCCCTGAGAGCGGCGCTGGATGAAGCGAAGAGACTACGCGGCAGCGGCGAACCCCGACCATTTGGGTCCTAATTCAGAATCTATTTCTGTCTGTGTAAATAAAACTGCTGTGGCGGCCTGCACAGGACTTAGCGGCAACATTTAGACCCCCCTATCCCCCCCACGCGACGTGGGAGTCTGGCTGTTTCGCCCCGCGTGGCGTGTTCCGCTACCGCATCATGTTGCATATGGGGCAGCAACACCATTCGCTTGGTTCATGTGCGGTATGACCGGCTGCCACTACATCGTCTGGTGCGGGGATTGATCCCCAGGTCCAGGGCGTGCCCGGTGGCACAGGCGGATGCGGCATGAGCCGCCCGCAGACACAACGCCTTTCCCGCTTCTTATACCCACGTTTCATCGGTGACTTCTCCTTGATCCGTACTCCTGCCCGTGCCGATTACGGCGTAATTTGGTCTATGCATTCCCCACTCTTCACCCCACACACACGAAGTGTGGGTGAGGGTATGAGTGTGAGGGTGTGGCTGTACTCCTGTATCTATCTCTTAGGGGATTCACACAAAGCGTACGGGTCTATCCGCTGCATCGAACGCCGCTGCCGAGTATTTCGGCTTTAATAGTTGATACCCAATCCTGTTTCTTGCCGCATTTTGCCGCCGTGAGTGCCTTGCGAAGTTTGGTGACACCTATCGCCGGGTCGCTCGCCAGCAACTTTTCCATCAAGGTGCGCGCCGATGTGTCCCGTTGTGCAACTTTGCGGCTTTGCAGTTCGGACGATGTGGCCGGATCGCCAACAATGGTGCAGGCAGCCGTTTCACGATCACACGCGAACTCGAAAGACAGCGCTTCAAATTCCCGGACTTTCATCGGATACATGGTGCTGATTGATCCCCAGTGGTCTTTGGGGTCATTCTTCCGCGTTGCCCAGCACATTGACAGCATCGCTGCGAGTTCACTTGATCCGCGCAGCGCGTTTTGCAGGGTCAGTTCCTGGCCCGCGCTTGCCTTGGATGAGTGAAACAGCACCCACACCGTTGCGCCGTCGTGCCGCAGCCGGAACAACTCATCCGCGAAGGCGGCCATGTCCTGTGGGTCACTCTCGCTGCCTTCGATGAAGCGCACCGCAGTATCAAGAATTACCAGCGAACCGCGCAACTCATCCCGCGTTAGATCGGGCAGCCGCATCCGGCCATCCATATCGAGCGAGCGGAAGAAGAGCGACTTGTTGATGTGAGGAATCATGCCAAGGTCTTTGGCGCGCTTCGATAGTTCGCGCAGCCCCATCTCCGGGCACAGGTAAAGCACGCGCTCCGGCTTGTTGACAACGGCAAAACGGCCCATGAACGGCTCGCCCGTCACACACGCCGCTGCCAGATTCAGCGAGACGATGGACTTCCTGTCGCCCGCATATCCGGCCAGTGCCGTGATGGAACTTTCAAAAAGGATGCCGTCCACCAGGAACTTGCCGGGCGTGACGTTCAAGAGGTCATCCAGCGCGTGATATTTCGCCCGCCAGTCCAACGGCGCGGCGGGTTCGGATGATGCGCCCAGCTTCTTGCCGCCCAACGTGATCGTTGGTTCGGGTTCATGGACTTCGTACCGCGCCGCGCTGGCTGCGATGTGCTCAAGATCGGCGTCACCCACCGGCACGGCGCACATTGCCACGTTGATGGGAATGAGGGCTTCCATGATGGCGTCTTTGTCCAGCCCGCTGGCGCGTAGCTTCCCAGCCACTGAAATAAGCTGCGCGTGTCTGCCGCCGCCTTCGGGAATCTTTTCCATTGGCCCGGCTTTCACCGGCAGCTTGTAGGCGCGCTTGTTGCGGACCACATCGGGGCACGGCGCAATCGGCGCGTCAATCAGGACTTCATATTTCTCGCCGCTGTCCGGGTGAATGCACCCAGCTACCATGACGTGTCCGGTTTCGCAACGGACTTCCCCGCCGTGCGTGCCTTGCACCCAGGGGTTGGTTGTGCGCGTCACGCCTTCGGCAGAGTAGTACATCTGCGTCCCGAATTCCGGCTCACCCGTTTCAGAATTGTTCCGGCGTCCGGTGCGGATGGTCAGCGTTGGCGTAAGCCCTTCGGCCTTCGCCCATGCGCGGAAGTCAGCTTCCGTGACGTTGCCATGATCGCAATCGAAGACAATCAGGCCGGACTTGCCCGGCGCAATCGCCACGTTGGCGTCCGGGAACTGATTCCACCACTGGGTGATTTGCTGCGGATCGGTGGTGGCGTTGTGGAAGGCCCCGTACAGTTGCGGGACCTTCGTCTTGGGCTTGCACGGGAAGACGTACCACCCGCGCGCGGCGCATTCAAGCGCGACACCGAGGAATCTAGGGCTAGTCATGGACGGCGCGCTCCCACAGTTCTTGGGAATTACGAACCCATTGGTCCAACGATTCTGTGCCGCCGCCCGCGCCGTGGGGCATCTGCCAGTGGGTGTTTTTCGGGCCGTCGCCAAAAAGAGCGGGGTGAGGTTCTGTGTACATCTCTCCGGCGTCATATAGTTCGCCATGCTTCCGTGCCAGGGCGTCGTGCGTTTTCTCAGAGACACGCACGCGCAAGATGTGTGAGCCACTGCACTCTGAATGGCTGCACGGAATCGTGAGGACGAAGTCAAAGCCGGGCCGGTTCGCCAGCTTCCATTCCAAACCTGCGAGCGTGAAGAAACGTGCCCAACGGAGTTTAAGCCACATAGACATACCTGTTCTCTTTCTGCCCGTTTAGTAGGCGGGCGCACCTTATTGTCATTGTCCTTCAACCATCCGTGGATCGCTGTAAGTGGCTGAATCCACGGATGAGTTACGAAGAATCAAGAAGTTAGGCGGGAGCGGGAAACGCGCGGCAATCTTCTGGCGGCCAGTTCGCTCGCCACACAATCCGCAGCCCAGTTCGCCGGGCTGTAGCGCGGTTCGTCCAGCGTGGCCAGCGCAGCGGCTTCCAACTCAAGGTCGCTGTACAGAACGTCGGGCAGTTCAATCGTGACTGTGCGCATGTGTTCCCTTTCCAAAATTGAGTAAGTGGGTCCCAGCCAGGGGCGGTCTCTCCCCACGCCCCAAGCCAGGTTGTTAAATCGAAGGTGTGCCAGTTTCCGTCATGGCTGCCAAACCCCCATTGGAGTAAGGGCGCAACGGACGATGACGACTCGACTGGCGGCGAGTTAGGCTCCCATTGCCAGAGCCAAGTCCGCTTTCCGTTCACACGGCCCGGCGGACGCGGGTAAACGGCTAGCTGTGCGAGAAGGTGACGCCCTGGATGGCCTCAGACCTTCTCACGCGCCCGTCCAGCCTGCGATAAGCAAGCAGACCAAGCTGACCCGACGCGGCCCATGGCTGATCAAGCAGCTTGATGTTTATGCCAGCCCCGCCACGGACGCCGATGATGTATCCGGCTTTGAAGTCCCCGAAGAGAATGCTCTGCACGCCAGCGTTCGTGCTGCTGGGCAGCGAAGGTGCATTCTGATCGAAGTAGACGGGCCGGCCCAGGATGCGCAGCGTGCCGTCCGCGTCCTCGTTGCAGATTTGGTAGAAGGCGTTCGTCTGCAACTGAGCCTTGCGAATGGCGAGCGCAGTAGTCCGGCTCATGATCCAGCTTGCGTTCGGCTGGTATGCGGCCTTCAGCGTCGAAACCACATCGAACAGCGATTCCAGGATCACCATCCCGTCCGTGACCGCGCCGGTCAGCGCGTAGGGCGAGCCGGTGCCAGTGCCCACATTCCCGAACACGCCCAGGGGCTGGTTGACCCCGGTGCCTGTTGCGAGAAGCGAGCCTTCCAGAATGCGCTGCCCCTTGATCAAGTCGTCCACGATGAACGACTGGAATGTGGGCACATCCTGCATCAGTTCCCAAGAGGTCACGCGAAGCGCGCCTGCCATGAATGAGGCCAGCGTGATTTGCGAGAGTGCCGGATCGCTTCCGCCAAAGGAAGCAACGGTCCCGGTGGATTCCGCCTTCAGTGCCGATGTCCCAAAGGATGCCTGCTGGGGCACTTTGAGGTCATTGGCCGTTGGGATAACCATGGCCGCGTCGAAGATGCCAAGGTCGGGCAGTGCCAGCGGGACGATGAGGTCCGAGGTCGGAACGCTGATGGCATATCCACCCGCACCATTCGATGAACCGAGCGAGCCTTCGTACGTTGCCGCAACGGTCTTCAGGAACGATCCGTTGGCACCGCGCTGCCGAGTGTACGCGCCGGAACCGGGAAGGACATATCCCCCGTTGCCGTCTGCGCCCGCCAGCAGTTCCGCCCCATGGGCCTTACCGCCCGAAAGGATGAAGCTGTGGAGTGCCTGAGCGTATTCGGGATTGCGCGCGCCTGCCTCTGCCAAAGGCGAGGTCGGATCAAGCCCGGCGAAGCCAGCGCCCGATGCAGCACCGCCCGCACCCACCAGTGCGTGTGGGTTGTCACGAACGATCCGGGCCAGTGAACGGTTCGGGTCGTTTTCCATCGTGCGAATTGTGGAGTCCAGCATGGACGCCTCGCTGCGCAGGGAAACCAGTTGCTTCTGGTCAAAATCGGTGAGGCCGCGATTCTCATCGCCCGCCGTCATAACGATGCCCTCAATCTGCGCTGTGATCGAAGCACGGGACTGCCTGGCTTCGTAGATGTTGCCGCTTTTGTTGGTAAACATGGTCTGTAATTCCTCATTCTTTGAAGTGCCGCCTCTTCATATCGCGTCTCTCCCACGCGCCGTGAAGATTGCGGTTTACAGCACCACGTCCTGCGTCTCACGTACTAGCGAGCAGCTAACGTGACGGCCCGGTGCTTTCTCACCGGACAGCACTGTGTTGCGGTGTTGCTTCGCGGCTTCCGTGTCCCCGCTGTGGGGGACCGCTTCCGCGTTGGCCCAGCCCCTTCCGGTTGGGCGGCGAATCTTGTGCGTTATGCTTCGTGCACGTCCTTGAGCACCGCTCCGGCTGTGTATTCGAGTGCGGCGGCTTCTTTCAGAACAGCCATACCGCGCCGATTCAGGCCGAAAAACAGATGCGGGAAAATCGCCCGCTGCTTGGCGCGCGCGTCAAACTGCACGAAGATCATTCCCAGCGCAATCACGTCTTCACGGGCCAGCAAATTTAGCGCAGCCGGTCTGACCGAATCTTCCAACCGCAAAAAGCACGGGCGTTCGGCGTATGCGCGTGTGACGTAGATGATTGCGGCGTCCACGTGCTCTGGCTTCAATTCGGCGTCCGCCATGCGCCTACGGAAGTCTGCGAGCGCATCCTTGGCTCGCTGCCACGTGACGGCGGGGTGGAGTTGTTCCGGCATCACGCCATCCGGCAGCGGGCGCGGCGGACGACCTAAGCGGAATTCGCGCCGCACACGTGCTGCTGGACTCATCCCTGCCTTTTCCATTTTCCTGATTCCTTCCCGGAGATTCGTCCGGGCCGCGTCTGTTCTGGTGGGTGTCATGTGTTTTTGGCCTATTCCCCCTTAAGTGCATTAAATCAATTAACCGATTGGATGTCAAGCACACATTATCACCATATGTCAAGAACTGATATTAAGGTTTTTAGTGCAATCAATGGGTTGGCCTGTGGAAATCAGCGAAACTTAGCACAAATTAGCGCAAAAAGAATCTTGAACGGGTGAACCGTGTGGACCTGCAAGGGGCACCCGGATCACTGTCTGCGTGCCTTTTGATCTTTCATGCGCCCCTGTGTCAGAGACGGTCTAGGATAGCGACTGTATGCTGGGCATCGCCTCAATCATCGTTTCGGCGTTGGCACTGGCGGTTTCGTCTTTGACGGCGTGGCTCACGCTGTTCCGTTGTGGAACCGTCAAGATGACGCAGCCAACCGTGATCTATTTAGGGCCGGACAAGGTACACGATGACGAAGTGCCACCGCCAAAGGTATACCTGCGAACCTTGTTGTTCTCGACTTCAAAGCGAGGTCGCGTGATCGAATGCATGTACGTTGCTCTATCGCGGAACGAGTCACGCCAAAACTTCAACGTGTGGGTTTACGGAGAGACAAGTCTCGTGCGAGGCAGCGGCCTATTTGTGGGCGAGACAGGTGTCGAAGCCAATCATCACTTCCTCACCCCACGGGACGACAACTCATTCCGGTTCACAGCGGGTCACTACACCCTGGATGTCTTTGCTCGTCTGCTTGGGGATTCTCGCCATACGCGGCTGTTCACACAGACGCTGGACATCTCGCAGGAGATTGCCTCCGCACTGACAGAACCTCACGCCGGTCTGTAC
>JBARMQ010000012.1:0-9427 GCA_049802535.1 Bryobacteraceae bacterium | reverse complement strand
GATTAACTGGCGTCTCAACTCCATCACCACGGCCTGATGCTCCTGTATGCTACCGACTCGGCGGTCCAACTTCCATCGTAGCCCGGCGCTAATGCCTCACGCATGTGTAATCTCGCCCGTCGCAAACGTGTCTTGACCAATTCTTCTGAAATCTCTAGCAGCTGAGAAGTTTCCTGAGTGCTCAACTGCTGTACGTCCCGGAGCAGTAACACTTGGCGATAGATGGGGGGGAGCTGATGGATGGTTCGTTCGATCGTTTGCCGTAACTCCTTCCGCGCTAAAGCTTCGCTCGGAATCTCACGCCAATCGGCGAGATCCCGCGGGACGTAATCGGCAGCTTCATTTGGCGGCGCTTCGTCTTCGGATTGGTTAGTACCCGAACTGTTGCAGCGCAAGCGTCTTCGAGCTTCATTGAGGGTGATCTGAATCAACCAAGTACTGAATTTCGCTTCCCCACGGAATCCTCGCAGATTCTTGAATGCCTTGATAAAGGCCTCTTGTGTGACTTCTTCCGCGTCCGCCGCATTGCTCAACACAGAATAAGCGACAGAGAAAGCTGTCCGCTGATGCGGCTGAATAAGCGTTTGGAATAATTCGCGCTCGCCCTCGCAAATGCGCCTGATTAGATCTGCTTCCTCATACTTAAGGGTTTGATCGCCCTTTTCGGATGCTCTACTCTCGTCTGGCATCTTCGCTTGATCGGCTCGACGGCACTAGTTTCGCGGGGCGCTGGTTCAATCCCTCGGGCCCTGAGCAAAACATTAGTATTTAGACTACCGGATCAGGCGTGGCCGCTTTCCAGGAAATGCCCAAGAGTGGAAGTAGACCTGGCCAGGAAAGAGCCTAAAATAGATATGGAACTAGAGCAAATCTGCTTCGGAAGCGAGTGGGAGAGCTTTGTTGATGAAAACAGCAGAGCGATGTTCCAAACTGCGTTGCTGTTAGCTCTGAATCCGCAGCAAGCGGCGGATGTGCTGATAGCCAGCATAGGGAGTCTTGACGTCTCAAGGCAGCCTCGGCTGGATGATTTTCGGACCTGGGAAAGAGCCGTGGTCAAGCTGACTGTGGAAACAGGCCTCGCGCCCTCCACCAAGGAATGCGTCTCTCTTGCCCGGCCCCTGCTTCAGCCCGGACTGCGACCGCTAACGCGAATAAGCCAGCTACCGCGGATTTCATTCATCCTGCGACTTCTTCTCGGCTATAGTGTTGGAGCGTGCGCTCGGATTCTCGGCATCGAAGAGTCCGAGATACCGCCCTTAGTTGCAGAAGCGGCTACCCAGCTTCAGCAAACGGCGACCGTGCCTTTAAGTAGCCGCGCCTGCCAAAGGTGAGAGTCTAAACGCCGGTCTCAGACCTCCAACAGACCTCTTCTCATGGCGACGGCCATAGCATGCGTCCTGTCATTGGCCCGGAGCTTACTAACGAGATTCTTGATATGGAAATTAACGGTCGTCTCCGCGATGGAAAGCTGACTCGCTATTTGTTTATTTCGAAATCCATCTCGGATCAATCTCAGCACATCGATCTCACGGGGTGTTAGTTCATCGTCAATGAAATGCTGTGCAAGTCGTTCGGCAACATCGGGCGAGATGCGACGCTCGCCGTGGTGGATGGCGCGAATCGTCTTCAGGATTTCCGGTTTTCCAGAGCTCTTCAACAAGTAAGCGACGGCTCCCGCTCGAATCGCCTGCTGAATGACTACATCTCCGTCGGATGTCGAAAGCATTATGATGCGGGCCAGAGGATACTCACCGCGAATCGCCACGATTGCATCTATCCCGGTTGATCCAGAAAGCCTCTGGTCCATCAGAGTCACGTCAGGCTTGTAGCGTCGAAACTCATTTACAGCTTCGGACATTGTTGTAGCGAATGCGACTGCTTCCATATCGGATTGAGAAGCGACAATCATCCCGAGGCCTTCGCGGAAGACCGGGTGATCTTCAACAATCAGAAGTCGGATTGTATTTGGCATTGTCTATTTCTCCTCCCGCCTCAGGCTGCGGCATAAGCCTCAATCTCGATCAGAAATTCCGGGCGCACCAATGCCGGAACAACCACAAGCATTGAAGCCGGCCGACTCTCTCCCAGCCATTTTGTACGAATCGGCGAGTAACGGGAAATGTCTTCCGATCGAACGACGTACTGGGAAACCTTGACCAGATGCTCCGGTCCCATGCTCGCAGCTTCCAATAGCGCGAAAACATTTCTCCATGCCTGTTCCGCCTGTTCCACAAATACATTGGACAAATGGCCCTCAGGGGTGAGACCAGGTGTCCCTGAGATAAACAAGAGCCGGCGAGCGCTTGTCACCTCCACGCTATCGCTATATTTCCCGATCTGGCTCGCGATTCCAATCTCGTGAATAGTGTTTGTCTTAGCCATACTCTTGCTATGCCAACCAGCGCTCCGCAGAACAGACGATTTTGTTTTACTCTGCTCTTGTTCTCCGCCCGGCGCAACGCTGAAAGTGATAGCCCCGACCCCGTACTTTTCTGCAGTCCAAGCGCTCCAACAATGTGTTTCACAGGTCGGAAATCATCAACGGGCGTACGTTCATTCGTACCCAAGCTTCAACACCTGCGACCTTTATTGCCCTTTGTCAGCCGAGTGGTCGGAAAATTCAATCCGCTTCGCCAAATTGCGGAGAACAGCCATTCCAAGTCCGCCAGCGCCGAGCACAAAAATATGCTCGACCATGCTTTAAGAGATGATGTTGCCGCTTTAAGAGACGCTGATAGCGGCGAGCATTCGCTGTCGTGGATCGATGCCGTGCCTTAGACCTACTAATAACAACAGTGTTCACGCTCGCATCTTCATGGGCGCATTCTGCGGTGGACTGCAGGAAGATGCGCTTGAGAGGACGAAAACATTCATGCCCTTCATTCGCGTAACCACACCTGTGAATGCATTCACTGCCGAGCAAAAGGCAAAGCTCGCGCCCCTACTGGCCAAGCAACAGGGCGCATGAAACCGCAGCAGCACGACACGCCCTTGCGAAACCCGATCAGATATTCACTGCGCGAACACTGGCCCGAATACCTGATGGAATCCGCCCTACTTGGCCTTTACATGGTGGCGGCGGGCACCTTTGCAGTCTTACTGCAGTCGCCTCTGTCCCCTCTTCATGCCTGGATCAGGTCGCCATTCCTTCGTCGAATCTCGTACGGCCTGGCGACGGGAGCAATCTCGATCGTTCTGGTTTACTCGCGATTGGGCGCCGGTCAGGCGCACATGTCAAGTCGGCCATCACGTTCACGTTTTGGCGGCTTGGAAAGATCGAAACGCTTGATACGCTTTTCTATTTGGCTGCCCAGTTCGTGGGCGGCATCAGCGGCGTAGTCTTTCTTGCTTTCTTATTTGGAGATGCTTTCCGCCGGTCGCCAGTTAGATATGTGGCCACTCAGCCAGGCCCTAAGGGCGTGTGGTGGGCTTTAGCAGCTGAATTCCTAATGTCCTTTCTGCTGATGTCAACCATCCTCTCTGTCACGAACCGCCCAACACTTGCCAAATACACGGGATATTTCACCGGCTTTCAGTCGCAGTATTTCTTACGTTTGAGGCTCCGCTCTCGGGGATGAGCATGAACCCCGCCCGCACGTTTTCATCGGCTCTTACGGCCTGGCTTTGGATTGGGGTGTGGGTTTATTTCGTGGGACCAGTTGCAGGAATGCTTCTGGCCGTTGAAGTCCGCCAGAGGGTGATGCACGCGCCAACGAGCGCATGCGCAAAACTGTACCATGATAAACGCACGCGCTGTATATCCTGCGGAGGCCAGCCATCATCATCACTTCGAAACTCCGGCTGAGTTGTGGCGGCCGGCGTGAACGAGTTGTCCTCTAGCCGGCCCTGCGAGCCTCAGCTCGACCTGAAAGTTTCCAGTCAGGACGCACAAAATGGCAGGTATAGCCGTTAGGATAACGTTCCAAATAGTCCTGGTGCTCCGGCTCAGCCTCCCAGAAGGGACCAGCCGCCACCACCTCTGTTATCACTTTGCCCGGCCAGAGGCCTGACGCATCTACATCAGCTATCGTCTCGCTTGCGATCCTTTGCTGCTCGCCGCTCGTGTAGAAGATCGCGGACCGATAGCTTGCACCAGCGTCATTGCCCTGGCGGTTCCGCGTAGTCGGATCATGGATCTGGAAGAAAAATTCGAGAAGCTTCCGGTAAGTCAGCTTTTGAGGGTCGAAGGTAATTTCTATAGCTTCGGCATGATTGCCATGATTGCGGTACGTCGCGTTGGGCACATCCCCACCCGTATAGCCCACGCGGGTCGATATCACTCCCGAGTACCGGCGCAGGAGATCTTGCATTCCCCAGAAACAGCCGCCTGCCAGTACCGCTCGCTCTGTTGACGTCGTTAGAACACGCATGGTTGCCCTCCACCTTCGAAAACTCCACGGTAGCTGCCATATCCTTCTCTTTCGAGATCATTAAGATGAACAAAGCGGAGAGAGGCGGAATTGATGCAATAGCGCAAACCACCCTCTTCCCGCGGCCCGTCAGGGAAGACATGGCCCAAGTGTCTATCTGCATGTTTTGAACGAGCCTCGGTGCGAGTCATTCCGTGGCTTGCATCATCGTTCTCGATCACGTTTTCCGGCTCGATCGGCTTCGTGAAGCTAGGCCAGCCAGAACCGCTGTCGAATTTGTGAACGGAAGCGAACAGCGGCTCTCCTGAGACGACATCCACATAGATTCCAGGCTCTTTGTTGTCCCAATAGGCGTTATTGAAGGGCCGCTCGGTTCCGTCATGCTGGGTCACCCGATACTGCTCCGGAGAAAGACTGGAAATGGCCTGCGGATTCTTGTTGTATTGCTGTGCCATAATTTTCCTTCTAGTTGCGTCCCGCCATCACACCGCCGTCGACGGGCAGTATCGCTCCTGTAATCCAGGAGCTCTGTTCCGAAGCTAAGAACAGAATCGCTTCAGCAACGTCCGCCGGCTGACCAATTCTGCCTAATGGATGGAATGCGTTGAAACTGGGCAATACCTTGGACACTTCATCCTTGCTGAGGAAGGTCGAGTAAATGGGCGTCTCGACAACCGCGGGGGCCACGGCGTTGACTCTGATGTGGTCAGGAGCCAACTCGATCGCCAGATTGTGCACCAAGGCGTGAACTCCGGCGTTTGCTGCAGAATAGGCGCTGGAGGGAGTGGCTCCAATTGCCTGGAGCGCCCACAGGGATCCCGTATGCACAATCGCACCACCGCCTCGTTTCCGCATTGCCTTTGCTGCGGCCTGCGCAACAAAAAACTTCCCTTTTAGAATCACGTCCAGGAACCAGTCGTAATCCTCTTCAGTCACATCGAGGAACGGCTTTGGCTTGAAGACGCCAGCATTGCTCACCAGGATGTCGACCCCACCAAATCGCCGCTCCGCTTTTTCTACAAGAGCAACCCCAGTTGCCGGATCCGCTATGTTTCCCGCCATGACTTCTATTCGATCAGGGGCGTCAAACTCCGCTGCTGCCGATCGAAGCTTGGCTTCGTCTTTTCCTCCGATCACGACTGAAGCCCCATGCGCAAGTAAGCGCTTTGCGGTCTCCTTGCCGATACCGGAGCTGCCGCCTGTAACTACCGCTACTTTGTCATTGAAATGCATTTTCTTTCTCCTATTCGCCGCTGACACTTTCGGACAGAAACCACACGCGGCGATCGGTTTCGTCCATCCACTTCTCAAGGAGGCCGGCGGTTGCAACGTCGCCATGTTCCTCGCACACGGCGTGAGTCGAACGCATAAACTCATTGAGCCGTCGATTATCCTCGAGCAATTCCCGCAGCATTGCCCTGGAAGGGACGTGCGGTTGGTCGTTATCCTTGAGACGCTGAGACCGGGCAACATCGCCGATGGAGCGGATGGTGCGCGCGCTCAGCTTCCGGGCGCGCTCCGCAATGTCGTCTGTAATCGCGAATAGCTGATCGGCTTGCTCATCAAACATCAGATGATAATCGCGGAAATGCGGTCCGCTGACGTGCCAATGGAAATTCTTGGTCTTTACGTAGAGTGCAAACACATCTGCCAGCAGCACCTGTAGCTCGGTCCCGATCTCCACCGTCGCTTTCGTTCCAAGGTTGGTTGGGACTGGATCGTCACTTTGAATCTTCAAAACTTCCTTAGTTAGCTGAATTTGCATGTTTCCTTCCTACTTCAATTGCTTTTCCGAGGATGTTGCGGTTGTGCGTGGACTGCTGCCAGAGCCTCCGACAAAGACCAGAGTGCCGCTCCGAGCAAAACGATATCCTTAATCAGAAACTCTCCAACATCGCCCGAAAGTGCCGGAAAACCTCCCAGAGTCGGTTCCCATCCAGGCGTTGAAAACAACATTGAGAGCGTCGTCATAAACATCAGGACCGCTCCCGCGCTGCCGATAGCAGACGCTTTCGCGGACCAATGACGCAGCGCGATTAAGGTGGCGATGAGGAGTTCGATGGCACCGATAATCGCTGTAAACTGCCGAACTGTCCAGATCCGATAGCCCCAACTGAGAAATGGACTATGCGCGATGAGAGGTTGAATGCCTTTCGCTTCGTATTCGGTAGCCTTCATCGCCGCAATCCACCCAATTGCCACCACAAGGCCATAACGAAGTAGCGCGAATCCGAGCGCCCCTATACGGAGACTGACTTTGTATCGGGCAATCCCGCCAGTGGCTTCGGAAGTTTGCATCTTGTGTTGTTCTGATTCTGCCTTCCGGTTGCATGGTTCGCACTCCCTGAATGCACAGCTCGCCTACTGCATATTTCCGCAGGGCTCAGCAGTCTTCGAACCTGCAGAAATTGACAGTCTTCCAACCGTCTAATTCCACGTGGCCAACATCGCATCGGCAGCGCGAGAGTCAAGATGTGAGTACACTTCGGAAGAACAGTTCAACGCAGCTGCTCCACGACTCGGGTCAAAGCATTTGGCTTGATAACATCACGCGCGATTTGCTGCTTACCGGCACACTTGCGCGGTACGTCGACCAATTATCGGTTACAGGGCTCACGTCAAATCCAAGTATCTTTGACCACGCGATTAAAAGCACGACTGCTTATGACGAAACGATTCGCGCAAAGCGAGCGAGCGGCAGTTTGGGTGAGGACCTCTTTTTTGAACTCGCAGTAGACGATATTGCTAACGCCGCGGACCTATTTCGTCCGATTCATGAAAGAACTGATGGAGTTGACGGCTGGGTATCACTGGAGGTGTCGCCTCTGCTTGCCCATGACGCGACCAGAACAGTGGAAGCGGTGAAGAATCTACATGCGCGTGTAGGGCGGCCGAATGTCTTCATCAAGATCCCTGGCACTCGCGAAGGCCTACGCGCTATTGAAGAGTCCATTTTCGCGGGCATTCCGGTAAACGTCACTCTCCTCTTTTCGCCAGAGCAGTACCTGGCGGCGGCGCAAGCATTTCTAAGCGGTGTGGATCGCCGCATAGCAGCCGGACTGAACCCGAATGTCGCTTCAGTGGCTTCGGTGTTTATCAGTCGCTGGGACGTGGCTGTACGAAATGAAGTTCCCGCCAAGCTAGCGAACAAGCTCGGGATTGCGATTGCAGGCAAGACCCATGACATCTACCAGTCTCTGCTGCAATCCCCGCGCTGGCATCGCGCCTACAATTTCGGCGTGCGCCCGCAACGCCTGCTATGGGCCAGTACAGGAACGAAAGACCCGCAAGCGTCCCCCCTTCTCTATGTGAAGGCTCTCGCCGCGCCCTTTACCGTAAACACCATGCCCGAGGCAACGTTACATGCCCTCGCTGAACAGAACGAATTCGCCGTCAGTCTTGATCTGGACGGCGCTTATGGAAAAGACATCATCCGAGAGTTTTCTCAGGCGGGCATTGATATCGATTCGTTAGGCGCGCGACTGCAGGACGAGGGAGCCAACCTTTTCGTCAGGTCGTGGACCGATTTACTCGAGGTAATTGACTCGAAAGCGACAGTACTGGCGAAAGCAGTTTGAGGCCATGGCGTCACGGCGAGGTGCTATGGAGCCACGAGCAGGATTCTCCTTTCCTGGTGAAAAACACAGCTCTCAGACTCTCAACTTCAAGGGTGCCTGGGGGAGTATTGCACTGCAGAATGAATCGAAAGAGGAGAACTAAAGATGCGCGGCTATTCATTCGGTCTACTGCTTATGACTGTTGTTTTCGTAGCATTTGAGCAGCAGGCACCATCGCAAACTCAGAAGACTCCGAACGGCTTTCAGTTTGTCGACAAGGCAGGTAATATCAGCAAGCCCGGCGACGTTCGGGATACGTATCAGGCGCTCGGCGCGTATACGGTGATCGATCCAAAAGGAAATCAGATGCACGTTACGTATGCATCTCCTGGCACTGCCGCAGCGTACCGAGAGACCGGGAAATTCCCCGACGGCACGGTCCTAGTCAAAGAGGTATTCGGAACCGAGCACGCACAAATGACAACCGGTGACGCGCATTGGGCTTCGGGAACCAAAGTATGGTTTGTGCTGATTAAAGATGAGAAAGGCCGCTACCCAGGCAACCCGCTTTGGGGCGACGGTTGGGGCTGGGCACTTTTCAAAGCCGACGCGCCCGACAAGCAAGTGGCCACCGATTACAAGAAGGATTGCCTCGGCTGTCACATTCCAGCTAAATCAACAGACTGGATTTATGTAAATGGCTATCCGGTTCTCAAGTCAAAGTGATGAATCGATAGCCGGAAGACCTGTCTTCAGCCAACACACAGAAAGGGTTTCACACGAATGAATAGGTGCTTGTCGTACGCAGCTAGCTCCTTTGCTTTGTTAGGAGCAGCGATCATTTTGTTCCGCAGTCAACCAGTCTCTGCTCAGACGCAGCACCCGACTGCCGTGTTCACTTCTGACGGCAAACTGCAACTCCCGCAAGGGTATCGCCGTTGGGTATTCGTAGGCGCTCCGGTAACCCCGAACGCGCTAAACGGAGGACAGGCCAACTTTCCCGAGTTCCATCACGTTTACGTAGAGGCTCCCAATCTGGATGCCTATCTGAAGACGGGGGTGTTTCCGGAAGGCACGGTGTTCATAAAAGAACTGACTCGTATTCTCAATCCAACCTTCCCCGACGGCTCGCGGACGGAACCCTCCGGTCGCGGGTTCTTCAACGGCGAATTTAATGGCATTGATGCGTCGGTAAAGGACAGCAAGCGCTTCCCGAATACGAACGGTTGGGGCTTCTTCACGTTCGGGCATCACCCGCTCCCATACGAGAAGGTGGTCGCGGAATCCTCGATCGCCGAGTGTGCCGGCTGCCATATAGCCAATGTCGCCAAAACGGACATGACATGGGTCCAGTTTTACCCGATACTTCGTGATCGTGGCAACCGCTAAGTATCCCATAAGGCGATCCCCTCACGGCTGGGAAGGAATAAATTCGATGCAACTTGGAATGGTCGGCCTCGGAAGAATGGGGGCCAACATGGTCCGTAGGCTCCTCAAGGG
>JBARMQ010000011.1:0-4923 GCA_049802535.1 Bryobacteraceae bacterium | reverse complement strand
CGGCTTCGAGGCGACGGCGGCGAACGGTCAAAAAAGCGCGGACCAGCTCAATCAGTTGGCCTTAGCGACTTAATCGAGTCCGTTCGTCTGCACTTGAATGCTCTTCTAAATACAAAGTGCCCCAAAGAAGCCGTCCCCTCGGGTTTTGAGCAGTGCTCCAAATCACTTCTTACATACGGTCTAGCCGACTTCACCTCTATCAACGTAAACAACTCCGAAGAGCAGGCCATTCTACGGCTTGCGATTCAGGACGTTGTGACTCGCTTCGAACCACGTTTGAAAGCGGTAAAGGTAATTGCAGAGAAATCAGATCCTCTTTTACCAATTCTGCGATTTCAAATTACAGGCCTGCTCCAAGTCGAGCCCTCGCCGGAATTGGTCCAATTCGATACGGTCCTCCATGCCGATAAGGCGCTGGTGACTGTCGAGGGCGCCGCATGAGCGATCTTTTTACGTATTACGAGAGCGAACTTCGCTTCATTCGAGAGATGGGTGCCGAGTTCGCTCGTAAGTACCCGCAAGCTTCCAGACTTAAACTTGAGGAAAAAGACTGTGGAGACCCGCACGTTGAAAGGCTGATTGAGGCTTTCGCCCTAATTGCCGGGCGTATTCGGCACAAGCTGGACGACGAGTTTCCGGAGATCACCAATTCACTCCTTGACCTTCTCTACCCTCATTACTTGAGACCAGTCCCTTCAATGGCGATTGCCCAGTTCGAAGGTGGTTCCGGCGGAAGTGCCTCTCCGCGCGCAAGCTTTGTTGAACGAGGAACTCAGATCCGAACTCGCCCGTTACAAGATCTAGGCATCCACTGTAGCTTCAGATCTTGTTACCCAGTTACGCTTGTCCCCTTAAAGATTACCGGTGCTTCTATCAGGCGGCCAGGAACTTTCCCAAGCGAATTTAAAGGCGACCGCGCAGTCGCTGCAATTCGGATCGACTTTGAGAATCCCACAGAGACGTCTTTTACGTCCATGGCCGTCGACCAACTTCGCCTCTACATTGACGGCGATCCATCAGTCGTCAGCACGCTGTACGAACTGATCTTTAACAATGTCTTTCGTGTGATTCTAACTTCGGCTAATACAGGGCAGAACAAGCGCTCTGTGACGCTTCCCGTCGATTGTATTCGCGAGGTGGGCTTCGGCGTTGATGAAGGCGTTCTTCCGTATGCGGAAAGAAGCTTCCTCGGCTACCGTCTCCTGCAGGAGTACCTGAGCTTTCCCAAGAAATTCCACTTCTTCGACCTGGCAGGATTGCGCTTAGCCGCGTTGGCTTCAAACGCCAAGCGCTTCGAGATGTTTCTGCTGTTAAGCGAATTTCCTCGAGCAGAGCGCCTTGAGACTATCGAGAATGCAATTTCCGCAGAAACGTTCCGCCTCGGATGCACGCCAATTGTCAATCTTTTTTCGAAAACAGCTGAGCCGATCCGATTGACTCATTCTCGCAATGAGTATCGTGTGGTGCCCGACCTTCATTCCCAATCTGCTCACGAGGTCTACTCAATCGATAGGGTAACCGCAATCAGGGGCCTTGGATCTCAGAGCAAAGAATATTACCCTTTCTATTCTCTTCGGCATTCCTATGACGAAAAGCAAACAAACGCATATTGGCATGCGAGCAGGCGGCCATCGGCAGAGAGGCGTCACGACCACGACACCGACCATTCCGACAATGGGACCGACGTTTATCTAGCGTTGGTTGACTTAGACTTCCGCCCGACAACCATAGCAGATGAGACGATATCTGCTGACCTGACCTGTACCAATCGCGACGTCCCCGCAAAACTCGAGTTGAGATATAAATTTGGGGAACTGGGGATGGAGATGAACCCCATGGTCCAGGTGCGCTTTCTACATAGACCGACTCCGTCGCTCCGTCCCGCTCTTCGTAACGGCCTTCAATGGCGCATCATTTCTCATTTAGCGCTGAATCATCTTTCGTTAGGAGGGAAGGAAATACAGGGGGCCTTGGGCGCGGACGCGTTTCGGGAGATTTTATCGCTTTATAACTTTTCAAATAACCCTGCTGTCCGAAAGGAGATCGAGGGCATTTCTTCGATTTCAAGCAGGCTGCATATTGCGCCCATGAGCTCAGCTGAGGGTCTTGTGTTCGCTCGCGGCCTCCAAACCGAGATAGAATTCACCGAGGAGAATTATGCTCCCGGCGGTCCTTTCCTTTTCTCGTCTTTGCTAGAGCGATTCTTGGGTTTGTATGGCGCAATCAACTCGTTTACTCAGACGATTGCCACGGTCAATCGAGATCAACGGAAGGAGGTTCTAAAGAAATGGAAGCCGCGGGCAGGCGAACAGATCGTAATGTAGAGCTCTCCCTCTTTGAACGTCCGCAGAGTTTTGACTTCTTTCAGGCAGTGCGGCTGCTGTTATGGTTTTCTCCAGAACGGCAACCCGTGGGAGAAGCCGCGAGCTTCCGGAATGAGGTAGTTCGATTTCGAGGCCACATCTCGAACGCATTTCCGGCTAGCGCAATCTACGATCTGATCAAGCACGTAACTGGTGACTTGCCTGAAATGACCGTGTCTTTCATGGGCCTCATTGGCCCGCTGGGTCGTCTACCGGCTTGGTATACCGAACACCTCATCGACCTTGAGAGGGAAGACGATCACGCAACGGCAGAGTTCTTCGATATCTTTCATCACAGACTCGTTTCGCTTTTTTACCGTTCTTGGGAGCGCCACCATTTCCCCGTCCTCTATGAACGAGAGGTCCACCATCCCTCCTCCAAAGGTAGCCGCTTTACTCAATACCTGTTCGACTTAATTGGTCTTGGAGAGCCGACAGTGCGCCGGCAGTTGCAAATTCCCGATCAGGCGTTGTTGTTTTATGCAGGTTTGATTGCTCAGCGGCCACATAGCGCAATCGCTCTCAGGGGAATACTCCGGGACTACTTCGGATTGAATGTGGAAATTGAACAATTTCGGTCCCGTTGGTTCCCGCTAGAACACGACAATCTTTCCTACATGCTTTCAGAAGGAGACCATAATCAACTGAGCTTTGGAGCCGTGGCGGGCGATGCAGTGCTCAATCCGCAGTCTGAATTTCGAGTTCAACTCGGGCCGATGAGCTACAAACGGTTCAAAGCATTTCTGCCAGGCGGCAAGGCGCTGCTCGAATTGCGCGATTTGGTAACCTTCTTCGTGGGTCCTACACTCCGCTTCGATATCCAGCTAATACTTAGAGGCGACGACGTCCCAGCTTGCAGAACCGTCGACGAGGGCGACTTTGCCCCTCTCCTGGGTCTCTCCTCTTGGCTCAATAGAGAGGGATGGGACAAGGACACCAACGATACCATTCTGGAGGGGCGACTAGCCGCTTAAATTGTCGAGTGCGTCTATGTCCGCTATCGCAGACCCCGTGAAGTACACCCAAGAAAATCGCCGAATCGCGATTACCACGGCACTTGGAGAAGATGTTCTTCTCTTGCGGGGCTTCGGTGGCTACGACGGTTTGTCACAACTTTTCCGATTTGATTTGGACCTTCTCTCGACTGAAGACTCCATCGATTTCGACAAAGTGGTCGGCGAGCCGGCTACCATCCGCGTGTCGCTAGCGGGCGAACAAGATCGCTATTTCAATGGAATAATCAGCCGATTCGGTCAGATCGGCCCCGAACAAGGACTGATAGCTTATCGGGCAGAGTTGGTCCCCAAGTTCTGGGTGCTAACGCGTACAGCGGACTGCCGGGTGTTTCAAGACCAATCGGTATTGGAGATCATCAAGCAACTCTTCTCGGAAAAGCAGATCGACTTCAGCATGCAGAAGTTGACCAAGACCTATCGCAAACGCGAGTATTGCGTTCAGTACCGAGAAACAGACTTTAATTTTGTCTCGCGCCTTATCGAAGAAGAAGGGATCTCCTACTTCTTCGTGCACGGCGAAGGAAAACACACCCTGATCTTCGCGGATTCTCCCGCTGCGTACCCCAATTGTCCTTTCCAGGCTCAGGCCCGATACCATCCTCCAAGCCTCGGCCAACGAGCTGACGATGTCGTCAGCAACTGGCAACCATCGCAGCAAGTATATTCCGATACCCACACGCTGAACGAGTTCAACTTTAAGGATCCGGGGTCTTCGATGCTCGCGACGCTGAAAGGGAAGGAGAGCCTTGAAATTTATGACTTTCCAGGGATATATCCACTTCAGCCTCAAGGTGAGACATTGGCGAGAATACGAATGGAAGAAAGTGCCACCGGAAGACTCTGTATAGCAGGGAACAGCGATTGCCGAAGCTTCACGAGTGGCCACAAGTTCACTCTGACCGGCCATTTCCGCACAGACCAGAACCGCGAATATCTATTAACTCATATACATCACAGCGCGAGTCTACCCGCCAATTTCATGAGCGGTTCCGAATCCGGGCAAGCCGATCTATACACCAACACGTTCGAATGCATACCATCCTCTACTTCGTTCCGCCCAGCTCGTGTAAGCCCGAAACCTGTCATTCAGGGGTCACAGACGGCAATCGTTGTCGGCAAAGAGGGCGAAGAGATAACTCAGGACTTCGGTCGCATCAAAGTCCATTTCCACTGGGACCGGAAAGGGCCAAGAAACGAGAAGAGTTCTTGCTGGATCCGAGTGGCTCAGACCTGGGCGGGCAACGGCTGGGGGGCCATCAGCATACCGCGGGTTGGGCAAGAAGTGGTCGTCACTTTCCTAGAAGGCGACCCTGACCAACCGCTCATTACGGGTTCAGTCTACAATGGCCAGCAAGTCCCACCGTATTTACCCGCCTCCGTCGACGTGAACGCGCCGCCGTTCTGCCCGGATTCAGCAGAAATCATGGGGTTCCGAAGCAACACGACCAAGGGCGGTGGTGGTTACAACGAGATCATCATCAAGGACACCAAAGACAAGGAGTTGGTGCGCATCCACGGCCAGAAAGACATGTACACTACCGTTC
>JBARMQ010000010.1:0-5601 GCA_049802535.1 Bryobacteraceae bacterium | reverse complement strand
CTGTCCATCGACAATAACCGGACGGAGCGTTCGCTGCGCGGCATCGCCGTGGGTCGCCATAACTGGACTTTCTTAGGCAGCGATCGCGGCGGAACAACCATGGCCGTTCTGCGCAGCTTCGTCAGTTCTTGCGAACTGAACAAAGTCGACCCGTTCGCCTGGTTTCACGATGTGCTCGCCCGCATCTCATCCCACTCTATTCAAAAGCTCGAAGAGCTGCTGCCGCATAACTGGCCTGCGCCGAAACTCAGCTAACATCTCCTTACCCCCATTCGCAATCTCCGTCAGCTCGCTCGCGGTGTTCATGGGATGCGTACGAATAAACGCTGCGAATTCATTGAGCCCACTCTAGGAGCGGCTACACTGCCACCTCGAGCAGACGGTAAAAATGGAAGAACACGAGCCATCCTTCGAGCAAATCCATACCCGATAACAACGGCAACTAGGGCGTGAATAATTATGCTAGCCCACTGATCCGGTGTTCGGGAGAGCCACCTTCCGGCAATAAAGGCCGCGACGGCTCCGAGCACGCTAGATAAGCGAAATATGCGATATTGAATTCTTGCAGCCGGAGAGGGGCACCATCCTTCGGATATCAGCCGCGCAACACCGTCGCGGAAACCCCAGCCGCCCGCCATCAAACCACATCCCACGCTGAAGATAACCAACGCTAGAGTCTTTGAATCCATGCTCCTCCTCTCCTGTTGACGATAGCCGAGTTGCCCTTTTCTACGCTGTGATGGGCACGTTAACGTACATAGGTGAACTGCCTGACATAGCCGCATTGTCACTACAGAGGAGGGAATGAGCCATCGCAGCAGCGGTGAGATAGCGGGCATGGTAGGCAAGAGAATATCAAAAACTTTGAAATGGGGCTAGCGACAAGGTTTTCGAACCTGAAACGGCGCGGGGCGGTAGCGATGCAGCCCGGGTTGAACAGAATTTATCCGTTCTTTTTCGCCGCCAATCTGACTATGGCCTCAAGCAGCGTCGTTAAATAGTTTTCGACGGGCGCGCGCCAGATCGACTAGAATCCGCGAGTTAGTATCAAGTCTCCGAGCCACGTGTTCAGCACGGGCAGACCCACTGCAATAGCCCTTTGCGAATAATGCCAGCACCACCCACCAGCAGGCGGTCCTCATCGTGTCCATCGTTCCGACAATTCGCGACATAGACTGTCCAGCTCGCGCTAGGTTTTCGTCGGTCCAAGTGCGACTGAGGTCCTGCCTGTTAGCTAGCCTGAGCAGCGCGTCCTGACTGTCGCCTTGCTGCTTTGTGATCGAACCAATGCTGCTTACTTGATTCAGGAACAACTCTGTGGAGTGACATTCGCCGACAGTCTGGACAATCTTTTTCAGTGCGTTTGAGTTAAGACCAAGAGTTAGCGCCGATTGCTATTTCTATCTGCGGGACCAATGACGCAGCAGAAACGTTTGGCATCTGCGTTTCCAGCTCGATGAGGTCTAGCCCGAGGTCTGCGAGTTGTGCCAAAGAGGCACGCATCTTCTTCGTGTTGGAGTTGAACTCCTTTTCCCACGGATCGCGGTTCCAAAAGGCCATTCTCACCTTCCGATGAAATGTATCATAATCCGTGCGTTTTCGGCTACGCAGCAGATTGTTTCCGGTTGGGGTCGTGTCGCGGGCAAACCGGAAATAGTCTGTTCACAATTCACGAATTTTGCATATGCGCGGAAGGCCCGGATTCCCTGGTGTTGCGACGTGCATAATGTATCCCCGAAGTCTAGGCTTTCCTCTTAACGGCCAAACCAACGTTTGCAGAATTGCAATGACCTTCCGACTAGGACATTCGACCTATAATTATCAGATAATTGATTGATGAAAACTCCCATCCTTGATACTCGTGAAATCCACTCACTGACCGACTTCCTGCGCAATCACAAAGCCCACGTCGCGCGGCTGAAAGAGACACAAGCCCCGGAAGTGCTGACGGTGAACGGCAAGGCGGAAGTCGTCGTACAGGACGCGGCAAGCTATCAGCTCATGCTTGACCGCCTGCACCATATGGAAACGCTTGCGGCCATTCAGGAGGCAATGGCGAGCGCGGAACGCGGCGAACTGAAACCCGCCGCCCAGGTATTTGACGAGATGCGGGCCAAGTATGGCCTACCGCGTTAGTCTTGCCGCCCCTGCCGAAGCGGACGCCTATGCCGCGTTTGAACGCATCCGCGAAGCCGCTCCCATGCACGCGTGGAAGTGGCTCACAGGATTATTCAAGGCCATATTCAGCCTTGACGAAATGCCCGCCCGCTGCCCCGTCATTCCCGAGGCGGAAGAGCTTGGCTATCCCGCCCGACATCTGCTTTACGGCAAGAGAAACGGTGTTTACCGAATCATTTTTCATATCCGGGAGGAGGAGCGGCATGTGCGTGTGTTGCGCGTCTGGCACACTTCCCGCGATACCATCACCGCCGCCGACGTGGAGGAATAGGATTTGGAACACCCCCTCACGAAACAGATGATTACCGTGTTGTGGTTACGGTTGAACACCGACGGGCGGATGGCATCACAAAAGAAGACGCGGAGTTTGCACTTACCGAGGCAATGTCGGTGCTGCTTACGCGGTTTAGGCAGAGGAGCAGCTATTAAAATAAATCCCCACCCGCTCAATCTCGCTGAAGCTCACCTCAACGTTGCGTAGGCCGCGCTAAAACATCGGTGATAAACGGAGACTCAGCAGCGCACTGTTGGATTGCTTCCAGGATGAAGTCATCCTCATCATGTTTTGCTATGCAGAGATAGTAATTTTTGCTTTCGTGGGGAAGAAAAATAATCCAATCACCTGTGGCTTTGCCCGAGAGCCTGTATAGCAATCCATCAGGGCCATAAACGAATTTCTTCGCCAGTTCGGCGGAGAATTGTTGCGTGTCTGCCTCTGTACGGTTGTTGTTATGTCGCTTCGCAACCTGCTGTATCATCTGAGGCAATTTGCCTGAGTTGGGCTTATCAAGTTTCCAAGCGAGCTCGGCATTGACCCCTAAATGCTTGTATCCTGGCACAAAAAAGTGCTTGTGCATGAAACCGTGTAACTGGCCCTTCTCGCTAAAAGACTGTGCTGGCTTGGTGCTGCTATCCCCCAATCCTTCCAGGCATCTGATTTCATACTCAACAAATTGAAAGGGCCTATTGACGCAACCATATCCTGGCATGTGAGGAAGTTGCGAAAATAGAGTCTGAGAGTATCGTTCTACTGGCAATCTGTGCCGAGAAAAGCTCAGTCGGACATAGTTTTCAAACTGGTCAATATCGGCTTGAGTCCTCAAGTGTAGTTCTGGCTCGTAAGACATCAAATCACCACCTTCGCGTATTCATCGAGCGCGCGGGCTGTGATTGCCGATTTTCGTTTTGATGCCCGCCTGGCGCGCGCGGCGCTCTATCACCCGATAGGCGTCATGCGATGCTGCACGCCGGTCGTGCGGCCCGTCGTGCGAAATAACGCCCCGCCCACGTCCGCCGCGAGGCCAGCGGCTTCGATATGCGCATCCAGGAACAACTCCGGCTTGGGAAATGCAGGGCGCTTCGTGCTCCTTGCCGCCCTTTCGTGCAGCCGCACCCACCTGCGCCGCCCATGGCGGAAGTAATCGGCCACGTTCATTTGCAGCACCGCGCCGACGCGCGCGATTGTGTGACCCTTACCGATTCGGGCAATGCCTTCACATGTTCCTCCTTATGCCCGCAACTGGAAGGCCCCACGACCCATTGACAACAGATCGTTGATATCCACACGCTACCTCCCAACAGGTGTGAGAGTGGACCTTATCACACGGTACAACAAAGGGGAATGGAAATGTTTCAATAACATACATTGACAGTCTTTGTTATAGCCGCTAGGCTTACGTATAGGAGGGCGTGCCATGAACGTATCGCTTACACCGGAGCTGGAGAAATTCGTCAGCGCCAAGGTCGGAACGGGCCGCTACAACTCGGCGAGCGAAGTCGTTCGTGAAGCTCTCCGGCTTCTGGAGGAACACGACGCCGGGCGCGCCGCTCAACTGGCGGAGTTCAACGGGGAGGTTGGGCGACGCCTCGTCTCACTTGACCGCGGCGAGACCGTTGACCCGTCCGAGGCGCGCGCCCGGCTGCGGCGCAAATCCGCCGAGCGCCGGAAGCCGCACGGGTGAGCGGCTATGTCCTCAGTGTCGATGCGGACTCTGATCTGGACGACATCTGGGAGTACATCGCCGCAGACAATATCGACGCAGCCGACCGCTGGATAGAAAAGCTATTCGATGCGTTTGAAGCGCTTTGGCGAACTCCTGGCATGGGACACCGGCGCGAAGACGTCACATCACATCAGGTTTTGTTCTGGCCGGTCGGCGCTTATCTCGTGATTTACCAGGCTGAGCGGCGCCCCATCGGGATCGTGGCGATCACGCATGGTTCCCGCGATATCCCCGCATTCCTGAGCCGCCGGATACATCGCTGAACGCCTCACGCCAATCGTCAGACGTCATAGCGGCGACCCGCCTCGAAGCGGACGCTGCTACAACCTTACTGCCAACTTCGATTGAAGAAAATGGCCCAGCCGACCTTCTGCGGTCTACGCAACATGCGCCGCTATATTGGAGCGGCCTACTGTTGCCGATAAGTAGACAGCATGCGCACGCGCCTGAAGCGACCGGCCATTTGTATCCTGATGCTTTGTTGCATCACGGCCGCCGCCTTGGGACAGCAGTATTCTTTCAAAGACTACGTTGATGGTCTGGGAAATCTGAGCGTCAATTGCGTGTTGCAGGACCGTGCGGGCTTTCTTTGGATTGGCACGGAGAACGGCCTTTATGAATACGATGGATCACGCTTTTGGGAGTTTGACAGGAAAGACGGGCTTCCCGGCGATTTTGTTCGAGCGTTGAGCCTGGACCGCGACGGCCGGTTGTGGGTGGGAACGCGCAGCGGGTTGGCGGTCATGAAGGGGCCGCGAAGGTTTTCGAGCGTCACGTATTTGCATCATGACCTTAAAATCCCGTACAACTCGAGTCTGGCGGCTTCAGTTGACGGAACGATCTATGCGGTTACCCAGTTTGGTCTTTTGGCCGTGAAATCGCCGGACGAGGGGCTTTCGTGGGAGGTCTCTCCGCTGTTTTCCAGCGACAGCAGCCACATCGATCCAAAGTCTGTGAGCAGCGTCCTGGCCAATGCCGATGGAAGTGTTTTCTTCGGATGCGGAAGAGGTCTGTGCGAACTTTCTCAAGGAGAGTTGCTGAAATATGGACCCGAATCCGGACTTCCGGCAGACGTCTGGAAATGTCTGTTGAGGAGAGCCAATGGGGAGTTATGGGCGCGGGGACCAAGACACATTGCGATGCTCGAGCCGGGCGCGCACCATTTCGAGGTGCGCAATACTGCTCGGAACCGGCCGGGCGACGCGACTTATCTCAGTTTGACGGAGGATCGGGCGGGAGATCTGCTTGCCAGTTTCGGCTCAGATGTGGGTCGTTACGCGCAGGGTCATTGGACGATCATTTCAGAAGCTCAGGGTTTCGGCAAAGGAACCGTCTCGTCGATCATTCAAGACCGGGAAGGGTCGGTATGGTTCGGTTTGCTTGGTCACGGCATTCGAAAGTGGCTGGGGTATGGCAACTG
>JBARMQ010000009.1:0-2027 GCA_049802535.1 Bryobacteraceae bacterium | reverse complement strand
GTCTATACGGCTGCGTTACGCATGGACTTCGAATACCGCGGCAAGAAGTACTGGGATACCTCGAATGTCGATGTCATGGACTCGGTCAAACTCTTGAGCCTGCGTGCCTCCATCAAGCGCGGCGCTTGGGAGTTCGCACTCTCTGGGAAAAACCTCCTCAACCAGTACTATTTCGAAGATTTCACCGCGAAGACCTTCTCCGGTCTACCCAACAACATCGGCTGGGTAGCACAGCCCCGCACCGCGGAGGCCACCATACGCTTCGATTTTTGAGATGAAGGACGCTATCGCACTGATCTTTGGCTTCGGCATGGGATTGAACGCCCTGCTCTTTGTGCCGCAGGCGTTGACCATTTGGCGCAGCAAGCAGGCCAAGGGCGTATCCCTGCTCACTTTTGGAGGCTTTAACGCGCTGCAGGCGCTGGGAGTGCTGCACGGGTATCTGCAACACGATTGGTCGCTCGCCGCGGGCATGGCGCTGAGCCTCGCAACCTGCGGCAGCGTGACGCTGCTCGCACTGATTTATCGCAGCGGAAGCGACACCGCGGTTAGCGATTGATTTGGCGTCATGATCGGCCGTGATGAGTAAAATCCCACTGTATCGTTGAATTCACATGTCCAGGTGTTCCTTCGGGTAAATCGTCACCGATTGCCCGTAGGCGCCGACTGCTTCGAAGCCGCCGTCCTGACGGATCTGCCAATAATAGCCAAAGCCGACAATGTACTTATTTGCTCTTTAGGTTGCGGCGTCCACGGCCGCCCATCGACTCGCGTCGACTGTAACGATCCATGCTCATCGTCTGTTTAGGGGGACTCCACCAACGCCTATGCTTGTCGCATGCCCGGTATTCCGAATCACTGTGAAATTCTGCGCGCCCCGTTTAAACTATCCGCTTCGGAGCGGAGCTCTTCTGATGGAGCACGCAAGTTATCAAAGCCAGCTCATGATGTAATCCCAAACGCTCTCGTCGTTGGTTGGGGAGTCACTGTAAAGCTCAATCCAATTATCCTCAGGATGTGCAAAGCTCGGTGTCGGGTGTGCCGAAAAGATAATAGCGGCGGTCAATGCGAGAGCGAGTCTTTTTGCGATTGACATGCAGTACTCCTCAGTAAGTCGTGGATGGTCTATTTCCTACATCGGATTTGCGTCCCATAAAGCGACACGCGCTCGATATTTCAGGGCGTCAACTCGCTAAGACGGTCAATACGCCGCCCCAAAACCGTTCAAACCGCACCGACAACTTCTCCCGGTCCGGATACTTCTTCGTTGGCCGGGCTGTTCGTGCTGTCCCTGCACTCGCCCGGCGACGGCGAGGCAGACGCGGTGCATGTAAACGAATCGGAAATTGACGTGATCGGGAAACTTAGGTCCTCCGACAAGACCTTCGCGAGTTCGGCACAGGTAGACTTTGGCACTGGGGCGGGAAGCTGCAACTGATAACGGATCCCCGGAAGTTCACCGCATGCGATAACCAAGAACGTGGCTGTCGCATATGCAGCGAAACGACCGAATATTGTTTAACTCATGTGCTTCAGATTCGTCCCTGACTCTTCGCTGCCCTCGCCATTGCGCCGCGCGAAGCTAGTACCTTTTCGCCATATCTCATCGGCATTCTTGTGTCTCGCCACCGGCCTGCTTGCATCACGGATGAAAGATCAATGTTCAACGCCAGCAAATCCTGTGCCGCCCCAACCCTTGCGGAATGCCCGGATATCTTCTCCCACTCTTCTTTATCTAATCCTATCCACTGACCAACCTTCCTAAACACCGTCGATACAACCTGCGGCGTCAACGCGGGTCCTCTGCCAACAGCACCATGAACCCGCACAAACACTGGCCCCGCTTTCAACCCTGATGCCTTCAGCCACTCCGATACCAATCGCATCGTCAGCGGCGACAAATACGCGCTAGCCCCCTCCCCCGTTGTATCGATTTTGGACCTTCTAATAAGAATGCTCGCCGAGCCGTCCGAAGACTCCGAGATGTCTTCGGCGAGCAGTGACACCAATTCTTCTCTCCGACACAT
>JBARMQ010000008.1:0-9791 GCA_049802535.1 Bryobacteraceae bacterium | reverse complement strand
GAACTGGCTGAATTCGGGCGTACATACGGGCAACAACTATCGGATGCTTTATTCCGGCAAGCGACATTTGGCGTCTACTCGCGGCGGGCGAAAGAAGGCAGTTGGAACGGCCAGGTTTTGATTCGGCAACGGCGAATCGACTATAACCTTAGGTTCCTTGACAAGCTGGTAGTTGCCGGTGCCGATCCCGAGGTGCCTTATCCAGCCGAACAAGTTCGGGCCGCAGTCAATACACTGGCGGAACTGACGCCGGGGGTGACCGCGCGCAACATTCGAGCAAGAGCGGTGTCGACAATTAGCGCAGTTAGAGCCTTGTCAGCGGATCCCTTGCTACAAGCGGATTGCGATCGCGCCGAAGCCGGAATAAAAGCCGGGCCTCGTCTACTCGATGTGGATGGCGGTCCGCTGACGAGCACGCGCACAACGGGCACGGAATCAACGATTCCACCCACGCGCGGCGACATCGCCTCAGTCACGGAAGTGGAAGCCGCCAAAGTCCCCGACCTGCCAAAGTGAACCGTGCCGTTGGTTTTCTTGTTCCATTCATTGCCGTTACCGCGCTATGCGCACAGACCGGCACACGTTCCGAACGGCGGGAACGGCGCTTACTGGTCATAAAAGTCGATGGATTGAATGCCGATCGCCTGTATGATGCGATGCGCAGCTTCGATCCTGAAACGGGCAAGTCGCGCTTGCCGTGGATTACGCACGTATTTGCCGAGCAAGGCACCGTCTTCGACAATTTTTACACGCGAGGGATCAGCCTTTCGGCGCCATCGTGGTCGATGCTCGACACAGGGCGGCATGCCATCATTCGCGGGAATGTGGAGTACGACCGGTACACCGGCCATACCTACGACTACCTGAATTTTTTCCCGTTTTATCTGGGCTATGCCCGCAAGCTGCGCGTGGATATGCCGGGCGTGGAAGTGCTGGATCGCGCCGGCATTCCGCTGGTTTCCGACCGATGGCCGCCACAGGAAGTATTTGAAAGTCCTCAGCTATTTGCCCGAGGCGTCGACTGGACGAATTTGGCGCACGCATTAGAACGGCATTTCTCGGGGAAGGCAGTGATGTCGATGGTGGAGGGGAGCGGCAGCCCATCATTCGATGAGACGCTGCTCGCACAGACCGAAGCCGATGACAAGAAAGCCTTGGCGCAGCCGGAAATTTTTTACATAGACTACTACACCGGCGAGATCGATCACATTGGCCACGCCAACAATGATCCGGAAGCTCTAATGTCGCAGCTGAAGCGGCTGGACGCGATGGTGGGACGGCTATGGGGCGCTATCAAATCGAGCCCTTTGGCGGAGGACACCACGATAGTTATGGTTTCAGATCACGGGATGAACAACGTGGCCGGCGTGTTTAGCCAAGGATTCAGCCTGCCGGATCTATTCAGCAGCCCGCAAGGCGGAGCGCATCATGTCATCACGAACCGGCACCAGCTTTCAGACTATAAGCTTTCCGGGCTGAATCCGCTGGTTTCGCGGGTGCCAACCGAAAGCACGGCTTCGTTTTATCTAAAAGGACAAGCGAGCCGCTATCCGACGGCGTGGCTAGATGTGGACGGCAACGAACGAGCGTCGGTATGGCTTCGCAATAGCGACTTGAACAAAATACACATTCTGCTGTTGCAGCTGGCGCGAACAGATCTTTCACCGGCGCTCCGTAAGGCTGCCGCGGAGTGCGTGGACCAAACGATTGAGCAGCACCGAGCGGCATGGACAACCACGGCGAACGAATTGGATGAAGAGATGAGCGCGTTGGGGGAGCGCATTGCGGCGCGCAAGACTGAGGGACTGAAACGCACGCGCACCGGTCACGAAGCGGACCGGCTGTTGGATCAACTTGACGATTGGCAGCGCGAAGAGCGGGAGTATACAAATTTCAATCGGAGTTTGAGAAACTTATTGGCATTTCGCGCCGATCCACAAGACCCTTTCAAGCAGAAGATTGCGGACTTAGTTCCCGAGTTGGAGCTGGGCGACCGCAACACCGCGGGACAATTGCTGCATTACATCGCCGGGCCGGCAGAGAACGGATTGGTGGTGGATGCGGCGGGACATCTGGATGAGGAGCGGTCGTTCCGGCATGTCGATTATTTTTCGTTGCTGGCGGCGCAGCGCGTGCACAACAATCCGCAGGCCGCGGTTTCGCCGCGCCCGATCGACTTTAGCGCCGTGGCGCTTTCGGATAAGGATTACTGGCTATATGGAGACGAAGATAAGCAGTTGATCATCCACATGGGCAACGACGGGCGCATTTCGGTTCAGCCCGTTCGCGATTTGAAAGAAGTGAACGGCGACGTGCGGTACACCAGGCAAGCTTGGTGTGTTGGGCTGCCCTTGCATATCTTTGAAGATGCGGCGCTCGCCCTTCCACCTGGGTCGGACCGCGGGGTTTGGCTATCTGAACCGCATACTGAACGGGAATGGATGGAGGCGATTCACCAGACCGCCTATTCAAACGGAGTGATCAGCATTTCGGAGTATTTTTCGCCGATTGGCGCGAACGTACCAGGGCCGCCGGGTATCAGTCCGATCTTGCTGCGCTTTGAGCGGCGCCGCAGGGAGTTGGTTCAATCCGATTTTGAAATTTTCGCCGCCGATCACTGGAACTTTAACGTTCGCAATTTTAATCCCGGCGGCAATCACGGCAGTTTTCTCCGCATTTCCACACATTCGGTTTGGATGATGGAAGGGCACGGCGTGCCGCTGAATCAAGAGATAAGGGAGCCATACGATTCGCTCAACTTTGCCTCTACGATTCTGAGTGTGGCGGGGCGCACGCCGCCGATGCCCGATCGTGTGGTCATACACTGAGGCGGATTACTCAGACAGATGGAAACCTGCGGAGGCTCCGACCCAATCCAAGTTTTTGTTGAAGTCGACGCCCATCATTTTGCCGCGCCCCGTGCGGATGATAGTTGTGACGGGCTTCAGCTCGCCGTTCCAGATATACATGATGCGGACTTCGATCTTGGTCGGGCCCGCGGGAGTATCGACGGTGGGTACGAAATGCACTTTTTCCTGCAGGATATAGTTGGCGCGTTCCCCCGGGGGTATGGCGGCGATCGACTCGCGGCTGGGCCCAATCTGCACGCCCGATCCCGCAAATGAATATAAGGGTTTCAACACGTATTCGTCGAGATTCCCCGGCAGATCCGGTAGATCCTGCAGGAAGAACGTTTTGGGTACGCATACATGCCGGAACCAGGGCAGCGAAAACTTGCTCAAGCGGAAAAACCAGTTGGGATGACCGGCCCATTCGACATCCAAGTCGTCGGTGAACTGGAAGTTCATGGGCGGCCGGGTGCGCACGAGCTCATCGACAATCACGCGGTTATAAATCCGCCGAATGCGTTTGCCGCCGGCATAGAGCTCGCGACCGCGCTTCTCCACATCGCTCACGCAAACGGGGCGGACGCCGAGCATGCTCTCCGTCAAGCGAAAATCGCAAAGAGTTTTCTGCTGGAGAGGTTGAATTTCGAGCAGTACGACCTCTTCGGGGGCATGGCCGCCAATAATGGCGTGCGTCAGAAGGCGGAGATAGCTGTCGTTATTGAAGCCGTCTAAGAACGCATGGAGGTTCGGCGGCAGCGAGTATACTTCGCGATAAACATCGGCGAGCGCCGGCTGAAAACCGTAGAGCGATGGGAAGCCCTGGATTTCGACTAACTTGGGTTCGTAGCCGCCGTTGGGTCCATCGACTACGCCAAAATCAGCCTGTACAAATAGCGGATCAGGGGCCTCATGTGGCACGCGGAACTCGGCGGGAATAGTCGCCTCAGACGCGGCGCGATATTCGGGATTGGCGGCGAGTTGTTCATAAAGTTCGCGGCCGTAGCGAACCATCTTGTCGAGCAACGGATTTGGAAGAAAGACCGGCGTCTCGCTGCATCGGAAGGCCACGTGAGTACCAGCAACCTCATCCAGACGGGCCAGGAAGCGAGTGTACTGCTGCGGCTTCCAATGCTCGTTGAACTGCTTGCGAAGTTCGGGTATCAAGGTGCTGGCCTATACCAGGAACTCGCCATGAGACATGATTTCGCGGCCATCCGCCCAGATATCGAAATAGCGCCCGACAACATCGATGTGAGTGGTGGAAGTCCACGGAGCGCCGGTGTGCGAACCATAGGGATCGCCGAATGCGATGTGGACGCCGGGAAGTTTTTCGTCCTGGAGAATGTTGCCGATGACGTTCTTTAAGCCGATGTTGGTGCCGATGGCAAATTCGCCGACGCGGTCGCTATTGGGGTCGCGATGGGTGTATTCCCAGAATTCGCTTTCGAGCGCCTTGTTAGCGCACTGCACCGCGACGACGCGGTTTTCCGCGATGTGAATGGTGAGCGGCGTTTTTTCAAGGTCGCCGAATTTCCAGCACAGATAGTCGCCGACAACGCCGTCGACAACGAAAGTGCCGTTGACCTCCAGAGGCGAGGTAAAGACTTCGCCACCGGGGAGATTGCCCCATTTTTCAGGACTGATGATGCCGCTGGTCTTGAGCCATTTGTAATCGGGCGTCAGTTGGGCGGTGAGGTCGGTCCCAGCCGGCGTTTTGGCCTGGATTGTTTTCGCTTTGGTAACAATATCCATTACGCGAATGCTGAGTTCGTCGACCTTGCGGAAGTCGGCGCGCATTCCTTCGAGCATAATTTTCTTTTCGATGTTGACCATGTGCGCGTGGCGGAGGCGTTTGCGGTTGACAACCTCAGTCATCTGCATGCGCGTCTTCAATTCGTTGGCCTGCGCGCGGACGGCAAAGATACTGACCTGGCTGATTTCGAGATCGGCCAGGATCTCCGGCGGCATGTTGGCGAGGGGGCGCGGCGCAAGATCTTCCAATATGAAAGTGCGATAGGTGCAACCAACTGCGTCGAGCGAAGCGGCGAGGCTGGCGGCAATTTCCTGGCAGGCGTGGTCGGTGATGAGAGTAACTTTTTCGGAAGGCAGTATTTTGAGGCAAACAGAAACGGCATTATCCGCGCCTTGCTTCAATTCGGGATCAAAGGGCATGGAGCTTAGGGCGGTGGTCATACTGCGCCCGCCCTTGCTGTCTCGTCGACGAGATTGGACTCAGTCTCGTACATCATGTAGTCGACAACCTTGGTCAAATCGCCGGTTTCCTGGAAGATGCGCAGTTGGCGGTCGGCGCCGGTGCCGTTTTCGAGGATGCGATGGATGTAATTGATCTCACGGCGAGAGCCTAGTTCATCCACAACGTCGTCGACGAAGTCGAGATACTCGAGGATTAGGTCGCGGAGGGGCACTTCGATCTTCTTGCCAAAATCAATGAGCTTGCCATCGAGGCCATAGCGCAAGGCGCGCCATTTGTTTTCCATGATGAGCGCGCGCCGGTAGAGACGAAAGCCTTGGTTGGCGGCATGAAGCTTATAGAGCTTGGCGACAGTGGCCTGAATGAGGGCAGCGATGGCAATGGTCTCGTCGGCACGCATGGGAACGTCGCAAATGCGGAACTCGAGCGTGGGGAAGTTCGGATGCGGCCGAATGTCCCACCAAATCTTCTTCGCGTTATCGATGCATTTGGTCTCCACTAATAGGTTGACGAAATTCAGATATTCGCCCCAACTGGGAAAGTAATCAGGAATGTTGGTGCGGGGGAACTTGTCGAACACCTTGCAGCGATACGATTTCAGGCCGGTATCCATCCCAAGCCAAAAGGGAGAATTAGTTGAGAGCGCCAAGATGTGCGGCAAGAAATAGCGAGCGGCGTTCATCAGGTGAATTGCTGTCTCGCGGTCTTCCACGCCGATGTGGACATGCAGCCCGAAGATCAGGTTGGCGCGGGCGACTATCTTTAAGTCTTCGACGATGATCTGGTAACGCTCATCGGGGTAGATGTCCTGCTTGCGCCAATCGGCGAAGGGGTGGGTGCCGCCGGCGACCAGCCGCAGATTATTTTGCTTGGCGAGATTGACGATTTGTGAGCGAAGGCTTTTGACCTGGCGAGCAGCTTCCTGGATGTCTTCGCAGATGCCGGTGCCGACCTCGACGACAGATTGATGCATCTCGGCTTTGACGGCTTCTTTGAGGATGGTCTTGCCTTTGGAGATGATCTCGGCGTCGATGTGCGAGCGGAGGTCGCGAGTGATGGGATCGATGGTCTGGTACTCTTCTTCGATGCCGATAGTAAGGCTTGGTTTCATCGCTGCGCCGTATGCTTTTGACTAGTGTACCGAGGGAGGGAGTTTGCTAGGCACGCGGACGGATGTTAGCAACGCAGCAATTGTCTTGGTCGGCAAACACGTTATCGAGCTGTTTTTGCAACTCGCAGGCGGAAATCGAACGATATGCGTCAATCTGGCGGACGACGAAGTTGCCCATGTCACGCCGCATGGTGGTTACTCGCGATGTGAGAGAGGACGGATCAGTGGGCATCCCATACGACCAGCACCAGAATTCCGATAAACCGAAATAGCTACTGCCATTGATGCTCAAGTGGCTTGCCGCCCGCCAAGCCGAACTGCTGGATGTTTCCTACGTGCATGTCGTCTTCGCGCTGCGCACCAGCTTTCTTACCTCGCGCTCTCCAACAAGAAAGTCATCTATGACCTTCTGTTCCGCACCAGCGAGCCACACTGCTGGAGATAGCTGCCGATCTCAAGCACCTCGGTACTGACATCGGCTTCATGAGCGTGCTCCACAACGGGGTCAGAACGTCCCGCACGATCCTCATGTCCATTGCGTGATTCCGGCCGGTGGTCTTTCGCTGGATCAGCAGCACTGGGTTCGGCCTCGAAATACGCCGCCATACCTGTTTCTCTCAAAATTGGGACCAGTCCATTTTGGAATACTGGCATATTGACACCGAATTTCTAAACTGGGATGTTTATTATGTGCGACTTAGGTTAGGAATTGGGGGGATCAGAGGTTGATAGTTCGGATCCTTTTATTTGTATTGATTGGTTGTTTAACCTCCTTTTCAGCGGTACCTTCGAAGATCCTGGCTTCGGGTCGGCGGATTGAGTCTGCGGCGCCGCGTATCGCGGAGCCAGTCGATGGATTGCGTCGCGTCACGCTGAAAAGGAACGTTTCGCCGCGCATCCGAACAAGCGTAGACCAAGGGCGGGCTTCAGCAGATTTGCCAATGGATCACATGCTGCTCATGTTGAAGAGGTCGCCTGCGCAACAGGCAGCTCTGGATCAATTATTGAAGGATCAACAAGATCCATCGTCGCCGCAGTTTCAGCAATGGCTAACGCCAGCCGAATTCGGAGAGCGATTCGGAGTCTCCCCGCAAGACTTGGATGTAATAACGCAATGGCTGGAGAGCCAAGGCTTTCGCGTCGAGAAAGTCAGCACGAGCCGTTTAGTGATTGACTTTAGCGGAACGGCAGCAACCGTAGAACGAACGTTTCACACCGAAATCCACCGCTATCTAGCTCATGAGGAGTTTCATTGGGCCAATTCGATCGACCCGCAAATTCCCGCCGCTTTTTCAGGTGTTGTCACCGGAATTGTCTCGTTGCACAACTTTCTTTCTAAACCAGCGCATCAGGTGACCGCGCATCCGGTAAGCGCGGATTCAACGTGGCCAGATCTAAACGGTTCTGGCGGAGTACACTACCTGGCGCCTTACGACTTTGCGACCATTTACGACGTTCAGCGGCTTTGGAATGCCGGACTCGATGGAACCGGACAAACGATCGCGTTAGTGGCCCGAAGCAATGTGAATCCGCTGGACTTGAGCGACTTTCGGAGCTTCTTTGGATTGCCAGCGAATATCACTCAGATTATTCTGAACGGTCCGAATCCAGGAGAGACCGGGGACGAAGACGAATTTGAGGCAGACCTTGACGCTGAGTGGTCGGGGGCAGTGGCAAAGGGGGCGAAGATCGATCTCGTAGTTTCGGAGACGACCGCATCCACCGATGGGGCACTGCTCTCGGCGGAGTACATCGTCGACAATAACGTCGCGCCCATCATGAGCATGAGTTTCTCCTCCTGCGAAATTCTTATGAGCGCGAGTGAGAATCAATTTTTCGACCAGCTCTGGTCAGAGGCCGC
Organism: Bryobacteraceae bacterium; assembly: GCA_049802535.1. Lineage (GTDB taxonomy): Bacteria > Acidobacteriota > Terriglobia > Bryobacterales > Bryobacteraceae > Bog-105. Next base: position 1,758 of record JBARMQ010000008.1, on the reverse strand, counting down.
AACTCAGGGCATATCCGTTTTTGTCTCGTCGGGAGACTCGGGCGTGGCGGGATGCGATGCGGCGGACTTTCAAGACTCGCAGTATGGATTGTCAGTCAGCGGGATTGCATCAACCCCCTATAACGTGGCTGTAGGGGGAACAATCTTTGAGGAGGGCAGCGGCAGTTATTGGGGAACGAACAATCCGTCGACGCTCGCGTCCGCCACGGGCTACATACCGGAAGGCTATTGGACAGAATTCGATAACCTGACCAACAGCTCCAACCAGGCGTTCGTAGGATACGCGGCAGGCGGTTCGGGAGTGAGCGGAGTTTACAGCACACCGACTTGGCAAACCGGCACCGGGGTGCCGACGGCCGACCCGGCAACAAGTTTGACGCCGGGTCAACATCATCGCTATGTCCCCGACGTCTCGTTGAACGCCGCTTTTGGCCACGACTATTATGTACTCTGTTACGGGCGGGTATGCAGTCAGTCCGAATTCTACGGCGCAGGCGGTACTTCTGCCGCTTCACCTTCATTTGCGGGGCTAATGGCTTTGGTGAATCAATCCACAGGCTCCGCGGCGGGCAATCCCAATCCTTCACTGTATTCGTTGTTCGCCCTTTCGCCGACGATCTTTCATTCGCTTGCTGGCAATGGCTCCGCGGCACCTTGTCAAGGTGGAGAGCCGGGGTGTTCGAACACCAATGTTAATGCCACCGGGACCCTGCCGTTGTTTTCGACAATTGGAACAGTCCCGGGTTACAACCTGTCGACTGGATGGAACTCGGTCGATGCGTTCAACATGGTCAGTAATTGGCCCACTGCGACCGTACAGGCTTCGCCGGCAATGCCGAAGCTTGCAACGCCTGGAGGCGGCTCGGGGCAAACACAGACATTCACATTTACGTTCACAGATAAGACCAACTGGCAGAACATCACATTAGTGGACGTACTGATCAATGCCCATCTGAATGGCGTCAAGGCTTGTTATGTCGCATTTATCCCCAGTGGGCCTAACTCAGGTGTAGTCGATCTGGTCAATGATGCTGGAAGCGGATCGGGCCCATTTGCAAACTTCAGTATTCCCGGAACCGGTTCCGCAACGAACAGCCAGTGCACCATCAATGGAAGTGGTAGCTCAGTTTCGGGATCAGGAAAGGTCTTGACGCTGACCTTATCGATCACGTTTGCCACCGGCTTCTCTGGCAACCGAGTCATTTATACGGCCGCCCAAGACTCGACATCCTCGGGATGGCAAACGCTGGCGACTTGGACGGTTCCGGGTTCGGCAAATGGCGGGCCGTCCGTTGCCGGAGTAAGTCCGCGACGTTCGCAAGCATTTTCCGGCGTTTATACATTCGCACTCTCCGATACGCTCGGCTGGTCAGATTTGCAATTGATCGATGTCTTGATCAATGCAAATATCAATGCGTTGCACGGCTGCTACTTCGCCTTCAGGCCCTCTGGATCGACCGGAGGAACCCTCTATCTGGTGGACGACGCAGGCGATGCAGGAGGCCCGTTTGCCGCTCTAACACTGCCAGGGTCTGGTTCGGTATCCAACAGCCAGTGCACGATCAATGGGACCGGCGCTTCGATTTCGGCAAGTGGCAGTACGCTAACCCTCAAATTGCCGATTACGTTCAGCGCCAGTTTTGCGGGAGAGCAGGTGTTTTACGTCGCAGCGGCGGGGAGCGCTGGCGGCAATTCCGGGTGGCAAGCCGCAGGCTCGGTCAACGTTCCTTGACGTTCGACAACCCCCACGAGCACGCC
>JBARMQ010000007.1:0-27912 GCA_049802535.1 Bryobacteraceae bacterium | reverse complement strand
GATCATGATAGAGGACTCGCACCAGCATGTAAAGGTCTTGATTCTCCGGGAAAACCTTCTAGCTTGCCTTATGGAATGAGGAATTGCAAGCGTTGCGCGATAATTGTGGTTGTAAGCCAGCTTTTTCTCGAAATGTGCCCGGGCAGTTTCTTCCCGGCCCTCGAGAATGCGCCTCGTTGCGCGCTGCCGGCGAACGAAGTTATTGTTAGAAGTCACCTCTGAACCCAAAGAGAACATGCTCAAAACCATTGAAGAACGCCAAACGGACCTGAATCCTCAGGAAACCTCGGAATGGCTGGAGGCACTCGAGCAGGTAGTGGATGAAATCGGGCCCGACCGGGCGCAATTTCTGCTCGAAAGACTGCTGGACCGCGCCGCCAATTTCGGCGTAACTCCCACACGAACGCTGACAACTGCTTACCTGAACACAATTCCTGTTCAGGAGGAATTGCCGTATCCAGGCGACCGCGCTCTCGAACGCCGCATCAAGAGCCTGCTTCGTTGGAATGCGGCGGCTATGGTCGCGCGTGCCAATAAGCACGATCCCAATATCGGCGGTCACATCTCAACCTACGCTTCGCTAGCAACCGTAACGGAAGTTGGCTTCAATCATTTCTTTCGCGGCAGCTATGACGGTCAGCCTGGCGATTTCATTTATTACCAGGGCCACGCGTCTCCGGGCATGTATGCGCGCGCCTATCTGGAAGGCCGCCTTTCCAAGCAGCACCTTGAGAACTTCCGTCACGAATTGCGGGACACGCCTGGACTTTCGTCGTACCCGCACCCGTGGCTTATGCCCGATTTTTGGCAGTTCCCCACTGTTTCGATGGGGCTTGGGCCTATCAGCGCCATCTATAACGCACGCTTCCTCCGCTATCTCGAGAACCGTGGTCTGCTGGCGCCGACCGATCGCAAAGTTTACGCGTTCCTCGGCGACGGCGAAACGGACGAGCCGGAATCATTGGGCGCCCTGCATGTCGCCTCCCGCGAAAAGCTCGACAATTTGATCTTTATCATCAATTGCAACTTGCAGCGTCTGGATGGCCCGGTGCGCGGCAACGGCAGCATCATTCGCGAACTCGAAGGAGTCTTCCGCGGCTCTGGCTGGAATGTCATTAAGTGCCTGTGGGGCGGTGATTGGGACGCTTTGCTCGCCCGCGATTCCAGCGGTTTGCTCTTGAAGCGCATGGAAGAATGCGTGGACGGCGAATATCAGAATTTCAAGGCTCGTGGCGGAGCTTACGTTCGCAAGGAGTTCTTCGGCAAGTATCCGGAGTTATTGGAACTGGTCGAGCACATGTCCGATGACCAGATCGGCCGTTTGCGCCGCGGCGGTCACGACCCCGTCAAAGTCTATAACGCGTTCAAGCGTGCGGTTGCCCACAAGGGCGGCCCAACCGTAATCCTGGCTAAGACCGTTAAGGGATATGGGCTCGGTGAGGCTGGCGAAGGCAAGAATATCAGCCACAATCAAAAGAAGCTGAACGAGGAGGAAATGCATTACCTCGCTCGCCGGTTCGATCTCAACTTGCCTGAGGAAACGATTCATGGCTTGGAGTTCGTGCGCCCTGCGGACGATAGCCCTGAGATTCGTTATCTAAAGGGACGTCGCGAATCACTTGGCGGTTATCTGCCTTCTCGCAAACCCTCAACCGCCACCCTGCCTGCACCGCCTCTCGAAATTTTTAGCGAATCCATCGCCGGATCGCGTGGCCGCGAGGCGTCTACCACCAGCGCCTTTGTTGCCGTGCTCAAGGCGCTTTTGAAACTTCCCGATCTCGGCAAGCACATTGTGCCGATCATTCCCGATGAGGCGCGCACGTTCGGTATGGAGTCGATGTTCCGCGAACGCGGTATCTACGCAAGCGGCGGCCAGCTCTACAAACCTGTCGATAGCGACGTCTTGATGTATTACAAGGAAGCCCAAAATGGGCAAATTCTGGAAGAAGGCATCACCGAAGCGGGCGCAATGGCCTCCTTCACCGCTGCTGGCACCTCGTATGCAACCGTCGGCGTGCCGATGATCCCGTTTTACATCTACTACTCGATGTTCGGCTTCCAACGCATCGGCGACATGGCTTGGGCCTTCGGCGACGCGCGCGGGAAGGGCTTCCTGTTAGGAGGCACAGCCGGACGCACCACGCTGCTGGGTGAAGGGCTCCAGCATCAAGACGGTCACAGCCACGTCCTGTCCAGCACCATTCCCAATTGCCACAGCTACGACCCTGCCTTCGCTTATGAAATCGCCGTCATCGTGCAGGACGGCATTCGACGGATGTATGAGGCGCTTGAGGATGGCTTCTATTACCTTACTGTCTGCAACGAGAATTATGTTCAACCGGCAATGCCTGAAGGCGAAGCAGTTCGCGAAGGCATTCTTCGAGGGCTTTACCTCTACAAAGCTGCTGAGAATGGTCCTGCAAAGATCAAACTCTTCGGCAGTGGGGCAATTCTAAATGAAGCTCTGAAGGCGCAACAGACCCTCGCTGAAAAGTACGGAATCGCTGCTGATGTTTGGAGCGTGACCAGTTACAACGAGCTCCGCCGCGACGCCCTCGCAGTGGAGCGCTGGAATCGTCTGCATCCCAGCGAGCCGGAACGCAAGCCGTTCCTGCTTCAGGCTCTTGGCGACATCGACATGCCAATCGTTGCCGCCAGCGACTACATGAAGGTGATCCCAGATCAGATCGCTCCCTGGCTGCCCGGGCGTCTGACGTCGCTTGGAACCGATGGCTTTGGGCGAAGCGATAATCGCGAGCACTTGCGCCGTCACTTTGAAGTCGATGGCCCCAGTATCGCCGCCGCTGCGCTTTCTGCTTTAGCTCGCTGGGGGCGCTACGACGCGCCAAAAGCCGCTGAAGCAATCCGTGAGCTGGGCGTCAATCCCGAAAAGATCGATCCTGCCATCGCGTGAACGGGCGGCCGGCTTTACGCTAAGCCTGCTACCTTTGATACTTGTCCTCGGTTCCGGGCGCGCCAAACTCCAATTCTGCCGCTTCCCATGGTGATCATTGGGCCGCTCTCTTTGCGGGCTTTCTCGGCTGGGCGCTCGATGCTTTCGACTACTTTTTAGTGGTCTTTTGCCTCACGGCGATTGGCAAGGATTTTCACAAATCTGACAAGTCGATGGCGATTGCCATCCTGCTGACTCTGGCGTTCAGGCCCATTGGTGCATTTATCTTTGGGCTGCTTGCAGATCGTTACGGACGCCGTTTGCCATTGATGCTGGATCTCATCTTCTATTCGGTCGTCGAAGTGGCTACCGGCTTTGCGCGGGACTTCACTACTTTCCTCATCCTGCGAGCGCTGTTTGGAATTGGCATGGGTGGCGAATGGGGCGTTGGCGCGTCGCTCGCGATGGAAAAGATCCCGGTCAAGTGGCGCGGCGTACTTTCCGGCCTGCTGCAGCAAGGCTATTCGCTCGGAAGCGTTCTCGCGGCCCTCTGTTATCTGTTCTTGTTCAACAGATGGGGTTGGCGGCCGATGTTCTTCCTCGGCGGTTTACCCGCGCTGCTGGCCATTTTTGTACGCTTGCGGGTCAAGGAATCGGAGGTTTGGGAGCGATCGAAGCGCGCAAGCTGGGGCCAGTTGGGCAGCAGCATTACCTCGCATTGGCGGCTCTTCATCTACATTGCGCTGCTGATGACGGCGATGAATCTTGCCTCTCATGGTACGCAAGACATGTATCCGACATTCCTGCAGCGCTTCTGGAAACTCGGTCCCAGCGAACGATCGCTGATTTCCGCTGTATCGATGATCGGCGCACTCATCGGCGGCGTTCTTGTCGGGCTCATCTCCGATCGCTACGGCCGCCGTCGCGCCATGATCGGGGCGCTGGCTTTAGCTGTTGTGCTGATTCCGGCTTGGGCGTATGCTCCGCGCGTCAGCCTACTGTTTGCGGGTGCATTCTTCATGCAGTTCTGTGTGCAGGGCGCGTGGGGTGTCATTCCGGCACATTTGAGCGAGCTCACGCCCAATGCGATTCGCGGCTTCCTGCCGGGCTTCGGCTATCAATGCGGCGCGTTGCTGGCAGGGTCGGTCAGCTATTTCGAAGCAGCCCTCGCCGAACACATGAGCTACGCAACCGCGATGGCTTCTACCGCCGCAGTTGTCTTCCTGTTTGCCATCATCATGATCGCAATCGGGAAGGAACATCGGGGCATTCAGTTCTGACCGTCTGATCTGCATATCATTTGATATGCGCGAAATCCGGGCGACAATTCTGGCTTTACTCAAATCTCCCGGCGCGACCGCGATTGCCATTTCGACGCTAGCCCTCGGCATGGGTGCGAATACGGCCCTTTTCAGCCTTCTAAACGCCGTGGAACTGCGTCCATTGCCTATTCCCAAACCGTATCAACTCGTCGCGATGGGGACCAGGATCCCGGATGACCTGAATGGGAGAGACCAGCCCTTCTCGCTCCAGATGTTTGATGAGATCAGCCGCCGCCAACAGGTCTTTTCGGATATGTTTGCCTGGTATGCGAGTGCCATAGACAATTTCGAAGCAGGCGGACAGACATTCGCCGCGGCTCTGGCGAGTGTGTCGGGCACTTATTACCAGACGATGGGAATCACGCCGCTACTGGGGCGGTTTATTGACCCGCACGATGTGGCGCTCCATAGCGGAACGTCAAATGCTGTTGCGGTGATCAGCTATCGCGTCTGGCGGGCACGATTTCATGGAGAGCGAGACGTTATCGGCAAAGTCATACGAGTCGACGGCCAGCCGTTTACTGTCATCGGCGTAGAGCCGGAGAACTACTCGGGCCTCATCATCGATGGGTCGACAGACGTCACCGTGCCCATTTTCGGTCCCGGCAAGCCGGGATCGCGCGAACCAGCTCTTCTGTGGTTGAGATTGTATGGACGGGTGAAACCGGGGGTGACGCTTCAGCAGGCACAGGCGAGCTTTCAGGCACTTTGGCCGCATATCTTAGAAGCGACGGAGCCGCCCGGGTTTGCGGCTGCGCGGCGTGCCCGTTTCTTTGCGCGCCGCATTGCTCTGACTTCAGCGGCCACCGGTGTGTCGCAACTGCGCAAGCAATTCTCCTATCCACTGCGAGTGCTGCTTGGCTTGGTTGGCGCAGTGTTGTTGATCGCGTGCCTGAATTTGGCAAATCTGTCCCTTGCCCGCGCCGCCGCAAACCACCATGAGTCGGGCGTGCGTGCAGCATTAGGCGCGAGTGCCTGGGACTTAATACGGAGGCCCCTTACCGAGAGCCTGTTCATCTCGTTCGCTGGAGCGTTGCTCGGATTAGCGGTTGCTTATTGGACCAGCCGTGCGCTGTTGCGCATTGCGTGGACCGGATTGGTTGAGAGCGGTTTGCGTCCGACACTCGATTGGCGCGTTCTCGCCTTCACCGGCGCGGTAGCCCTGATCACCGGAGTATTGTTTGCGATCGCTCCGGCTTGGCACGCGGCGCAGGCAAGTCCCATGCAGGCGCTGCAGCAGGGGACTCGATCGGTCCGCGGCGGCTCTACTCTATTAGGACGTTGTTTGCTGGTGGGGCAAATCGCTTTGTCGCTCGCGCTGATTGCGGGAGCGTTACTCTTTGGGCGAACTTTGTCGCAGCTCCATAACTCGGATGTGGGGTACCGGCGCGACCACCTGCTGACAATGTTACTTTTCCCGCAGCCAGGGCAGGAACAACGGAAGTACCAAACGAACTATTACCGGGAACTGGTTCGCAATCTCGAACAGTTGCCTGGGGTGGAGAGCGTTAGCTTCTCCGAAGAGACGCCGGCAAGCGAATCTGAGTATCTAAATGCCGCCCGCGCGTCGCAGAACAATTCTGATTTACAGACGGCCGGCGACTTCGTCGGTCCAGGATTTTTTCACGTCCTCGCCATGCACGTTCTGAGCGGACGCGACTTTGACTGGCGAGACGACGAGCACAATCAAGATATCGCGATCATCAGTGAAAGCCTGGCGAAGCAGCTCTTTAAGGACCAATCGGCCGTCGGGCGGTCTCTATATGTTGGGCCGCGCGCTTTCAATCAACGATTGACCATTGTCGGGGTGGTGAACAACGCCAGTTTATGGAAGATTGAGGACCATGATCCGCTGGCAGTCTTCCGGCCGCTGGCAAGTGGGTTCTCTGATGTTGATCCGATGGTTGTCTTGCGGACGGCAGTTGACCCACGAGATCTGAAAGCGCCAGCGGAACGCGCCGTCCGCTCACTGGGACGCCATTACTCTTTACGCACGATGACGCTGGATGAGCGGCTGGATACGTCAATCACGGCTCAGCGATTGACGGCTTTGTTAACGGCCTTGTTCGGAGGCATCGCATTGCTGATCGCTTCGTTGGGCTTGTACGGACTGATGTCTTACCACGTGGCACGGCGCACAGCCGAGTTGGGAATTCGGATCGCGCTGGGTGCACGTCCGGGGCAAGTGCTGTCGATGGTGTTACGGGAGGTGCTGCTACTTTCATCGATCGGCTGCCTTCTCGGCGCCTGGTTGAGTTTCCTCCTTGCACCGTTGGTGCAAGGGATTCTCTACGGTGTCTCCCCCCGAAGTCCGATCATCCTCGGCTTGGCGGTTGTCACTCTGATGGCCGTTGCGGTAGCGGCCGGGATTGCCCCCGCCCGGCGAGCCGCGTCCGTCGATCCGGTTCAGGCACTCAGAGTGGACTAGCCGCGCGCATGATATGGTTGCCCCAGACGCTATGAGTAAACGATTTCTTCGCGGCACGGTGCTGTGGCTCGCTGTCGTCTTCTGTGGCAGCCTGGTTCAACCGGCCAAGGCTTTAGATAACGGCTTGGCGCTGACGCCGCCGATGGGTTGGAACAGTTGGAACAAGTTCGCCTGCAATGTGAATGCGGACGTGATTAAGGGCGCAGCGGACGCCATTGCAACGAACGGCATGAAGGACGCCGGCTATCAATATGTCGTGATCGACGATTGCTGGCAAGTGTCACGCGATGCCGAAGGAAACATTGTCCCAGACCCAAAGCGCTTTCCCGACGGGATTAAACCGGTCGCCGACTACGTGCATTCGAAGAGCCTCAAGTTTGGCATCTATTCAGACGCGGGAACCGGCACCTGTCAGAATCGGCCCGGCGGCCGGGGCTACGAATTTCAAGATGCGCGTGCGTACGCATCGTGGGGCGTTGATTACCTGAAATACGACTGGTGCAACCACAGCACGCAGGACTCGGCCGCGTCGTATTCGATCATGCGAGACGCGCTGGCCAAGAGCGGGCGGCCCATCGTCTTTAGCCTGTGCGAATGGGGATCGACTAAACCTTGGCTGTGGGCCAAGAACGTGGGTAACTTGTGGCGGTCGACGGGCGACATCATTGACCACTGGAGCGGCAAGGAAAAGTGGGGCGGCAATGGCGTTGCCCAGATTATCGAATTGATGGATGGACTTCAATCCTACGCGGGACCGGGTCATTGGAACGATCCGGACATGCTCGAGGTGGGCAACGGCGGCATGACCGACACGGAGTATCGAACGCACTTCAGCATGTGGTGCTTGTTCGCAGCGCCCCTCATCGCGGGCAACGATGTCCGCAATATGGACAAACAGACGGCCGCGATTCTGCTGAACAAAGAAGCGATCGCGATCGATCAGGATCCATTGGGCCGCGAAGGTCAAAAGGTCCACGCCGACGGCGACCTGGAAATCTGGTCAAAGGAACTAGCCGATGGCGGCCGGGCGGTTGCGCTGTATAACAAAGGAGCAGCCGAACACTCGATGACTTTGGAGTGGGCGCAGATCGGGTATCCGGCACAAGTGAAAGCTTCTGTACGCGACCTGTGGGAGCATAAAACCGTTGGGTCTTTCACGGGTAGTTATCAAACCACAGTTCCTAGCCACGGGGTGGCGTTTCTCCGGATCATGCCTTAAGGTATTCGGCGTTCTGGCTGCGCTGTTCGCGCCCGGCACAATACCTGGAGCAGACCTGGTCATTCGCGATGCGACAGTGATGACCGCTTCGCACGGCATCATCCCGCATGGCAGCGTCTGGATTCACGATGGGAAGATCGCGGGCGTAGGGGCCATTGTTGACGCTCCCGCATTGGCGAGCGTGATCAACGCAACGGGCAAGTATGTGACACCCGGCATTGTCGATCCCCACTCCCATTCCTCCTTCGGCACTGATGTCAATGAAGCCACCAATCCCATCACGCCGGGCTTGTTGATGGCCGATGCTTTCAAGGCCGACGATAAGACGTTCTATCTGGCATTAGCAGGCGGCGTGACCACCGAGATGCTGCTGCATGGTTCGACGAATGTGATTGGCGGTCAAGCTGTTGTAATCAAGAACAAGTTCGGCCTGTCGCGCGAAGGCATGCTGTTTCCGAACGCGCCCCGCTCGATCAAATTCGCCAGCGGCGAGAACCCGAAGCGTACGTATGGAGGCCGCAGCGAAGTCCCTTCGACGCGTATGGGCAATTTTGAGGTGATGCGGGAAGCCTTCGAAGAGGCAAGAGTCTACCGGCGCGATTGGGACCAATACAATGCCAAGATCCTGCAAGGCGATAGCGAAGCAACTATTCCGGAACGCGACCTGAAACTGGAGGCCTTGGCCGATATTCTTCGAGGCAAACTACTGGTTCAGATCCATGTTTATCGAGCGGACGAGATGCTCACCGAACTGGAGATCGCGAACGAGTACGGGTATAAGATACGCGCTTTTCACCATGCTCTGGAGGCTTATAAGATTGCGGACAAGATTGCGGCGAGCGGAGTTGCCATAGCGACCTTCGCCGACTGGTATGGCTACAAGGAAGAGTCATGGGACGGCATTCCATGGAATGCGGTGATGTGCATGCGGAAAGGTGTCCGCGTAGCGTTGAAGAGCGACTCAGCCGATCATATACGGCGGCTGAATCAGGAGGCGGGCAAGATGGTGCGCTATGGCGGCGCGACGGAAGAGCAAGCGCTGCGGATGATTACCATGAATCCCGCATGGATTATTGGAGTCGAGGATCGAGTGGGGTCGCTCGACATCGGCAAGGATGCGGATGTAGTCATTTGGGATCACGACCCGCTCTCGGTGTACGCGCGCACCGAGAAGGTTTACATCGACGGCGAGCTATTCTTCGACCGGACAGTGCCGGGGCTTGGAACGACTCACTTTCGCGGCGTCATGAGCGATGCGACTAATGGCGGAAGCGATGAATAAGGCGATCGGGATGGTTTGTTTGGCGTCGATCGCGGCATTGCTGGCGGCCCAACCAAAGCCCGAGCGCACGATTGCGATTACCGGCGGCAAGTTGCTGACCATCAGCCATGGAACCATCCCGGACGGCATACTTGTGATGCAAGGCACACGGATTTTGAACGTGGGGCCGACGGGTTCGATTCCAATTCCGCCCGATGCCCAGGTGGTAGACGCGAAGGGTATGACGGTCTATCCCGGTTGGATCGATTCAGAATCGAATCTTGGCCTGATCGAAAACGAGCTGGACAGCAACAGCCGCGATTTGGACGAGAGCAGCGGCGAGATTTTCCCCCACATGCATGTTTCGGACGCCTTCCATGCGGAAAGCGTCCACATCCCTATTGCCCGGGTGAACGGTATTGTGAACGCCATCATCGCCCCTGGGACTGCCGACTCGATGCCCGGCCAAGACATCTTTGTGCAGCTGGCCGGACGCGATCGCGATGACATGATTTTGGACCGCGACTTCGCATTACCGATCAACTTCTCAAGCGCGCAGCGGCGCGACGGGGAGTATCCCTCGACTCGCATGGGATTGGCGGCCCAGCTGCGGCAAACTTTTCTGGAGGCGCAGGAATACAAGCGAAAACTGGATGCCTATAGCGAACAGACCTCACACCCCGCGAAGCGCCGAAAGAAGGAGTCAACTCCAGAACGGCCCGATCGAGATCTGAAGCTTGAGGCGTTGATTCCGTATCTTAAAGGCAAGAGAACTGTTGTCCTGGGCACCTACGAGTCCGGCGACGTTGAAGTCGCGATGGGGATTGCACGCGAGTTCCACTTAAAGGTAGTCTTGAGTCACGTGACGCACGCGCAATCCATCTTGGATGAGGTGGCATCGTGGCATGTGCCGGTCATCATTGGCCCGCTTTACGACTTGCCACGCGCCGATGAGCGTTATGACGCAGTCTATTCACTGCCAGCGGAGTTAGTGAAACGCGGGGTCAAGATTGCCTTCGCGTCGTATGGCGCGGATGCCGAACATGGCGCGCCGGGACTCGGCTTCACGCGCGATCTACCCTATGTAGCCGGCTACGCAGTGGCTTACGGACTGCCGTATGAGGAAGCGCTGAAGGCGCTGACGCTGAACCCGGCACAGATTTGGGGCGTCGACGACAGGCTTGGGTCATTAGACGTGGGGAAGACGGCGAACGTGGTGATTGCGAACGGCGATCCGCTGGACGTCACAACGACTGTCAAACAGGTCTATGTTGCGGGTCAAGCCATTTCGATGGAGACGCGCCAGACCCGGCTTCACGACGAATATAAATGATGGACAGCGGACTACTGCGATCCCGCTGCCGATGAACTGGTCTTTGCCGCCAGATCACTTGCTTTAGCTGCCGAGACTGTGGTCCAAGGATTCACATCGATGTCTCGTAATAAGGGCTTTTGCCAAGCAAACTCCGGATGTGCTTTCAAGTGCGCGGCGGCATGAAACGGAACACCGCAGGGATGACCCATACCGGCGACGAACGACATTTTCGCGGCCATGTTGCTATCGGCAACCTTAGCTTCAGCGACGCCGGCCGGCGCATAGGGCGGTACCCAACCCTTTAAACCGCGGCTGGAAAGATCATTGTGACCGCAAAGCGTGCGCTCACTGGGATCGATTTCTTTGGTGATGACGTCGTAGTGATCGGTTTCAAACTTCTTGCCAGCCGCAACGTCGATGCGGCCCTTGTATTCGGCCATCAATTGGCCCCAACGTCTCTTGCGACAAAGGTTCGGCGTATTTGGATCATTGATCGGGAAGGTTGTCTCCTCGGCAATCAACTTCGGATTAATGGGGAAGTTCGATCCGACGAAATAGCCGTCTTTGGACCTGTCGAGCGTCACGTACTTGAGACCCAGCTCCAATTGCCCGATTTCGTTGGTCTTGCGATCACCAACCAACCAAGTATTGGCGTAACCACCGTTGTTGCCATCCTTCATGATGCGGGCGAAATCGTCGATCGATTCGGAATATTGCATGGCTTTACGGGCGCGAACGAATTCCGGCGTGGCGTGTTCGTCGAAGCCGTAGAACGAGCCGATGGTTGTTTCCGTGATCATAATGCCGGCGTCGTTGATGCCAAAGTCATCGGCACTGTGAATGAGGCCCGGCATGCCATCCATAATGATGTGGTGTCCGGAGGCTGGTGCGATATCAAAGATGACGTCCCAGCGAGTGGCTGTCAGGTAGTCGGTCCAGTTGTTATGGCCGATGACGATTTTGCCGTCCTTGGTATAGCTGCCGGTCGCAATAAAGGCGCTGCAATGGTCCGGCGCATGGCTGATGACGAGTTTCCCCTTGCGGCGTTTGATTTCGTCGTAGTAATAAGAGAACTCCATATAACCGTTCATCGTGACCAGATCGAGGACGTCCAGTTTCGAGCCATGTGCGTGCAGACCATCAGCCATCCCCTGCAGCTCAGCCTTGTATTCAGCGGGCACTTTGGGCCAAAAATACCGTTCTGCCACTTTTCGGAGCGTGGACCAACTTTGATTGACTTCATGCGTCGTGCTGAGTTCAATCGCGCGCTTACAATCCTCAATTTCGGCTGTCAACAGATAGCCGTGTTGGAAGCCGATGGCGGAGGGGTTGCCTTCGAGATGAACAAAGATCCAGCCATCCTGCACCGGTTTGCGGAAACCGCCGGTCAAACGGCTATCGGGCGTGGTTGGAGTGTTCGTGCGGGCGCCAACTGGAACGCTGGACAGGCAGGCAAACGCCAAACACACGAGCAACGAGCGCGGGAGGATGGTCATCCTTAAGATTAGAGCATGAATCGGCGGTCAATTCCGGGGCCGGGCGCCCGGTTTGGCGAAACGCTGGTTGACTTCTTCGAGGACTCTGGCCTTTTCCTCGGGTGAGAGGGAGCCGAAGGAGTCTTCGGGACGCACTTTGACGGAATCTGAAAATTCGAACCCATTTTGGTGGGAAGCAGCGGCGCGTGCGACAGCGCGAGTATCCAGTTCGGCAGCTTCGCGTTGCGCTAAGAGCTCGCGGAGCTGCTTATATAGGTTGTTGAGATGGCGCATGAGGCGCGATTCCTGTAGAGCGAGATTGTCGAAGCGTTTGCCAAATGTGAGGAGCGTATGCGCGCGGATGAGACCGGGCCGGATGTCGTCGGGCTGATCTTCAAACATGTTGGCGAACATCACGGAACCGAGGGCCCATAGATCCTCCTCCAACTGCGGAATGCGCGCGAGACGCCACTTGGTTTGGGCGAAGTCTTGGACGGTCTCGTGCTCTTCGGTGGTGACCGGGTTCCAGCGGGCGACGTGGCTCGCGATGTGGTCGGTGTAAGCTTCGGCGTCATCGCTCGGCAGCAGGATTGTTTTGCCGGTGAGGCCTGTTCGGACGGCATTGAGCGACGATTTGGCTTTGCCTTCGGCGGATTTAGGGCCGGTCGAGAGTTGCGCGTTTGCTTGATTGGCGGTGAGTTGCGCTTCGCTGATCGGGCGGCCGGGCGCTGGCTGTATTTCTTCGGGCGAATCGGTGAGGCGGGCCGCTTTGCGGGCCTCCTTCAGGGCTTTGCGCTCGGCGGCGCGGCGAATGGAACGAGGCGTCATGGGCGGCGGTCTCCGGAAAGTGAAACGGCCCGAAAACGGCGGAGCGGGTGCTCCGGCGGGTTCGGGCCTGAGCGAGAGTAGCATGCGGGAGGGGCGAAACGGATGGCCGCGACGCGGGCCGGAGAGTGTAAGTTGTTGAGGCGGCGGGAGACGGGATTATTTTCGAAATTGGTGATCGGCCCGCGGGACTGAGGCGGAGAATCGTCAGCGAGCCTGTTGGCGCGCCGCGTGATTCGGGCATCCGGGATGCTGAGACCTACTTGGCTGCCCTGAAGGCCAGGACCGAAACAAAGACTCCTGCTCGGGCGCTGTATTCCGCTCTTATTGCTCCGATCACGGCTCGGGACTGGGATTCGCTGGTGCTGGTACCGGACGGCAGTTTGCACCTACTGCCGTGGGGAGCGCTACAAAATGAGACTGGCGCCTATCTTGCTCAACGGGCTGTTATTTCTGTTGCGCCCTCCGCAACCGTGCTTGGCGCCCTCAGGCGAGAGCCGGAAGTCCAGACCGCCAGACTGTTTTTAGGCGTAGCATTCAGTGAATCCGGCCAAGAGGCCGGCGGAACTGCGAAAAGCCGCGGAATTTCAGAAATTCGCGGAGCCGATATAAAACCATTGCAGTTCAGCAAAGAAGAGGTAACGGAAGCTAACGTAGCGCTGGGCAACAACGGCGTGATCCTCGCAGGGGCAGATGCATCGGAATGGAAACTTAAGTCTGAGCCGCTTGCTCAGTTCCGAGTCATTACCCTCGCCGCGCACGGCGTCGGAGACGAGTTGGAGCCCGATCGCGCCGCAATCGTCCTCAATCCTGGCAGTGCTACTGAAGACGGACTCTGGCAGGCTCGGGAGATTCGCCGCACTAAATTGAATGCCGATACGGTTGTCTTGTCGGCGTGTGAGACGGGAACCGGCCGATTGCAGGGACAGGAAGGAATCATGAATCTTGCCAGGGCATTCCTGACCGCAGGAGCCAAGAGTGTGGTTGCCAGCTTATGGGACGTGGAAGACCGGTCCACAGCAACTTTGATGGAAGGTTTCTATCAGCACCTGGCAAAGGGCGAGTCGATAGCAGTGGCGCTGAGGTCTTCACAAGTTGAGTTCATCGAGACGTATGGAGAAAAAGCGAGCCCGACTTTGTGGGCTGGCTTCGAAGTAATTGGAGACGGAGCGAGAACAATTGGCACAAGCACGCGACAGACTGAGTTACACGCAACGCGAACGGATCTTCGATAAGGTTTATAAGCTCATCACGAAACATTACTTCGACCCGAAGTTCAACGGTACCGACTGGCCAACCCTAGCCGAGTCATGCCGCCAAGAAGTTATCGCGATCAACGAACCGGAAGCGTTCGAGTTGGCAACGCACGGGCTAGTCCGCCGTCTAGGAACGAGCCACACCGGATTTTTTCATCAATCGGTGCGGCGCGTTCCTGCTCGGTTGGCTGTCGGCGCCACATTTAGTCGTGACCGAACCGGGGATGGCGCCAACTGGATCACGTCGGACGTTCACTCGGGCGGTCCGGCCGACTTGGCAGGGTTGAAGCCAGGCGACGTCCTGCTGTCGGTAAACGACGAGCCGCTACTTCCGCCCGACCAGCCCATGTTCGCGATGGGCGAGGAATTCGCAATACAAATCGAACGCTCTGCCGAACACCATACGCTCCGATTTTCTGTCCCATTGCCTCGCTCCAGAAAGCAGCCATACTGCGAGCCGAAGGCGGTTCAATCGTCAATACTAGATCAGAACACCGGGTATCTGAAGGTGAGCATTCTTCCCGGTTTGCTCGGTCTGGACGTGGCTCGGGAAATCGATGCGGCAGTAGCTGAGTTGTCGCCATGCGATCGCCTTGTTCTCGACTTGCGCGGCCATCTGGGGGGCGGCCTGGGCGTCCTGCGTCTTATGAGCTACCTGACGCCAGAAAAGATTCCTATCGGCTTTACACTCTCGCGCAAACGAGCGGAATCGGGATACGAAAAGGAAAAGCTGCCAAAGTTGGACCGGCTACCGACTCATTTGCCGAATCTTTTGGGAGTAGCCTCTTTGGCCTTGCGATTCGGAGGTCGTGATTCGTCTGTTGTACTCGTATCGGAGGGCTTGGAGCCACAAAAGTGGCACGGTCGGATTGCAATCCTGATTAATGAGCATACAGTCAGCGCCGGCGAAATGGTTGCCGCCTTTGCGGCGGAGAATAAGCTTGCCACGATAGTGGGAACCGAGACCGCCGGAAGGCTCATTCCAGGCTCAGGCACAAAGGTCGGCGAAGGGTATATGCTCATCATGCCCAGAGCCGAGTACATCACCTGGCAAGGACGGCGATTCGAAGGAAAGGGTATAGAGCCGGAGATCGGAGTCGGCTCGGATCACAACGTGATTGGGACGGACTGCACGTTAGAGACAGCCCGACGAGCGCTGGAGCGCGCGTAAAACTGCTCTCAGGCAGAACTGACGGGGCGTTCTTTCCGTCAATCGTGCCGGCCAACACCGGATTCCGGACCGTCCTGGCAGAACACGATCGAAGACACGTCACTCCTACGAGTAGCGCGTGAGACAGAAAAGTGAATCGCGGGCACATCAGCGTATTGAGCCGCGTCCCTATTCGCTTAAATCAAGCCGAAATCGGCACACTAGGTCAAGCGCACCCTTCATCAACGGCACCCGTGTTGGAATGGTGATACTAAGATTCTAAAGACTTGGCCAAGCTGCCGGCTGTTCGGCCTATCGGTAATCGGACATCGTACGCTCACTAATGCCCCTCATCCATGTAGGTCCTTCCCAACTGAAACGCTCGTTCTATAGACTGCGGAGCGAAGCGCGAAAGGGCAACCTACCGCACAACCATCTGCTTCTTTTCTACGCCGCAGAATGCAGCTTGAAAGCCGTGTTGCTGCGCAGCAAGCGGGCAGTGAGCACTGTTGCGCTGGATGAGCTGACTCACAGCTTCGAAGCAATGCTCCGAGATTTGAAAATTCCGCCCTCAGCAATACCTTCGCCACCACGGTTCTCTCTTAAAGGTGATCAGTCCAAGAGCTTTCAACCTTCGTTGGCACATCAGGCTTGGCGCTACGGTGCCGATCTTGACGGCGGTGACGAATCCGCATTGGTTCAGTGGCTTAATGACCTGTGTTCTTTCCTGGAGGCCCGATTTTGATACCGACAAACATTCGACTGTATTCATGGCTCGACGTTGAGGATGTGATTGCACAGGCAGCGGCGGAGACGAGCTTGCCCGCCTGGTTTCTGCGCTCTCAGGCATATTGGGACGGGTTGACTGTCGAGGTAAAACAGGGCTTCCGACAGGAAGCGGATAGTTGGATTAGGCAGCTTCTTGAGCCAAGGGTGATTGAGGATGTCGACGGTGTATCTCTCGTGCTTGAGGGCCTGCCGAGTTTGCGACGCGTTCTACCAGTTCATATCGAAGAGGTTGAGGGCGAAGCACCACGGTCACCCGTTACACCCGGGTTCCTGAGGCCCACATTTATAACGGCAGGTCTGCACGCCCAATCGCGAACCGAATCAGAGACGAGCCCGCCCGTGGTGGCTTTTCACAGTTTTAAGGGCGGCGTCGGCAGAACCACCCAGGCGATCGCGATGGCTCTGTCGAACTCGACTTCTCGCCGCGTAATGTTGGTCGATGCAGATTTCGAAGCTCCGGGTATCACATGGTTATTAAAAGACCGACTTCCAGACCCACCCATCTCGTTTGCTGACATCTTAGCCATTGTTCACGGTGATACCAGCGAGGGATGCAGCGAAACGCTTGAGCTCGTTTCCGATAGGCTCCAGGGCGCCTTCTTCGATGGCTGCTTTTTCGTTCCAGCCTTTCGGTCTACAAGGAGCCTGCAAACTCTCGATATCCGCCCCGAACACGTTTGCATAGGAAAACAAGATCCGTTCTTCTTGACGACTTTGCTTTGTGCGCTGGCAAGGCGCCTACAGGTCGAATTAATCATCGTTGATTTGCGAGCTGGATTCTCAGAACTCGCAGCAGGGCTCTTGCTAGACCCGAGAATTTATCGTGTCTTCGTGACGACCCTCGCGGGCCAATCTCTGGAGGGCACTAAACTCCTCATGGAATATTTAGGGGCAAAAGCGCCTTCTAGTGCTGATTCTGATCCCTATCCTGCGATTGTTCTTACCCAATTACCTGACTTGTTCGCGGGAGCGTCGACGACATCTGTCGAAGACGTTCTAATAGGCGCTTGGCAAGAATTCTTACCGAGTGATCAACCCTCGGACGCTGAACCAGTCATCATTAGGCTCGGTTTTGATAAATCACTGCAAGCGCTTCCAGCTGATTGGTCCGCGCTAACGGAAGCAGTTCGGAAATCAGAAGCATATAGTCAGAGTGCCGCGCTCAACGAATGGCTTCCTCTCCGACAGCCTTCCGACTCATCTCGAGCCTTGACCGGCGATCTAGTCTCGTTGAGGAGAAAACTGGCAGAGGATGCCGGTCGAAGAGTTTTTGCCGAGAAAGGCGCTGGCGATGACTTCCTTGATACCCCTTCTCTGAGAGCTCTGGCCGAGGATCATCTTAATACGGTTCCGATGACGATTGTCGTTGGCGCAAAGGGAGCGGGGAAGACATTAACGTTTCGGGAACTGGCGCGATTAGGCAGATGGGAACTTTTTGTTGAAAAGGTTCTAGGAAGAAATGGTTCGCTGGAAGCGCTCATAGTTCCCGTCCTTCGGCCGAGCGAACTCGGTACCCACTTGTCGGAGCAGATCAGCCTCGTTTCGAGAACTACTGCGAGCGTGCTTGGCAAATCGACACCCTCTTCTCAAAGTGACATACGTGACTACCTACGCGCCTCTCTCCTTTCACTCTCGAATGAAAGTGAATGGCGAGATGCGTGGCTGGACGTCATTGCGTGGTCAGCCGGATTCGGGAAAGGTAGACCAGGGGCCGGGAAAGAGTTCGTAGCATCAACGTCGGCGAGGGCGATTGCGATTTTTGACGGCCTTGAAGATCTTTTCCAAACAATCGCAGTGGATCCAAGCATGCAGCGCGCCCTTCGTGCTTTAGTCCAAGATGTTCCTCAATGGTTATCGCAGGTTCCGAATCGGAACATCGGGATCGTTGCTTTCGTCCGACGCGACCTTGTCGAATCGGCCGTACAGCAGAACAGTGCGCAGCTTTTGGACAGATACAAACCTTACGCATTGAACTGGAATCGTGCAGAGGCTCTACGTCTCACGTATTGGCTTCTCTCAAGAGTAAAGGCCGTAGCACCACCGCCCTCCAATTTCGCGCGACTTACAGAGGAAGAGATGGCGGATTTACTCGTTCCCGTGTGGGGTAAAAAGCTTGGACAGGATAAGTCTCGAGAGGCTCGATCCGCGGTCTGGGTGCTTGATGCGCTATCGGATTTCAACGGTCAGATCCAAGCCCGCGACTTAGTACGCTTCGTTCACACTGCCGCCGAGAAGTCTGAGCACGACACACGATGGCCGGACCGCATCCTAGCACCCGCAGCTATACGGGAATCATTGCCGGAATGTAGCGCAAACAAAGTCGACGAGATTAGCAACGAGAATTCCGTACTTCGCGAGATCTTCAAGAAAATCAGGAATATTCCACCAACTGATCGCCGGGTTCCATTTGCACCCGGCCTAGGCGGGGTGAGCTTCGACGACCTAATTGCGCTAGAGCGTAACGGTGTTGTTCTGCGACAAAAGGACCTTTATTGGATGGCTGAGATCTATTTGCATGGTTTAGGGTTCAGTTATTCTAATCCCGGTCGTCGCCGCGTGATGTCTTCGAGACGCTGACCGGCGCCAGGACTAACAGTCCGATGCTTCGTTCCGAATGCTCCACGAACACGGAACTGTGAATTAACTTGGACGCAAAGCTGGCATTGCGTACACATGACACGGGGGGCACCTTCCAGATTGTTGTCGGCTCACGGGCCCGCCATCGCGGAATATTGGTGGCCTCTAAACTGTCTTCGCAGTTTTGTTGTGGGCTCGCTTTGAAGCCCCTTCCTTCGGTCGAGTTATTGAAGAATGACCGGAAAGTACTCCCAATCGTAGGGAACTTGGCGTACCTCCATCTTGTATCGCCCGGGTTGGAATCCGGCTAGATCCACATTCACCCGGAACGCCGTGGCGCCGTGGTCGATCTTTGCCGTCGCTAACTTCCTCAGGATCACCTGCTCTGCCTCATTTCGAAATTGAAACTCGTATTGACCGGCCCTGCTTCCGACTGGCAACTGGATTGTCAACGCCTCCCGATCTCGATTTAGGTAGAAGGGTTTCTTTTCCCCGCCCGGGGAAAGAGAGCGTGCCATAGACGGAATGTCGATTGTTCGGGGGATGTACGCGAGTTCGGCATTCTGGGGGCGCTTTGATTCGAATACGAATCCGCGCTTAACATAGAGCATCGCCAACGCCAAGACCAGCGCGGCAACCGCAATTCCCCATCGAATCGATTCACGCCCGATTCGTCTCTGGCTGCTGATGGCCGTTTGTAACCCAAGAAACGCCCGATAGCATTCCGAACAGTGGGTCACGTGCTGCCAAGCCGGATCGGCCTCGATGGGTTCCGTCATCGGGCGCGCTGCCAAAGACTGGAGGACAGCATCTCCGGGACATCCTTTCCGTTCCGGATTCGGATACTTGCTGAGAATTTCCTCCTGGAATCGCCGCTGGAGTCGTTCGTATTTGGCTTTCGGTGAATCGTCAGGGGGCATGACTTCCTGACATTATGGCAGTGAAGCGAAATGTCTTTTGTGCCAAAGACTTATAACGAGAGCCCGGCAGTTTCAGCAGCCTTGCGCATGTTTCGGAAGAACATCTGGGTGAGAGTGTTACGCTTCTTTCCGAACCGCTTCACGTACTCTTCCGCGCTGCAGCCGCGCAACATCATTGGGACCATCTCAATAGTTTCGGTCATGCCCAGCTCGGCAGCTTGTGCAAGGAGTTTGTCCAGTACATCTTTCGTTTCTGCATCGGCAATCATATCGAAATCGTCACAAAGCCGGTCAACGGTTTCGGAGAAGAGTTCGACGTCGTAGCCGGTGCGTGCTCGCCGACCGCCTGCTCTGGCATCCTCGGCGTGCCACTTCGCGCGCTTGAGGACGACAAGCTCTGGATTAGTTCCAAGGTCTGAGCCTCGGCTGCGCCAAACGGAATGGACTGCGCTTTCGGTGATTTCCGACACTCGGCAGACGTCATTCAAGACTCTGCGCGTCATGCGACGCAATTGATCGGCAACGGGGGCCACTCCGAGCTCGAACCAAGCCGGATGGATCTGGTTCCCCTTGGCGTCCGTATCGCAGATGCAGATCGGTACAACATAAATCTCACTATCGATCAACAGCCGGCCGGTATAGCCACCGCCCTCCCCAAACTCCCGTGCAACATCATGGCCGTCTCGCGCGAAGCTCGCCCAGCGCGAATACTTCGCATGTTCTGCTCAATCCATTCCTTCCCGTCATCAGCGGTGAATAACCGGAGAGCTGTGCGGCCCTTACGATCCGTGGACACCGATTGCAGCACAGGGCGCTTAGCTCAAAGCGCTTCAGCTAAATGAAGACAAACTCTTGGTCCGACTGCAATTCGGGCACACCGCCGATGCCCGGGTATGGATTATCGTGGCCGCCGAAAGCCCGGTTCTCGTCAGTGACTGGCAGCGCAGCGCGTATTATCAAACATTAGCTACTTTGAACATTAGCTGCTTTTCGCGCGCGTGTTCTTTGATTTTCTTTTCCATTCTTTTGGCTGCCCTCGCGGGGACTCAGGGCCCACGTCAGGAGAGTCCCGTATTCGATGCGAGAATTCCGTTTCCCTCACCAACTCTTAGACAGGAATGCGAAACCATAGAGCAAAGGAACTTACGAACATCCTATGCAACTCAAATCACTATCATTGTTCGGGGAAATCGTCTCGCCCACAGTTATTCTTTTCGCCGTCGCGATCATCCCAGCCGGGGTCGCTTCCGCGCAAGCCGTCACACCTCGCCCCTGTGACGTCTTCGCATCCGCGACGCCCTGCGTTGCTGCCATCAGCACCACGCGTGCGTTATACCGCACGTACAACGGTTCGCTCTACCAGGTTACTCGCCAGTCGGATAAAGCCCACACTAACATCGGCCTGCTCCCCGACGGCGACGCCAACGCCGCGGACCAGGACACCTTCTGCGCCAACACGACCTGCACCATCACCAAACTCTACGACCAGTCACCCAACCATAACGACCTCACGGCAGCGCCTCCCGGCGGCGCAGCACGCGGGCCTGGAGCCAACGGATTTGATATCACTGCCGTAGCCAACGCTCTCCCCGCAACTCTTGCCGGACACAAGGTCTACGGAGTCGCCATCTCCCCTGGCATGGGCTATCGCAACGACAGCCCGAAGCAAACAGCGGTGGACGGTCAGCCGGAGGGCGTCTACATGGTCACCTCCGCCATCAATCTCAACGGAAAGTGCTGCTTCGATTTCGGCAACGCCGAGACCAACGATCGCGACAACAAAGCCGGCCACATGGATGCCATCAACATCATGTGTCACGGCAACCCGTGCCGTCCCGACGCAGGGCTCGACATGGAGGATGGCATCTACGGCCACCTCAAGGTGCCCTCTGGCACCGCCTACGTGACCGACATGGGTGCCAGCGACGGTCAGCACACTTACGCCATCTATCAAGGCAACGCCCAGTCCGGCGCCCTGACGAGTACCGGCATCATCCCTCTTCCGAACGGATATCAGCCGATGCGACAGGAGGGAGCCATCATTCTGGGGATCGGCGGCGATAACAGCAATTGGGCCAAAGGCTACTTCTTCGAGGGCGTGATGACCAAGGGAATGCCCAGCAGAGAAGCGATGGAAGCGGTCCAAAACAACATCGTAGCCGCCCGATACGCTGGCCCGCTCAGGCCCTGAGACCGTATTCGGCATTTTCTCCGCTTCCAACGTGCTAAATCGTCGGCGGTCGGCTGCGGCAATCCATTCGTCGAGAATTGCAGGTACGAAAGAGGCAAGAATCTCAACTTGAACCTTCTGAACTGCCCTTTGCCTCTAACGTCACCTGAGTTGCTCAATCTATGTAGGGGCGTGGCGCCGTCGCCGAGCACCAGAACTTCATGTGTCAAAGCGTCACACTCAGCTGAGCCGGGTGGTTTTTGCGGGCCCGACGAACGCTGGGTTAGTACATCGTCCAATAGTTATTTTGAAAATTCGTTAGCGGGGTTTTTGGGAATTGCATGGTCGCGAGCCGCGACGTCGAGCGCCGCATCGAGATCAAGTAGCGGCTGCCCGTCCGATCAAGGTTCATCCTTGTAAAGCAACGGCTCACTGTCTTCGTTATGCAGACAATGCCCCACGACAGTTAGACCACAGAGCCTGAGATTACTCTCACTCAACCACGCGGTATTCAGCCACGCGGTATAATAATTCACCAAATCGGAGGAATGGTGTCCGCATTCACCAATTCCGGGCGTTTTGAGATTCGCCGACGCATTGGCCAAGGCGCCATGGGCGTAGTGTACGAAGCTCGCGACCGTTCGCGCGATGCGATTGTTGCGCTCAAGACTCTCCCGGAAATGCACCCGGCTTCTCTTTACCGTTTCAAGCAGGAATTCCGATCACTGGTCAACGTCACACACCCAAACCTCGTGACCCTGTATGAGCTTTTCGCAGAGCAAGACTCATGGTTTTTCAGCATGGAGTACATAGAGGGTTGTAACTTCCTCGACGCGGTCACGATAAGAGACGATAGTTTCGTTTCGGATGGAACAGGGCTCCTCGCAACGCATCCCAGCTCACAACCCACGCGAACTATGGATCGTACCGGCCTCGGCAACAGAGCTCTCGAAGGGCTCAACAAGGGAGCAAAGACTCCGATTCTCAGATGTGACTTTGTCCGCCTGCGGTCGGCGATTCGGCAAGTGGCCGCCGGGTTGTTCGCGTTACACCGCGCTGGCAAGCTGCATCGCGACATAAAGCCATCGAATGTCATGGTTTCGACAGAGGGACGGGCGGTAATTTTAGATTTCGGGCTCGTCTCCGAGTTAGATCAATTCTCGCTGAATGGGTCGGTGCCGCCGATAGCGGGTACCGTTTGCTACATGTCGCCGGAGCAAAGCATGGGCGGCCCTCTTACCGGGGCGAGCGATTGGTATGCGCTGGGAGTTATGCTGTTCGAGGCACTCACCGGACATTGTCCATTCGATGGAACATCAGCCGATCTGATTTGGGCGAAACTGCAGTCCGAAGCGCCCCGTCCCAGCGACTTCACTTCGGCGGTGCCCGAAGACCTAGACCGCCTTTGCATCGATCTGCTTCGACGAGAACCGAGTGCACGCCCGGACAGCCGCGAGGTCCTCGCCAGGCTGGAGGGCGCAACATACAACGTGCGTCAACCCTCGCCGAAGGCGACTACTTTCGTAGGCCGCGACAGCGCCCTTGCCGGACTGAAAGCCGCATTCGATCAGGCAACTGGCGGAAAGCCTTCGATAGTTCTGCTGCGGGGTGCGTCCGGCGTGGGTAAGAGCGGGCTCGTGCGACATTTCCTTGACACCATGGCTGATCAGAACGCCATTGAACTGGTCGGCCGATGCTACGAACAAGAATCTGTGCCCTACCGAGCTGTAGATAGCGCGATTGATTCACTGTCGCGATATTTGTTGCGGATAAGTCCGGAAGAATTGCAACTGGTCATGCCACTCAATGCCTGGGCACTGGTTCAGCTCTTCCCGGTGCTACCCGAAATGAGTGCTCCCGCGGGAGCGGTGGCTTGGGATGCTTTTGAACAACGCCGGCAGGCCTTCCAAGCGCTTCGGGAACTCCTCGAAAAGCTATGCCGCCTCCAACCCGTCGTAATCCATTTGGACGACCTGCAGTGGGGGGATGCCGACAGCGCGGCTCTGCTCGCGGAAGTCTTGAGACCGCCGCGCGCGCCGCCTATCCTTCTAATTGCGTCGTTCCGGGACGAACTTGCGGAAAAAAATCTTTTTATCCGGCAGTTGATCGCGTTCACGAATCAGCCCGAACTGGTGAGGCGTGAGATAGCCCTGACTCCGTTATCCGTTGCCGAATCGGCGATTCTTGCAGAGCGGCTTCTTTTTGAAAGCGGATGCGGAAGCGAGACGGTAGCGGCCATCGCGTGCGAGTCTGGCGGAAATCCTTTTTTTCTCCGGTCACTAGCGGCGAGCGTCACCCAGGGCGCCATCGTTCCAACAAGCGTCGATGGGCAACCTCGCGCTGTAGCGCTGGACAACCTTCTCTGGCAACGGATGGAACTACTGCCGTCTGGTGCGCGACGACTTGTTGAAGTACTAGCGGTGGCGGGAAGTCCCATCGCCGAGGTCTGTGCCTATCGGGCAGCGGGCCTTCCGGGTAGGGACCCCCAAATCATGTCAGTGCTGCGTAATGCTTTGCTTGCCCGCAACTTGGGTAGCCAAGAATTAGATGAAATCGACACATATCACGACCGTATTCGTGAATCGGTCTTGGCGAGGCTCGCTCCAGACGTACGGTGCGGATATCACAGGGCGCTAGCACGGTCGCTCGAAGAGTTGGGAATTGAAGATGCTGAGAAACTTGCATTTCACCATGAGTTCTCGGGCGACCTTCCTACTGCCAGCCGTCATTACCTCAAAGCAGCCGATCGCGCCATACAGGTGGTTGCCTTTGACAAGGCGGCGGCGCTTTATCGGAAGGCTCTCGATCATGGCTCCTGGAGCTTGCAAGAGGCCCAAGAAATACGGGTAAAACTGGCCGGGAGTCTTGCTGATGCAGGACGCGGTCTCGCCGCGGCACGGTTATACGAGGAAGCATCGCACTCTGCTCCTTCAGCGGAGCGCGCCCACCTTGAGCGACGCGCTGCATTTCATTACTGTTCGAGCGGGTACCTTGATGATGGATACGTGGTCTCGCAGAGAGTTCTCGCACGCTACGGAATGTCCCTGCCCCGTTCGAACTTGAAATCGATCCTCTCATTGTTGATCGGCCATCTGCTGCTGCGGTGGCGCGGCCTTGGATTTCACGAGCGCTCAGAAGCAGAGGTGCCTCCGGAAATTCTGGCAAGCATCGATGCTGCCCTTGAGATTGGCGAAGGTCTCGGGATGGTGGAGATCGTGTCGGCGATGACCGTGCACCTGCGCGGACTACGGCAGGCGTTGGATGCTGGAGAGCCTCGCCGCATTGCATGCACCATGGCAATTGTGGGCGGCCAGATGTCCGCTTCCAGAAAGGCCGAAGTTACGTGCCACTACAGACGCCTGATCGCAGCCAGTCGAGAAATCGCGAACCGACAGGGCGACGCTTTGCTTCTGGGGTACTGTTGTCTGGGCGATGCCATCGCAGAAGTAAACCAGGGCCGGTACCTCGATCAATACGAAAGCTGCCGCCATGCTGAGGAGTACTTTTTGCATTGTCGCGGCGTCGCCTGGCACCTCGCGACGATACGTACATTCCGCCTCTATGCCACCTGCTATCTTGGACGTTTTCGCGAATTGGCTAGCGCATGCGAAGAACTGGCAAAGGAAGGGAGAGATCGAGGCGATCTATACTTCGAAACGAACGTCTCGACGTTCCCGCTTCCGTTATCCTTGATAGCCCGCGGTCTGCCCGACGAAGCTCGGAGAGTTGCAAGCGATTCACTGGCACGATGGACCTCGAACCCACGCGCGCTCGCGCACGTCATGACCTGGTGGACACTTACGTGCGCTGATTTGTACACAGGGGACGCTGAGCGGGCACTGAAAAGCAGCGATACGCTGTGGTTCCATCTTCACAAGAGCCTTTTAAACAGGGTGAATAATTTGCGGGTCTTTGCTTTGGACGCGAGCGGCGGCGCCATACTCGCGAATGCTGTATTTAGCCGCGATCGGCCCAAACTTCTGGCGATGGCGCGACGCCAGATCCGGAAGCTGGAAAACGAGCATTTTTCGGTGCCGCACGCGATGGCGAAGAGCATGAGGGCAGCCGTGGCCGATCTCGAAGAACAACCTGAACGTGCCGTCGTCTATCTCCGCGAGGCTCTCTCACAATTTGAAGATCTGCATATGTCCGGGTTTAGCAATGCGATCAAGCTGCGGCTGGCGGCGCTGATTGGAGGAGACGAGGGCCGCGAATTGCGGTTGCAAACCGAGGCTTGGTCGCAAGCCGAGGGAGTACACAATCTTGATTGCTTCAAGCGTCTTTACACTAGCGGTTTTCGCGAAGACAGGAAATAATGACTCAAATGCAGCAAGCGCGACGGTTCCTTAGGCACGTGCTAACGCTGCTGGTTGTCAATCGGGTCTCGCATTGGATTGCCTCCATTGTCATCGGTGTTTCTGATGTGGTATTCCATTGCGTGTATCAGTTGTTCCGCCTCGAACACCATCCTAATTTCTTCCGTTCATGGCAAGCTTCCCAGTGCTCTTTCTATCCTCCATTTGAGATTCCGCTGAACGATGGGCGTCAATACCTGAAGCATTCGCGTTCGGCGTCCGACCCTTTCGGAGTTTACACCGCAGCCATCGTCTTCCGATATATTCCTCGTGCAGATGCGGAAAAGGGTTTGGTCGCTCTGCAAGAGATAAGTCCACATGCGCGACTCGATTCTTCCGTTGAGGACGCACACGGCAACTATCCCGTTTGTTACTGTTTTGGTTTCCACCAGAATCTATTGTCCGGTTGGATGTTGAAGTTAAATCGCCAGAGTCTCGGCATTCGATTCAAGGGCATAGACTATTCAGAAGTTTGCATCGGCCTACTCGGCGTAGAGCTCAACAATCCGGCGCACGTCTACCCCGGACCATTTCTGTTCATGCCGCACCTGCATCTGAATCGCTTTTATCCAACGTTTCTCGGCCGGCTGACGGGTCTCGCGAAGATCTGGAATCGCGTAAATCCTTCGGACGAAAACTACCATGTGCACGACCGCTCAACGGGCAACAAGCTCTATCGCGCTGAATTCGAGCCCTACGGCGAGATCGCCGCTCCAGAACGATTCACAAACTTGGCTCCATTTCTAAAGCTCCTCGAATTGCCGCTTGTCACTTGCCTTCTAGGAGATATTTTGTACACATATTTTGATTGGGGTTGGGAGCACTCGTTCGTCCAGCCTGTTCGCGGCCGGCTGGAGTGCTTCTCCGATGACGTACCGTGCATGCCTCGCGGATGCTTCGAGTTCGGGGGAATCGATCAAGACGTAAGTGGAGCTTTCCGGGTCCACGTTCCGTGGGAACTAGTTGCTCCTTTTCGCCGAAATGCAATAGTAAAGCAGTTCCTGGATGCCCGCACCGCAGAAAGACAAACTAAGCGCGCGCATGCACCCCTTTCTCAAGCTGTAACTGCTGGCGGAACGCCCCATAAATAAAATCAGGGGCCCCGGTGATGGCGAAGGACGCCGTTTTTCCCGACTGAACAGCAGCTTCCACGCAGCCGAGATTCACGTCCACGAACGTCCAATCTCCCGCCAGAACCAAATTTTTGAACTGCGAGGCTCCGGCCGACAGCCGAAATTGGGTCGATCCTTTCACGCTCAACACGTACTGCTCGCTAGGGTCGATATTGATTCGCACAAACTGTGATTCAAGCGAATCAGCGAGTGGAGGATCATTCCCCACCAGATCGCTCGGGTTCACTCCCTTGGCCCAAATAGTCTTCGCGTGGGTGTTCAAGAACTGAAGCGCCGCCAAGCGGGTCAGATCGAGTTGCTGTTTCGGGTAATTAGGATTGCTAAACGGTTGCTGCCGAGCATCGGCGGGAGCAGCGTTGCAGAAATAAGCAATCTGCCGGCATGCACCATTTGGCCAGCTTTCGCGCTTGATCAAGTGATCCATCTGAGCCCACGTGTCATACGGCTCAACAAACCCGCACAGAACCGGAGCCGCTTCTCCTGCGTATGGCCAACCCATCTCGTCGACGCTTTTGTTCAGCCAAAGCTGAAAGGCCTGCGTTCGAACAACTTTGATCTTATCGATCATGTTTCCCCACCTGCCGCTCTTATCCGCGGCAGCAAAGTCGGGACAGATATACGGTAAGGCACCAAGTGAGATACCCAAAACGATAACATCGAAATCCTCGCCTGCAGACAAAGTCTTGCGCGCCTGTGGGGGAAGGTCGGTCCACCACGATTCCAAGTCGCGATTCACGTAGCGGAGGTCCTGTAACCTATCACCATTTACAAGCTGCTCGTAAAATGGCTCCGAGGGCCAGCATAGAAGCCCATTAACGTTGTAC
>JBARMQ010000006.1:0-14986 GCA_049802535.1 Bryobacteraceae bacterium | reverse complement strand
ATCTGCATTCCGACCGCAAAGTTCCTTCGAGGAGTTGCCACTCGAAATCCGCGACAAGTGGGTGTTTGTCAAAGGGGAGTTGTTGTTTCCTGACATGGCCCCGGTTGAAGATAGCTTTTTTGTGGACTCCGGATCAAGTGATGCCGTGGATCATCCGATTGTCAAAACGATCCAAGCAAGGAAGGCCACCACAACCGGGGTTGGTCTCGGTGCACCAGTAGAAGGTGCGCTTGCGGTGGCCACGTCGTTTCGAATCGGAACTTTTAAAATAAAGGGCCCGATTGTTGCTTGCTGTGGAGCTACGGATGCCACCAGTCGAATGCTAGGGACCGAGATTCTGAGACGGTTCACCGTGATCTTTGATTATCCCTCGTCGCGACTTTTCCTGAAGAAGAATCGCGCTCTCGATGATCCTTTTGGGCCAATTCCACCCGACTCGCAGTGAACGCCATTGTCTAAGATGTAGGTATTCTCACATGTCACTTAGTTCGGAACTAGTTTGCCATTCCAACAAGCAAGCGACCCCGCGTCTAAACCTGCACTGGACGTTTTCGGTGGATAATTGAGGCCCCGTGATGGAGCACAATACGCCATGGCTCGCCGCGCACGTATGCAAAATGTGTGGTGCACGAACTGAAAGAGAGTTGGTGAATCCCGAAAGCTTGAGCAATGGTCGTGTGAAGTGCTACAGCTGTGGGTTTGAAGGCGAGTTGAACATCGAGATTGTTGAATCATGTCACAATCCGAAACCCCCTCAGAGCGCACAATCGTGAGAATGAAAGTAAAGTGACGAGAGAGCGTATAGCCTTGTGGCTTTTGCCGCATGCAGCGAGTCTGCAATCTTAAATATCAAAGACAGCGCAAGGAATTGCGTCTCATAATGGTTCGTCGCGAGGGTCGGTCATGAGGAGATTGCGTTGCACACGAAGTGTTTCGAAGATCATTTGTGTGGGGGCGCTCATTGCGTATCTATCAACCTATTCCAGCGCCGTTTCAGGCGCTAAGCACTTAGCGATAGTCGGTGCGACCCTCATCGATGTTCGCGATTTCGGCCTTTCCACCCAAGATATCGTGAATGCCGTCGTGATTGTTACTAATGGGCGAATCACGGCCGTGGGCAATCAGGATGATGTGAAGATCCCCAGCGATGCAGAAGTCCTCGACGCCACGGGACTGTACATCATCCCCGGACTAGTCGATGGATATGGTGCTCTTCGGACGCCCGGTTTCGCAATGGCGTATACATACGAGGGCGTCACCACAGTGTTCGTTCAAGAGTCTCCGGCCGGTGAAGACGGGGAACAGAGGGTGTTAACGTCCAACGTCAGCCCTAGGATTCTCAGAGGTGCCATGATAGGCGGTTATTCAGCCGATGGAAGACAATCGAAGGAACATCCTTGGACGAATCATCGACTTCATGACAGACGGCTCACACCGCAGGAGCTTACTACGCGAGTAGATCAGATCTCTTCCGATGGATTTCGCGGGGTGTTGGTGGGCTATGATGTCTGGCCGGATCAATTCGATGTGATCGAACAAGAAGCACATGCTCGCGGGCTTGTCGTTTTGGCGGAGTTGGCATTTACGAGTTATCCCTATGCTATTCGCGGGGGTGCTGATGCTTTACCTCATAATGATCGATACCAGACCGGGATAGCTTTCTCACAAGATCAGCTTGCTTATAGCGACGATCCGGTGGGACTAAGCGGTGCGCCGGCCTACCGAGATGTATGCGAATCGGACGTCAATTCAGGTGAGGTAGTGGCGTATGGAAAACAATTGGCGAAGTCGCACACTGTTCTCATGCCGATACTGTCTATCGAAGCGACCGCAGATGATGTAAATGTGCCGAATCCGTGGTCCCTCGAATCGGCGCAGTTCGTTCGTCCGGAGGACTTGGATGACCCTGTCGACCCCGTAACGGGTGAGCGTCCATATTTGAAGGATCGTTCGGAGGGCAAGCGCAGAGCCCTTAAAGAATGTGCGATACACCGACAACAGCTCGATAGGAGGTTCCATGAACTCGGCGCCCACTTCCTGGCGGCGAGCGGCTCGCCCGCTTATGGAATTATCCCCGGTTCTGGACTTCACGAGGAACTAAAACTGCTTCAGCAGATTGGTCTGACCCCGCGGGAGGTGTTGGCCTCGGCAACGAACAATTTCTCAGATATCTTCGGGTGGCACGATCTGGGCCTCATCGAGGTGGGACGACGAGCCGATATGGTGATACTCGCAGCTGACCCCCGTATGGATATCCGAGCGACAGACACAATAAAGATCGTCATCCAGGAAGGGCACGTAATTGATAGGAAGCGACTCATTGAGAGTGCTAAGTAAGGAATAGCACGCTTCGCCGCTCATTTGTAAGACCATCGCGATTTGCCTAGGTGGATGGAAGCGCTTCCAACTTCTCCTAGCTCCGTGACAGATGCCTACGGTTTTTTAAATGAAACGACAAAGGGCGAGTGCGTTCCTTCGCGGTTACGAAGTTGTAGGATCATCTAAAGAGTTTGGAACCTGCGGAATTTGCGATGAGTCGTGCATCTCAGGCGCCGAGCGGGTTTCAGTCTGAAGGACTCGGTCGTTAGAATGAATGTGTGCCCCAGATTGGTCAGGACGACTCAAGAGCGTTCGGCATCAACTCGCAGGACTGTGAAAGTGGGGTCCAAGTAGCTCAATGAAGACTTGTGTAGCCGCTTCCATACTTTTCTCAGTCGGCCTTCTCCGTGCTCAAAACATCTGGCAACCCGTGCCTCCTTACAAGCAAATTCCCATATGGCTCGGAGCTGTGCCAGACGCCCGCGCAACGAATGGCCCTGAGACTGTGAAGAGCATAGGAGTCGACGAGTATGTGGCCGGCAGGCCCTGGCTGGAGGTGGAGCGTGTTGCGCAGCCGACGATGACCGTCTATTCGCCGGAGGGAATGAACACGAGAGCAGCCGTAATCGTATTCCCCGGTGGGGGCTACGAGATTCTCGCCATCGACCTTGAAGGTACTGAGGTCTGCGATTGGCTTGTGCGGAAGGGGATCACCTGCGTTCTATTGAAATACCGGGTTCCAGCACCTCGATCCGCTCCGAACTGGGGTGCGTATCCTCAGTCACCGATGGCTCTCGAAGATGCGCAAAGAACGGTCAGCTTGGTTCGTTCTCGCGCCGTCGAGTGGGATATTGATCCGCACAAAATTGGAGTTTTGGGTTTTTCCGCTGGCGGTCATCTTGCGATTGCAACTAGCGTTCACTTCGACAAGCGCCTCTACGCCAATGTAGATGCCGCCGATAAGGAGAGTTGCCGTCCTGACTTTGTGGTAGCGCTATACCCCGGTCACCTCTCGAAGAGTGAGGGCACAATGAATCTCAACCCGGACATTGCTATCAGGATTACTGCGCAGACCCCACCGACGTTCCTGCTTCAGAACGAGAATGATAAGGTGGACAGCGTGTGGGACTCCATCAGCTATTACGCCGCGCTCATCAAAGCAAACGTTCCAGTAGAGTTCCATTCTTATGCGGAAGGCGGGCATGCTTTCGGGCTGCGCCGGACAGAGTATCCGGCAACTGCGTGGCCACAATTGGTCGATACTTGGCTTCATACAATCGGTATGGTCCGAGATTAAGTGCGCGACAGAGAGACGCACGGATAGCAAAGTGGGTGACAAGACAAGCGGCAGGACTTTCGCCCCCCTGGTGCGACGCTGAAGGCGGTAAGCAGCTTGGAGATCGCGCAAGCGGAATCGAGGCACTCCTTTCAGCGTTCGCATTTGAACGGTTCAGTCCAAAATCGGACAGTCAAAGCAAATGCCACCTTCGCTGAGCGCTGTCGTCAATGGCCAGATATTCGTTATAGACATCCGACTCTTCGCTTCGGCGCAAATTATGAACGGCTCAGCGATGATCCACCGACCTGAATATGCTGAATGCCATCGCGCCGCGCGTTCCAAAGTTGTTCCTCCATTGGTCATCAACATGCTTCTGCTTGGCCGGGAGGAACCCTGTGTCCAAAGGTGCATTTCTTTTGCTGCCGATTGCTCCCTAGGGCAGGTGCTGCGTTGGGGCAAATGATCCGATGGTGAGTGTTAGATTTGAAAATCGTGAAGCTGCCACTCTTTGTTGCGCTCTTGGGAATTCCGCATGACCTGAACAAGAGGAGAAAGCCCTATGCCATTTGCAGACTGTCGGAAGATGATCGCGACTTTCGCGATCTGTGGGTCGATGGTTGTGACCGTGGGGACCGCGTCCGCATCAAACCCTCAAATTGTTGGCGAGGGGGTTGTACCGCTCAATCCGTATCTCGGGCAACAGTCGACAATCACAGCGTCCATTAACGGTGTTGAGGGGATGTTTCTCTTTGATACGGGTGAGGGACTTTCAACAATCACTCCCGCATTTGCCGAGAAACTCGGTTGCAAACCATGGGGTCGGGTTTCTGGTTTCCGCATGAGCGGAGAGCGTCTTGACACACCACATTGTGACAACCTTCAACTTGTGACGGGTCGCGAACACCTGGATCTTCCGGTCGCCGGAGTCTTGGACCTGATGAAGTTCTTTGGTCCCGGTGCCCCTGTAATCGATGGCGCGATCGGCTTGGATGCTTTGGCAGGGAGGAAGATCACCATAAATCCCCGGAAATCGCTCATCATTGAAACGGCTAAGAGCTTTGCGCGAAGAATCCAAAGTGGTAAAGAACTTCCAGTGCGCCTGGTGCGAGACGTGGAGGGGCTCGCGCTCAGCATCGATGGTGCTGTTCCGACTGCTTCGGGTGTGGCATGGATGGAGCTAGACACCGGCAATGGTGGTTCTCTGGTCATCGGCAACCACATCGCTCCACTCCTCGGAATGGCGCCTGACGTGACAAAGCCGGTCCCGGTGAGGTTCGAGTTAGCTAATGGCCTTACAGTCGAAGGCAATGCAAGAAGCCGAGATTTGATTATGGATGGTAATATCGGTGCTCAATTCCTCAATCACTGGCAGCTTTCTATCGATCTTGAGAAAGGGCGAGTTTGGTTTGTTCCTCTGTGAGGCTTAAGGGCCGGAATCCGCGAAGTGTCGAGCCCGCATCGGATAGTCGAGCGTCAGGAACAGCTGTCAGTCGAGGAAACAGATGATGGAGGCGGTCACTCGCGTGTTGTGGCCTGCCGCCGAGGAGAGTTGATATGCGATGGTGGCAGATCGGGAATCGGGATGCAGACTTGGAGCACGAGCTGCGTTCGGATCTAGAACTCGAAGAGAAAGAACAGCGAGAGCAGGGTGTGCCACCAGAAGAGGCGCACTACGCTGCCAGACGCGCGTTCGGAAACCCCACGCTGATCCGGGAGCAAACCCAGGACGCCTGGAGTTGGACTTCATTAGAGCGCCTCGGGCAGGAAACTCGCTATGTGCTGCGGCAGATGCGGAAGTTACCAGGATTTACGACGGTGGTGGTGCTGACGCTGACGCTCGGGATTGGTGCGACCGCGTCGGTATTCAGCGTGCTGAATGCGGTCGTGCTGCGGCCGCTGGAATTTCCAAATGCGAATCGTCTGGTTGACATTTCTTCGCTGAAAGACGGAAAGCCGGTGGGAACATCGGCGCCAGATGTGAAGGATTTTGCTGCGCAGAGCCGCACCTTCGAAAAAATGGCGGTGTACGACGAATGGCGCAAGAACGTAAGCGCCTCGCCAGGTGGCGAAAACCCGCAAGAACTGCTGGTCGGACTGGCGCCGCGAGAACTCTTCGAGGTTCTCGGCGTGGAGCCGCTGCTGGGCCGGCTATTTACCGCGGAAGAGGGGCTCCAAGGGCGGAATCACGTTACCTTGATTACGGAAAGTTATTGGCGCACCCGCTTTCAGCGCGACCCAAAGATTCTGGGTCGGACGCTGACCATCAACGATCGGCCGTACTCGATCATCGGCGTAGTTCCCGACGTGATTCCGGGATGGATCAATGCGAGTTACAACCAGCTGCGCCCGCTCTCTTTGTGGGAGCCATTTTTGCCGGGTCCCGACGTGTGGAGTGAGCAGTCGCGAAGTGCGCGCGGCTACG
Source organism: Bryobacteraceae bacterium (assembly GCA_049802535.1). Classification (GTDB taxonomy): domain Bacteria; phylum Acidobacteriota; class Terriglobia; order Bryobacterales; family Bryobacteraceae; genus Bog-105. Next base: position 8,966 of record JBARMQ010000006.1, on the reverse strand, counting down.
GGACGATCGGGCTGCTAAAGCCTGGCGTGACGGTGGAACAGGCTGAGGCGGATCTGGCGAGGATCGCTCACAATCTCGCGGCAGCCTATCCGGTCGATCGGGACATGAATATCGAAGTGATACCGCTCGAAAACATGCGTAGCGGCGATCTGAAGCCGCTGCTGTTGCTACTGATGGGGGCGGTGGGTCTGATCCTGTTGATCGCATGCTCGAATCTGGCGGCCCTGCTGCTGGCGAGGAACACGGCGCGGCAGCGCGAGTTTGCCTTGCGCAAGGCATTAGGCGCGGGACGAATGGCGCTGGTGAGGCAAGTGCTAGCGGAGATGCTGATGCTGTCGGTGATGGGAAGCGGACTGGGCCTCGCCATGGCCTGGGGAACGACGCGAGCGCTGCGGCTGAGTGATCCGGGACATTTGCCGCAGTTGCTGGACCTGACTCTCGACTGGCGCGTCGTGCTATTTACTCTGGTTTCGGGGCTGACGACGTGCTTGCTTTTCGGCATGGCGCCGGCGCTTATGAGCACGCGTGTGGAAGCAGCCAGTGTGCTGAAGGCTGGCGGGCGTGGGAGCAGTGGGCCTTCGCGGCAAGGATTCCGAAAGCTTCTGGTGACGGCGCAGATCGCGCTATCGCTGATGCTCCTCGTTGGCGCGGGTCTGCTGATCCAGACGCTGCAGCGGTTGCAGCATCAGGATCTCGGATTTCGCATCGACCACCTGATGCACGGTCAGTTCTATCTGCCGCCGGCACGCTATCCGACTGCGCAGTCGATCGATGAGTTTTCCGATCGCCTTACGGACCGGCTGCGCGCGGTTCCCGGCGTGCGGGCCGTGTCGATCACAGAAATTTATCCCCCGTCCGACCGGTGGCGGGAGATGTTTTCGATTGAGGGGCGCCCCGTATCGCGGTTCGAAGATATCCCCAGCGCCGTTTTTGGCGTTGTCGATGCACACTACCTGCGCACGGCAGGGATCGCCTTGGTGCGCGGACGGGACTTTTCGGAATCGGATGGAGAGAAGACGCTGCCGGTAGCAATTGTGAACCAAGCTTTTGTGAAACAGTTTTTCCCGGATGAGGATCCGATTGGGCGGCGCATCGAGGTAGGCGCGCCGAGAAATTTACTTACGGACGACGAGTGGATGGGTTCCGAGCGCGTCACGGTGACCATTGCCGGAGTGATGCGCGACAACTCGGATCAGGGACTCGCGCTGCCCGTGGCTCCGCAGCTGATCGGATTGTTTCGGCAAATGCCGCCGCCGGTGAATTCCGGATTTAAGGATTTGCTGGTGCGGTCTGACATTGCTCCCGAGGCTCTCGAGGGCTCCATTGAGCAGCAGTTACATGCCCTCGACCCGCGGATTCCGTTGTCGGAGGCGGAATCGATGAGTGCTTACCTTGGCGAGCTAACGACTGTCCAAAGATCCACCAGCGTGATCCTTTCCTGCTTTGCCGCCCTTGGGCTGATGCTGGCAGTCATGGGCATCTATGGCGTCATCGCGTACCTAGTGGCGCAGCGAACGCAGGAAATCGGGATCCGCCTCGCCCTGGGCGCGCCGCGAAGTACGGTGCTCTGGATGGTGGCGTCCCAGGGACTGCGGATGGCATTGGCAGGTCTTGCGATTGGACTTTTGGGAACGACGTTGGCGGCACGGAGTCTGACGAGCCTCCTCTATGGGATTTCCGCGCTCGATCCGTTGACGCTGGGATCAGCTTCGATCATGCTTATCGGGGTTGCGCTCGCGGCGTGCGCGCTGCCAGCGCAGCGGGCAGCGAGGATCGATCCCATAGAGGCTTTGCGGACGGAATAATGCAACATTTCCAGCGTCTGCGCAGGGCATTCTGAATGGACGCGTTATCGCCAATGCGCTCAATAACAAGCGATGAATACCGGTTAGCATCCCGGGGCGAGTGCGGACATTACACTGGAGCGGCGGAGGCTCCTGTCCAGCATTGCGACGCGAAAAACAGGCCATGGAAATGAGAAGGTGAGCTGTCCAAGGCGAGGTCTGTGCGATATTTTCCGGTGGAGTTTGGACAGAATCGCGCGCATGTACGTAACTGAACAGTTTCGGCCAAAAGCGGACAGTCGCAACATGTCTTCATTCGCTGAGTGCGCTCGTCAATATGCGTCGTAGAAATCGACCAATCTCGCTTCGGCGCAAATAATGAACGGCTGAGCGACGATGACGTCGACTTCACGTGCTGAATGTTATCGCACTGCACGGTTCAAAGTTGTTCCTCCATTGGTCGTCAACGTGCTTCAACTCTCGGCCGGAGGGAGAATTGTATGTTTGATGCTGCATCTATCTTCCTACCGTATCAGTAGTTGCTGTCGTCAAGTCTCATTGCAAGAGGGAGAGTCGCTTCATGAAGAGCAACGTGGTTGTATTCGTCTGTTTGGGAACTGTGACACTGATACCGCTCGTTCAAGGGACTGGGCAGCCGAGCGCCGCGGCTTCAGAACTGCGCCGGGTCCAAGGACAAACGATCTTCTCGAAGGAACTCCCGAAAGCCGACTTAACCTTCAGTAAGAATTTTCAATATGCGGGCAGCCAAGATGTGACTCTGTATGGCAATGCTGAAGCCGAGCAGTACCTCTTTGTGCATGCATCCAAAAGGGGGGATGTCGATCGGTTTTACTGGGTTCAATTTGAGCATTTTCTTGCTTCAAACTCTCGAACCTACGACTATTCATCAGATCGGAAAACGAGCATTGGACCGATTGAGTTCATGTATGACGTCAAGACCTGGTCGAATTATGCCTCCATGCAAGCGGAGGATCCCCGGTCGGACGGAGGCGCTATCGTTCGCCTGCTTACACGTCATGGCCTCAGATTCCCCGAGAACACCGTGCGGGTTCGAATGTTCCACTTTCCATCCGCTGAGCGTCGCAGCGAGCTCATGATCATTTATGGGGAAGCGTTGGCACGCAGGTCGGACGTTCCCGTGGGACCGGACGGGGTTTCGCTGGATCAGAAGTCGCCTGAACTTGCTCTGCGATTTCTGGAACACGCTCAAAGAGACATGACTATCACGAATAAATAGATCGGCGAGGTGTTCCTTCTGGGCTCTGTGGCGAAATGAAAGGGGGATCGTGTCACGTTGATATTCAGGAATGGGAACGACAGCGGTTCAAAAGACAGGAGACAAAGAGAGGAGAGCTCATGCCACGCTTCTTCCACGCTCTAGTTATTGCAGGGCGTCATTTGCGCAACCACCGCGGCTTCGCTTTGTTGATCATCCTGACGATGGGCGCAGCAATTGCAGCGGCAACCTCGGTGTTCTCCCTAGTCGACACAGTGGTTTTGCAACCTCTGCCGTTTCCGCGGCCTGACCGCGTAATCTCGCTCGATACGCTGGCTCGCCCGTCGGGAAGCAACGGGCAAGCGACTATGCGGGAAGACACTTCCACCGCCGATCTTCTCGACTGGCGATCGAGCAGCAGGAGCTTTGCAGATATGGCCGGTTACCGGACCATCGCCCAAAACCTGGAGAGTGCTGCAGGAACTGCTCGCCGAGTGAATGGGATGTCGGTGATGGCCGGCTTCTTTCGCGTGCTCGGCGTACCGCTGGCGCTGGGCCGGGACTTCATACCGTCGGAAGAGCAAGCGGGAAACCGCTCCATCATCCTGAGTTACAGGTTATGGCAGTCGGAATTCAGTCGCAGCCCAGATGCGCTTGGGAAGACCGTGCAGATTGGGGATGAGACTTACACGGTGATAGGGGTTATGCCAGCTTCGTTTAGCTTCCCCGGACTTGCCGACAACGATTACTGGGTGACGGATGCAAAGGATCACGAGGGCAATCATCCCATCGCCGAGCAGCGGGGCTATCATAATCAGGCTGTCGTTGCGCGCTTAAAGGATGGTGTGTCTCTCGCAGATGCCAAGGCCGAGATGCAGACCATCCAGGCAGGGTTGGTCGCACGCTACCCCGATGCAGAACAAAGAAACACGGGTGTGCTGGTACGCCCTCTGGCTGAATCGATCACAGGAGACGTGCGGCAACCACTAATGGTTCTGCTCGGCGCGGTCTTCTTTTTGCTGTTGATCGGGTGCATCAACGTTGCAGGCTTGTTGCTGACACGGACCAGCAATCGCCGAGGAGAACTCGCAATCCGGCTCGCACTTGGCGCCGGTCGTGGTTCGATAGTTCGTCATGTGCTCACCGAATCGCTTGCTCTTTCATTTGCGAGTGGCACTTTCGGATTTGCACTTTCGTATGCGGTTTTGAAGATCGCCCCACGAGTTCTCCCACCGAATTTGCCCCGTGTCGAGAGTATCGGCGTGGACACGCGGGTTCTTCTGTTCGCGATTGCGATCTCAATTGTTACGGGGCTTTTGTTTGGTGTATTTCCAGCATGGCGGAGTTCCTCGGCGGAGCCCGCAGCGGTTCTCGGCGATAACAGCCGTGGCTCGCTTACCGGCCGACGGCAGCATCGCCTGCAAAGCACGCTGGTGATCGCCGAGACCGCTATAAGCTTGGTGGTGCTCGTCGCGGCGGGGCTGATGATTCGGAGTTTCGCCCAACTCGTACGCGTCGATCCAGGCTTCGATCCGAAGCATGTTCTTACCTTTCGCGTGGGCATTCCGGGGAAGAGCTTCGACTCTAATAAGCAACTTCAGTTCTTCCAGCAGTTGCAAGCTCGGCTGCAGACGCTTCCCGGCGTCACTCAAGCGACCTATGGTTTTCCTCAGCCGCTAACGGGTGGAGACGCGACTATCGGCTTCAGTATTGATGGGCGCCCGGTGCCCAAGACTGATCTCCCGGACGCGCGGATCAGCGTCGTTGCCTATAACTTTTTCCAGACACTTGGCATTCCATTGCAGCGGGGACGCTTCTTCACGCGGGATGAAGATTCACCGACCGCGCCTCATGTTGCGCTCATCAACGAATCGATGGCAAGGACATATTGGCCCAATGAAGACCCAATTGGAAGACACTTCACTCCTGGATTCTCGACCGGGGATAATGTTGAGTCTTCGCGCGAGATTATAGGTATCGTAGGGGATGTAAAGCGGGGCGCATTGACCGAACAGTCCCAGCCCGAGTACTACCTTCCTTACTCGCAGGGAGATATCGCCGTGCCGCCGGTTGCCCTGCGAGTAACTGGCGATCCCGAATCGTATGAGAACGTAATACAATCCGTCGTACAACAAATCAATCCAAGTCTTCCTGTGTACCGCTTCTCGGCATATGAAGATCTCGTGGGTCGCTCCACGGCCTTGCAGCGATTCCAAGCTGCGGTTTTAGGCGCGTTTGCTGCGCTGGCCCTGATCCTCGCCGCAGTCGGGCTCTATGCTCTGCTCAGCTACATGGTGGTACAACGTACGATTGAACTCGGACTTCGCATTGCGCTGGGCGCACAGCGGCAACAGGTGCTTACGTTGATCCTGCGAGAAGGGCTGGTGCTTTCGGCAATTGGCCTGGTGGTTGGCCTGCTCGGATCGGTGGCTTTAACCCGACTGTTGGAGGGTTTACTCTACCGCACGAGACCGCTCGATCTCTCGACGTTTGTCGAGACTACGGCGGTCCTCATGTCGGTTGTTCTTGGCGCGTCGATCATTCCAGCGTACCGGGCCTCACGACTTGATCCGAACGAATGTCTGCGCCAGCAGTGATGCAGTAACAAGCCCAACAAGCGAATGCGAAGGGAGCTCACTTGGCAATGTGGTCGCCGTCCTTCCTACAACGGATGCAATCACCTCCCCGGGGATCAGCACCGAATGAATAACAGTTCGCTCGACGAGTTCGTAACGCCCTAGGAAAGTCTCATGCAGGAATGAGGAGAGCCTCAGGGGCTTCGCTCAAGTGCATGACCACAAATGAAAGAGGAGGATTGCGAAATGAATGTGGGACGCCAAATCCGAATTCTGCAGTTTTACGTGGGTTTCTTGAGCGTATTAGTCATTGTCCTCGCTATATCTGTCCTGCGCTCACAACCGCGTAACGGAAGATTTGCAACTGTTCAAGCAGAGCGGGTGGAAATACGCGAACACGATGGAACGATCAAGGCAGTTCTTTCGAGTGCAGACGGCTTCGGAGAGAGAGCACAACAAACAGGGTCTCCCCACATCTCAGGGCTGATGTTCTACAACGAAGAAGGACAGGAGACAGGAGGTCTTACATATCGAGGGAAGACGATTCCGGGAGGTCAAAATTCCGATGTCAGCCTGACGATGGATCAGTACCGACAAGACCAAAACGTGGTTTTGAATCATTCGGAACGTGCTGACAAGGATGGCCTGAATATCAGTGACGGGCTGGCAATCGTGAGCAGACCCGACTGGCACAAAGCGAAAGAGGAATACGCATTTTACAAAGAGATAAACGCGCTTCCCGAAAGCGAGCAACCACCTCGTCGCCTCGAACTTCTCGAGCAAGGGCGCATTAGCACTCGTCGTCTCTTTTACGGCGTACGGCGCGGTACGAAGGATGGAGCCCCCTACGATGAGGCTGGTATCTTCATCCGAAATCGCTTTGGGCGAGACGCAATAAAACTATACGTCGATTACGACAACAAACCGCACCTTCAAGTCTTTGACACCTTGGGAATCAAGGTGGTTTATGACTTGGACTTCAAAAGAGTGACGCATTAACGGGGCGTTTCCTTCTATAAACGCTGCTCCGTTGGTCGGAGCGGTTATAACAGCAAACGGAAAGGAGCACGCCTGATGAAAGTGTTACTCGCAACCTCGATTGTCATCGCACTCGCAGCGTCCGCGCAGGCGCAAGCAGACACTGGAGTATGTCGGATCTCAACCCACGACGATCTCAAGCGCTCTCTGAGCGCAAACCGGTATTCCGTTTCGTGAGCGATAAGACATTGCTCGGTACAGGAAAGAACCGAATTGAACTGTACCCGCTTCGTGGTGAAACCAGTGAACGACAGATGATGGTGTACTTTCCCGAATACCGTTTGCTCTATGGGAGCGATCCTTTCCAGCAGAACGATGACGGAAGTTATTTCTACCCGCAAACCGTGAGTGAGCTTCGAGATGCTGTTCAGCGCAACCACCTTATCGTGGATAGGTTCTTTGTGATGCACATCGGACCTTCTCCTTGGACTGATCTGGACAAAGCTCTGATGACAGCGCGAGCGAAGGACACGCCGGACGGAATCCTGTAATGGCTTTGGAGCGCCGCAGGCAGTAAAGGGGCAGGTGCAGGAGGAGGAACGAGGGTGTTACGAAACCATCGAATCAAAAGAAGGGATGCCTGGGATCAGGCATACGGCACTCTTATGCTGGCAGACCTACTTTGTTTGGTGATTTTCGCTCCCGCGATTTTGGCTGCTCAATCAATCGATGTCGCGGACGCTAAAGCTGCCTTTGCACAAGCGAAGCAGCTCTCCGATAAAGACGCAGGACATCTGTGGGGCATTCCGCTCTACGGTCCCATGATCTTTGCGTCCCCCGTTACACACGAAGCCGTTGCTAATCAGGCGGATGGAAGCGGGGTTCTGCATGAGACTGATGGTGTTTGGACTGGCACCCTTCCGGCGAACGTGATGATTGCGAACACTGCGTTCTGGTGGGGCGGCAAGCACTGGACGATGGTGATGTGGCCGCTATCCTCGAGTTCTTTGCCGCGTGGGCGATTGCTGGCCCATGAGATGTACCACCGGCTACAGGACGATCTTCGCCTTCCTGCCAAGAATCCGCAGAATCCACAGCTCGATACATTGGACGGGCGGTACTGGCTACAGCTTGAATGGAAAGCCCTGGCCCTGGCACTCATCAGCCATGGCTCTGAACAGCAGCAGGCGATTTCGGACGCGTCGGCGTTTCGAGCAAGGCGCCACACCATCCTTGCTGGTACAGCGGAATCGGAACGGCAGCTGGAGATGAATGAAGGGCTGGCCGAGTACACGGGCTATGCTCTGTATGCACCGGATGCTGCTTCGGCCCGTTGGCGACTTGTCAACGATCTCGTCAATCCGCAAGCTCAGACCTTTGTCCGTTCCTTCGCTTACCTGTCTGGCCCAGCGTATGGCTTGTTGCTGGATGAGCGAATGCCAAAATGGCGTTCAACACTGAACGCCGCATCCGATCTCGGCGCGATGCTGGGAGCCACCGTCGTCAATCAGAAGCAACTGTCGGCAGATGCGAGGAGCAAGGAATACGGCGGGGCTGTTCTGCGAATTACGGAAGAGGAGCGCGCCGCGACTGCCGCAGCAGAGCAGGCCAAGTACCGACAGTTGCTCGTTGATGGGCCGGTGCTCGTTCTTCCGAGCGCTGGACATTTCAACTTCGGATTCAATCCGAACAATGTAGTGGCTTTGCCTGGTTACGGAAACGTATATCCAACTTTTCATGTTTCAGATGATTGGGGAAAACTTGAGGTCGAAGGCGGAGCACTGATGAACGACAGCTACAGCATGGTGACGGTGAGCGCACCGAAGAGCACCACCGTCTCCCATATTTCGGGAGACGGCTGGAATCTCGATTTGGCCGCTGGTTGGCATATCGTCCCTGGCAAGCGAGGGGGTGACTTCACGATTGCCAAGAACTAGATGTATTGCCGCTAGTAGAGTTTCTTAACAGTTTCAGAACTTGACTCCTGCACCGCTGCCGGCGAGTGTGGGCCAGGCGCGGTGAGATTGAATGGGAGAGAGCAAAGCAGTCTCTCCTTTCTTTGGTTTGCTTGAGGAGGAAAGTAAAGTGTTTCAAGGAGTTCCTTATCTCGTCTCCTGAAGGAATTGTTGATACTACGCTTCGAAACTCAGATAACTTTTCTGCTGGCAAGTCGTCTCGAACAATCCAAGATTGTTGGGATTAGGAACAGTAAGGTCAATTTCCAAGAGGAGCCGCGGTGAGAGTGTCCCACCACGGAATCGCGATGGATCATGACAGGCGAATCGCATAGTGGAAACGAATATTCCGGGTCCGTCACAGCGTCCAGTGAGAGAGAGCCGGCATGATGGTTGCTCGGGTCCCTGGCGACGGGACAGTTCGCCTCGCAAGCCA
>JBARMQ010000005.1:0-4546 GCA_049802535.1 Bryobacteraceae bacterium | reverse complement strand
GTCGAAGGCAAAACCACTCCTCGTCCGCTAACCGGAACTGCGCCTTCCGCAAGAAAACATTTTTGGTCGACACCCCAGCGGTGATGCCGTAAAACCAGCCGCCTTGCGAAAAATAGCAAACGGGGATTTCCGCCTCTGCCAGCGCCTGCACCGCCTGCGTGCTGATCTGAATGTTCCCCATCACATTCAGCTGGCTGATTTCGTTCATCCGGATCTCTTGCCGAAGGCGCTCTTTCTCTTTGACCTGCAACACCGCTCCCGATTTGCCAACCCGCAATCCCGGCGTGTTCAGATACGCCGCCCGCAACTCGTCTCGCGGCGTCACCAGCCGCCTCACCTCCGACTTCACGCTCTTTTTGGGGACGCGAGCTTGCTCGAACAGCGAAAGCTGCTCTCCGTTTTCGTCTTCGTGAGCGAGCGCATTCGTCTCCTCCGGCAGACAAATTCCGGCTAACGAACATTTCGGGCATTTAGGCGAATCCTCCAGCGGACTTGGAATTCTGCCTCGCTTCGCCGTCGTCCAGGCCTCGCGTACCGCCGTCACCGCTTCCGCTATCACTGCATCGGTGATTACTAGGCGAACCCGCTGCTTGGTCGCCGAATAGTACGCGACTGCCTCCCGGCACTCATAACCGTTCTCACGCAGGATCATTGCCTGCAGCGCCAGTTGCACGCGGTCGGAGGGCCAGATCTCCAGCGTTTCTCCCACTTCACTTGGCCGCCCGCGCTTATAATCGACAGGGGTAACAATCCCGTCCCGTGCCTCAAGTAGATCAATCTTCGCAATAACTCGATGCGTCTCGCTCGAAAGAGTAATTGCTCGCGTCTTGAGGTCATCCGGCAAATCGTCGGCAGCCGGTAATCCCTGACCCTCCTTATCCACCCTGCGATGTTGTTGCGACCCCTCCAACGTGTCCCTGCTATCAACGAAAATCCCTTCGATCCACTCATAGAAGAACAGGCGGGGACAATAGACAAACTCGTTCACCATTCGGGCAGGCAAGTAATCGGGCAGCCCGCGATCACCTGAAGCCGGCTGAATCATGGTTAGCGAAGCCAGTTGTCACCTCCTTTCAAAATGCCCGGTTCAGTCAATAAGCTAATCGATCAAATAACAATGCAAGCCCCGTCGATCCGGGTATACGGACGCCCTAATGCAGTAATCACCCGGTCGCCGCGTCCCTCCGCGGGGCCAAGATTCACAAACAGGATTTGGTCCTCGTCTCTATGGATAATTGCCATCAATTCACCCCGCAACCGGACCAGGTCACTTTGCGTCAGCTGGCACTCAAAGACTGAGTACTGTAAATGGTCGCCGAATCCTTTCATGACCTTGAACACTTGTCGCAGTCGCTTGTCGTCGGAGATGTCATAAGTGATCAAGTAAGAGGTTCGCACTAGAATCGGCCTCGTGTATTCGCGACAGATTTATATCTTATCCGAAAAAAGCAGTCGGATGCTCAAGAAACTAATAGGCACATACCGCCTGTTCACTAAAAAGTACTACTAACTAATAAATATTCTTTCAATTTTCGGGTAAATCCTGTTGACAGCGAGAGAGCGTGAGGCGCAGTATAAGGCAAATTGGGCTTTTTACCTTAACGCTATTTCGTTCTTGTAAGCCCAAGCCGGCGGAGCGGCTTTTAAATTACCCTTCTGATATTGATCCCCGAAGATCTTCAAGCCAGGAACGCATGAAACCCGAAACATTACAGCAGTATCTCTCGAAAGCGTGCACCGGCAATATGTCCGCGCTTCGCATGCGAGTAACTCTCCAGCCTATCGGCGGTAACGGCGATAAAGTCGCTCCGCCAACACACGAAGACGGCAAGTACGCTTTTGAAAAGCGCGCAATGGAGGGCAGGCAAGATGTGCCCACCGTGCTGCTCGACTCCGTGCAATCGCAAGCCAATCGCTTGGAGGAGGCCTTGCTATCAAAAATCAGGGCGCACGAGATTCAAATCCCCCTGCTTGAAGTCACCATTCCCAATCGCGACACCCTGACTGCGCTCAGCGTGCCGCATCGCGTGCACGATGCCATATTTCGCGATTGCCGATACGACGGCAAGCGCTTCCGTGAATCGGCACTCGGCAAGCAGGTCTCCGAAGCACGGGCTTGGAATGCAACCGCCATGTTTCAAGTCTGCCCCACGGCTCTCCTCTTCGGGACGTGGGACTCTCAAAGCGAATCGGGTGTCAACAGCGCCAAATTTGCGCGGGCGCTGGTCTCAGAAATCGTCGGCGTTGACATAACTCCCGGCGTCAAAACGTCTTCGCGCATCGATCCGTTGGGAATCAAAGCTCTTAAGGGCGCCATTTACAAAAGCGCGTCGGAACAGTGGACCCTCGATCCGCCAAAGAGTGAGAAGGAGAAACCGCAACTCTACAAAAAGAGCGGCTCTCCCGCAGAAATTAATCACGGCAATATTCCGCCATCAATCACCGACGTCGAAAACGGACAAGCAGGCGGTGTAACTCTACGCGATGCGCGCCAAACCGCTGTTTTATCTTTCGCGCAACTCCGAAAACTCAAATTTCCCGTAGGCGGCGCAAGCACTCTGGCAGTCGACGCCGCCGGACGCGCCGTATTAGCTGCGCTCGGCGTTTATGCGCTGACTCTTCAGATAGAAGAGGGTTATCAGCTCAGATCCCGCTGTCAGCTGCAGCCTGTTAACGCTCCTGAGTTTGAGTGGCTCGGTCCAATTGCCTCCGATTCGGAAATCACCTCGATCTCGAGCCAAGAGGCGCGAGAAGCCCTCTCCGCGCTATACCAGCAAGCGGAAAAGTTAGGCCTGTCATGGCATAAAGAGCCAATCCGCCTCGAACCTGAGCCCAAACTTCTCAAGCTCGTTGAAATGAGCGATCGATCGGCCGAACCCGCGGAGTAAGTCTTGCTCGCCATCGAAGTAGAGTATCTTCTCGGGCGTGTCTACGCCGCCGAGTTTCGTGATGGCTCCCGGCCCGAATGGCCGCCCCATCCGGCACGCCTATTTTCCGCACTCGTGGCAGCTCATCATGACTCGAATGGGAGCGGCCAGGAGCGGAACGCTTTGCTCTGGCTCGAAAACCAAGGCGCACCCCAGATTCTCGCCTCTGCCCGCGGACTGACAAATGAAGTCGTCAATTTCGTTCCAACGAATTATCAAACAAAATCGGGCAACACTCATCCGGATGACCGCACCAAACAGCCTCGTTCTTTCCCTGCACAGTCGCCCGAATCGCCAATCGTCCGGTTTGTTTGGGAGGAATCGGAACCGCCGTCCGAGCACGCCGCCGCACTCGCAAGTTTATTGCAGCGGGTCACCTCACTTGGTCGAGCTTGCTCCTTAGTCCGGGCTGGATTGGTTCAAGAACCCGCTCTCGATCCCGATGCATCCAGCTACGTGCCTGATCAAACCGGCCCTTCCGTGCTCGCCGCCCCATCTCCAGGCCGGTTAGACGATTTAGAACGCACTTACTTCGCGGGCCGAAGACCGCAGCAAGGCACACCGGTGCGTTATCGCCAAACCGCCGAGGAACCGTCTCGAAAGGACATCGAGGTGCGAGGGCACTTCGGCGACATGATCATTTTTCGACGTCTCAGCGGCCTTGGATTTCCAAGTACCTCGACACCGCTTCTGACCAAACAGCTCCGGCGAGCGTTCTTATCCCACGCCGGACACGGCGACAAACAAAATGAGATTCTCAGCGGGCATGCCGGTGATGACGGACCAGCCGTGAACCCGCACGTTGCGTTCGCCGCTCTCCCAAACGTTGGCGGAGATCATGGAGACGGCCGCCTCATGGGTCTTGCGGTAATCCTGCCGATGTCCATCTCAAGGCGAGACCGCAGAATGGCTCTCCGCGCCTCGGCCTCGATCGAGACTCTTACGCTCGATAACTCGGCCGCATGGAAAATCGAAATTGCTAATTTTGATGTGCCACAGCGGACGCTTAGACCCGGCGCCTGGATCAGCGCGTCGAAGCACTGGGCCACCGTTACTCCGATCCTGCTGGATCGTTATCCGAAGAAGCAGGAGTCAGCCGAGGAATTGTTAGTCCTCGCATGTCTGCGCGCGGGCCTTCCTCAGCCCGAAAGCATCACCTTTGGACCCTACGCCGCAGGCGGCCATGCTCTTAAAGGAGTAGCGCCGGTCTTTGCCTATAACTTGAATCGGTACGCCGTCCATGCGACGGTTGACTTCAGGCAAAAAGTGAAAGGCCCGGTCTTGCTTGGCGCGGGCCGATTCTTCGGTATGGGCCTACTAAAGCCCATCTTCGATCAAAGGCAGGAAGAATGATCGCGTCGGATTTCAGCGCCTTCTACCGATCGGTCCACGGCTACCCTCCCTTTCCTTGGCAAGAACGGCTACTGGATGAGGTCGTCAACACGGGTTGGCCCGAGGGTATCGATCTCCCGACGAGCTCAGGAAAAACTTCTGCCATCGACGTCGCTGTGTTCCATCTTGCCCTTGATGCCGGTAAGAGTGCCGCCGAAAGGAAAGCTCGCCTCCGTATTTTTTTCGTCATCGATCGCCGGGTCGTGGTGGACGAAGCTGCCGAGCAT
>JBARMQ010000004.1:0-4763 GCA_049802535.1 Bryobacteraceae bacterium | reverse complement strand
GTGTACATGAGCTGTTTTACATGGTGGTACATATTGGTGTTTCAAGAGTGAGAGTCGCTCGGAGACAACGCGTGACACTAGCAAAGTATTCAGTTTGAATTCGCGTGCACTTCAATTCAGATTGAGGAATATTGCGATTCGTTATGCGTTCGGATGAAGAAGCGCCTTCAGCCGCAGAGCGTCTTGCGGAGCATAGCCACGCTCATCATTGTCGAAATAGACATAGACGGCGGCGAGACTTTTAGTCCAGTCACCGATCTTTTGAGCCCACTCCTCCAATTGAGAATCAGAATAGCTACCCTGGTATTTGTCTCCAGGGCCGTGTAAGCGAATGTACGAGAAATCCGCAGTGATTGCAAAAGGCGAGACGTAACCAGCCAGATCAAAGAGGCAGTACGCCGCGTTGTATCGGGCCAGCAGATCGTACACCGCGGAGGTATTCCAACTGTGATTTCGAAACTCAAATACGTACTTATGACAAACAGGTAAGATGTCGAGAAAAATAGCCAAACGATCTATGTTGATTTCCCAGTTTGGCGGCAGTTGAAACAGGATGGGCCCAAGCTTTGGCCCGAGCAACTCCACGTTTTCCAGGAACCGGTTTAACCCGTCCTGAGCATTATTTAGCTTTTTCATGTGCGTCAGAAAACGGCTGCCTTTGACGGCAAAGCGGAAATGAGAGGGGGTGTTATCCCGCCAAGCTAAGACGCTGCTTTGAGCCGGCAGCCTATAGAAGGTGTTATTCAGCTCAACCGTATCGAAGTGTCGTGCGTAATGGGCCAGCATGCGGGAGCTCGGAAGACGCGTAGGGTAGAAATTCCCAATCCAATGCTTGTAATGCCAACCTGACGTACCAATGCGGATTTCGCACACTAATCCATGGACAAGCGGGGTGGCAGGGCAATATCAAAAAGACTTGCAGCGATTCATTGAATTGGAGCCGGCGGCCGGGATCGAACCGGCGACCTCAAGATTACAAATCTAGCGCTCTACCAACTGAGCTACACCGGCCGGTGGAGTAGTGTTTTGCGTCCCCGCATTTACAGCGGAACTGTGTGCGGTGGTCATGCCGCGCACTTCTGACGATAGCATGGGAAGCAATGCCAGTTTCATTAAAGGATCAGGTTGCGTTAGTCATTGGCGCGTCGAGTGGAATCGGACGCAGTATTGCTGTAGCTCTCGCAGGGGAAGGGTGCCGGATCGTGGCTGCAGCACGGCGCACGGACCGGCTTGAGAACTTGCGCGAAGAACTGGAAAGGAGCGGCGCCACTATCCAAATTCAGGCTGCCGATGCCTCTCAACCAGCCGCCATGCAAGCTTTGGCGGAAGCTGTTCTGAAAGCCTTCGGGCGCATCGACATTATGGTCTACGCGACGGGCACCAACACCCCCGACCGCGGTTTGGAACGATTGACTCCGCCCATCTGGGATGAATTGATCCTTGTCAATTTGAACGGCGCCTACTACGCCACTAGCGCTGTACTGCCCGTCATGCGCGAACAACAGAGCGGCCATTTGATTTATATTTCTTCCATATCCGGCATGGTCCCCGATCTTTCCGGCGCAGCGTATCAAGCGTCGAAGCGCGGATTGCTGGGTCTGGCCGGAGCGATTCGCGTGGAAGAAAAACAACATGGAATTCGCACCTGCGTGGTCTGCCCGGGACTTGTCGAAACGGAGATCCTTGAGCGCCGCCCCGTTAAGCCGACGGCCGAAATTTTGGCCAAAGCTTTGCAGCCGGAGGATGTGGCCGAAACGGTTGTTGCCATCGCCAAGCTTCAACCACGCGCCGTCGTCCCCGAAATACAATTGCTGCCGACGTATTTATAGCCTCACGCCCTAATGGCCTTATAACCGCACCTCCGTCGCTGGAGTGCCCTAAACGGGTATAGACTATCTGATGTTCCAAATGACAAAGTACAGCCGACTCCTTTTGGGAGTTGCGCCTGCACATGGAGGTTTCGCATGCGCTGTTTCCTTCCCGCTTTGGCGTTGATGGCCACGCCTCTGCTGTTCGCGCTGCCTTTGCGAGCAGATGACAAACCAACGCTGACGGGAGACTGGGTGCTGGACGCCGCGAAGAGTCAACCTTCCGATCAGCGGGAGATGACCCTCACGATTGATAATTCGGCAAGCACCGTAAAGATGACCAAGGTGGTTCATGAGAAAGATGGCAAGGAAACCACTTCCCAATTCACATGTGCTGCCGGCGGCGGCGAGTGCCAATTCGATGATGGGGGACATAAGTCAAAGGTCACGCTTTGGTACAGCGGACCGTCGTTGGTGGTGTTGACCACGGATGGGCCAAAGGAGGACGCAAGTGACGAGTTGACCTTTAAGCTTTCTCCCGATCAAAAGACGCTTACATTGCAACTCGAACATATCGAGCCCGAAGGCAAAACGGAAATGCTGGTTTTCAACAAGAAATAGAGCTGTTTGAGAAACTCAAATAGCGAATGAACACGGAACACGCGAAACAGCTATTGCTCAAAAAAGAAAAGACTCTGGTTGCCGATCTGGACCGCTTGCAAGGCGAACTCACCGGCCCGGGCGATATTGGCGACCCTGCGGATAGTGCCGCAACCCTAGAAGGCGAAGAGGAAGCGGGCATCGAAATCACGCGGAACACCGCAATCCTCGAACAGGTTCGCGATGCTCTGAAACGTATCGAAGCGGGCACGTATGGACGTTGCGTCATCGACGGACGGCCCATCGGCGAAAGGCGCCTGGAAGCGATTCCTTGGACCCCTTACTGCATTGAAGATCAAGAAAGAATCGACCGCGAAAAAGGTGAAGATGCCGGCGCGACCCTTTAAGTTGGCGCTTGGCGTATTCCTGCTGGCTGCCGTTGCGGCGGCTGACGCGACCTGGACTGAGGCGTTCCCGGCGTATCGCATCGTAGGCAATCTTTACTATGTGGGCAGCCGCGGCCTCGCGTCATTCTTGATTGCGACGCCACAAGGTAATATTCTCATCAACAGCGATCTGACAAGCTCTCCGCCGCTGATTCGCGCCAGCGTAGAGAAACTGGGTTTCCACTGGCGCGACACGAAGATTCTGCTGATCAGCCACGCGCATTACGATCATTGCGCGGGAAGTGCGGCCGTCAAGCGCCAGACTGGAGCGCGCTACATGGTGATGGCGCCCGACGTCCCGCTGGTCGAGGATGGAGGCGCGACAGACTTCCAATATGCTCACGACGCCACCATGCGTTTCCCTCCGACGAAGGTGGACCGCGTGCTTCATGATGGCGATAAGGTCACGTTAGGCGGCGTTACTCTCACCGCGCATCTCACTCCAGGGCACACCAAGGGCTGTACCACCTGGACTCTGAGCGTTCCTGACGGCGGCCGGACTTACCGCGTCGTGATTGTGGGCAGCCTAAGTGTGAATTCGGGCTACAAGCTGGTCCACAATGCGCAATATCCCCAAATTGCGCAAGATTATGAGCACTCCTTCCAGGTGCTGAACTCGCTGCCTTGCGACATCTTCTTGGGCGCGCACGGCATCTACTACGGAATGCAAGAGAAGTATGCGCGTATGAAAGCCGGTGACAAGAACGCCTTCGTCGATCCCGATGGCTATGCGCGGTTTCTGCACGACCGAGAGGCGGATTTTCGCACGGAACTGGCGCGGCAAAGCCGGCATTAGCATGCGGCAACATCGCATAGCGGCTATTCCTGGCGATGGCATTGGAAAGGAAGTTATCCCCGCAGGACTTAGCGTGCTTCATATCTTGGAGCAGCGCTGCGGAGATTTCCAGCTCTGTGTGGAGTCCTTCCCATGGGGCTCGGATTTCTATCGTTCTACCGGCGAACTGATGCCCGCCAATGGGCTCGATACGTTGCGCCCCTTCCAAGCCATTTATTTCGGGGCAGTCGGTGATCCAACTATTCCCGATCACGTCACGCTGTGGGGATTGCGGCTCCGCATCTGCCAGGGCTTCGACCAATACGCAAATGTGCGGCCCGCTCGAATATTGCCCGGCATTCGTAGTCCGCTGCGGGATGTCGGGCCTGGCGACCTCGATTGGGTGATCGTGCGGGAAAACAGCGAAGGGGAGTATGCCGGGATCGGCGGACGAGCGCACGCACACATGCCCGAGGAACTGGCAACGGAGACCGCCATTTTTACGCGAACCGGCATCGCGCGCATCATGCGGTTCGCATTTGAACTGGCGCGTTCCCGGCCGCGCAAGCAATTAACTGTCGTTACGAAGTCGAATGCCCAGCGGCATGGCATGGTGTTGTGGGACGAGGTCGCCGCCGAAATAGCCCGCGCCTATCCGGACATTGCCGTCGATAAGATGCTGGTCGATGCGGTGACTACTAGAATGGTGGGCAAACCAAGCAGCCTTGATGTGGTGGTGGCGACGAATCTGCATGCGGACATCCTGAGCGATCTTGCGGCCGCGCTGGCGGGCAGTTTAGGTGTTGCGCCGACTGCGAATCTTGAACCAACGCGGCGATTTCCGTCTATGTTCGAACCCATCCATGGATCCGCTTTCGACATCATGGGAAAGGGTATCGCTAATCCGATTGGCGCCTTTTGGACTGGCGTCTTGATGCTGGAACATCTGGGTGAGCGAGAAGCGGCGGCTCGACTGATGGAGGCGATTGAACGTCTCACCGCGCAAGGCCAACCCCTGACACCCGACCTAGGCGGCTCAGCGACGACCGCAGCGGTCACGACAGCCGTCTGCGATTTTCTCTAGCTCTTCACAGAACTCGTAAAGCCGCAATGGGATCGATCCTTGTCGCGCGC
>JBARMQ010000003.1:0-23872 GCA_049802535.1 Bryobacteraceae bacterium | reverse complement strand
TGCTTGTTCATCACGTCGTCGTATTCGAGGACGTGCTTTCGAGAGGCAAAATGCTGAGCTTCCACGGCTTTCTGGGCGGCCGCGATGCGTTTGCTAATGAGGCGGGATTCGATCGGCACGTCATCTTCCATCCCCAGGCGGAGCATCAGATTTTGCATGCGTTCGCCGCCGAAGATTCGAAGCAGATCGTCTTGCAAGGAAAGATAAAAACGCGAACTGCCGGGATCGCCTTGCCGGCCGGCGCGTCCGCGCAATTGGTTATCGATGCGGCGGGATTCGTGACGTTCGGTTCCGAGAATGTGCAGGCCGCCGAGCGCGGTGACTTCCTGGCGCTCCGCTTCGATTTCGTTCCTGATTTGAACCTTAAGATCTTCGAGTTCACCGGGGGCCAGCGTTTCGACTGACCGGTTCTGCTTTTTTAAGCGCTCGTCCAGCAGAAAATCCGGATTGCCACCCAGCAAAATATCGGTTCCACGACCGGCCATGTTGGTCGAGACCGTGACCGCGCCCTTCCGGCCGGCCTGCGCAACGATGTGCGCTTCGCGCTCGTGATTTTTGGCATTCAAAACTTCGTGACGCACGCCCATCCGCTTCAAAATGCCGGATAGCTTTTCCGATTTTTCGACCGAGACGGTGCCAACCAGAACAGGTTGCCCTTGTTCGTTGAGAGCCTTGATTTCCTTGGCGGCATTGCGGAATTTCTCCTCCTCCGTACGGTAGACGACGTCCGGATTTTCGAGGCGAATGAGAGGCCGGTTGGTGGGGACCACCGTCACCTCAAGCTTATATATGTTGCCTAACTCGGCGGCTTCGGTATCCGCAGTACCGGTCATGCCAGACAACTTCTTATACATGCGGAAGAAGTTCTGGAAGGTGACCGTCGCGAGCGTCTGGGTCTCGCGCTCGATCTTGACGTTTTCCTTGGCTTCAACCGCCTGGTGAAGTCCATCGCTCCAACGGCGGCCGGGCATTAAGCGGCCCGTGAATTCATCGACGATGACGACTTGGCCTTCTTGGACAACATAGTCCCGATCGCGTTGGTACAAGATATGCGCGCGCAACGACTGTTGCACGTGATGGTTCATCTCGATATTGGCTGGATCGTAGAGATTGCCGGTATCGAGTAGCTTTTCGATTTTGAGCACGCCCTCTTCCGTGAGAGCGACGGTACGATGCTTTTCATCGACGGTGAAGTCGCCGGTGGTATAGCTTTGACCTGGCTCTTTGCCTTCGATCACTTCGCCGCGCTCCAGACGGGGGATGATCCGGTTGACGCGAGCGTACTTGTCGGTCGATTCTTCGCTGGGACCGGCGATGATGAGTGGCGTACGGGCTTCGTCGATCAGGATGGAGTCGACTTCATCGACGATGGCAAAGTTAAATCCGCGCTGGACGTAGTCATCCAGCCGGAATTTCATGTTGTCGCGAAGATAATCAAAGCCGAACTCGTTGTTGGTGCCGTATGTGATATCGGATCCGTATGCCTCCCGGCGCTCCCGTTCATCCAGGTCATGGACAATGTTGCCGACGGTGAGGCCTAGAAACCGATGGATACGGCCCATCCACTCAGAATCGCGGCGCGCGAGATAGTCGTTGACGGTCACGATGTGCACGCCTTGACCCGTTAAGCCATTGAGGTAACTCGGCAAGGTCGCGACCAGCGTTTTGCCTTCGCCGGTCTTCATTTCGGCGACGCGTCCGCGGTGAAGCACGACACCGCCAATCAACTGAACGTCGAAGTGACGCATGTTGAGAATGCGGCGGCCGGCCTCGCGGCAAACAGCAAAGGCGTCGATCAGGAGATCGTCAAGAGGCTCCCCATTCGCAAGACGCTGCTTAAAATCGACCGTCTGAGCGGCGAGTTCGGTATCGGAAAGGGCTTGCAGGCGCGGTTCGCGATCGCCTATGGCCGCAACCAGCGGACGCATCGCCTTGATTTCACGATCGTGTTTGGTGCCAAAAAACTTGGCGAGTAGTCCGTCGAGCATAGTCGCAGTTATACCTTTAGTTTAACTGGAACCGGGTATTCTGAGTACTCTCAGGCGGCAACGCGGTTAGACAAAGATCAGCCTAATCGTTTGGACGGGCAAGAAAGGGAGAAAGTTTCCGGGAGCGCGCTACGCTTCATAGATGGCGGGAAAGACGCGAATCGGGATCATTGGCGACTTCAATGAAAGAAACCCAACCCACGTTGCCACCAACAGCAGCATTGCGCAGGCGGCTGAAGTCGCAGGCCGCGAAATCGAGGTGGTTTGGCTGCCGACCGATGAAACTCACGACTTCGGAAAATTGAGCGCGCTGTTTTGCAGTCCCGGCAGTCCTTACAAGAGCCTGGAGGGCGCGCTGCGGGGCATTCAGCACGCCAGAGAAAACGACGTGCCCTTCATTGGAACTTGCGGCGGGTTTCAACATCTTGTCCTCGAGTTTGCGCGGAACGTAATGGGCATTGAAGACGCAGCGCATGCTGAGAGCGACCCCTATGCATCGCGCCTGTTCATTACCCCGCTCAGCTGTTCGCTGGTCGGCAAGATGATGGAGGTCTGCGTGAGGCCGGGGAGCAAAGCTGCCGCGATCTACCAGTCCACGCGATCGACCGAGGCTTATTACTGCAATTTTGGCTTAAATCCGGAATACCGGGAGTCGTTGGAACAAGCCGGGCTGACGATTACCGGCGTGGATCAAGATGGCGAAGCACGGATTGCCGAGATTGGGTCGCATCGATTCTTTATGGGAACGCTCTTCGTTCCGCAAGCACGCATGACCGGCGAGCAGCCTCATCCGCTGATCATGGCGTTCTGTCGAGCCGCATTAGAAAACTAAATCGGCTTGTAGCGCGAGGCCAAGAGTCCCGTCGCGGCTGTGGTATCGATATCCGCGATGAGCAATCCTTCTTGGCCATAGGGTTGGTAGCAGAGCAGCGTGCCGTCGGGCCGAACGACGGCGGAAGTTGTCGGCGAGCCCGCGCTCGCGTAGTTCACGGTTGCGACGTAGCAGGTGTTCTCGGCGGCGCGGCATAAGATCGCCTTCTCGTGAAATGTGTTCGCGGGATCGGCGAAAGTCGCTGGCCGGTAACTGCCTTCGTCGGCTTCATGAAATTGAGGGTGGAACACGGTGTGCGCGCCGTTCCGCGCGGCCCACCGAACCGTCTCGGGATAGCGCCATCCTTCGTGGCAGATAACGATCCCGAATGTCAGCGCGCCGGCTTGAAAGATCCGCCTTCCGGCGCCAGGTGAATAAATCGGTTCTTCCGAAGGGTCGATTTGAACCTTGTCCTGGAAGCCGGCGATGCTCCCATCTTTATGAATGACCAACGCGCTGGGGATTAAGCCGGCATCGGCGATTCGTTCCGTGGCGAGAATGACTGCCACCTTCGACTGTCCCGCGGCGGCAGCGATGGTGGACCAGGCGCTTTCGAGAAAGACTGGGTCAGGCGGCGGCAATGACTTTCCCGGTGTTCGATAGCCGGGCACGAAGCATTCCGGAAAGCAGATGATGTCTGCGTGCTGATGAGAGGCTTCGACAATTGCTTGTTGAGCAGCGGCGATCGAGTCTTCCGGAGTCGGCGGGAATGAAAGGTTGGCGAGGGCGATTCGAAAGATGCTCATCCAGTAATCAAGTTAGCGCTGGTCGAGTTCCGGGGTGACCGAATCAAAGTCGCGGCTTCGAAAAAGCGCTGAAACACGCGGCAACAAACGATACGATAAGAGAAGCATCAGACTGCATCCGAATGACAACCGTACAGATCGTATTGCCGGATCAACTCGCGCAGGAAGCGCAACGCGCTGGACTGCTCGCGCCCGAGCTGCTCGAAAAATGGTTGCGCGACCAGCTTAAGGCGCAACATGTCGATCAACTGTTTTCCGCCATGGACCGCATGTCTGCGATCGACGACGCGCCCGCAATGTCACCCGAGGAAGTTGCCGAGGAACTTACCGCCATACGCGCGGAGCGGCGCGCCCACAGTTCCCGCTAATGCGACTGGTGCTTGACACCAATGTCGTTGCATCAGCCCTGTTATGGGATGGCAATCCAAGGCGGCTTATGCGGGCGGGACAGAGCATCAAGCTTTTCACAAGTGCGCCCCTTCTTGCCGAACTGACAGACATTCTCCTCAGACCGAAGTTTGACAAGAAAATTGCCGCTTCCCTGCTTTCCGTTGACCAAGTTGTTGAGCTTTATACGGAACTGGCTGCTTTGGTGCGCCCTACTGCGATCCACCGTATCGCGCCCGATCCTGACGACGACGTTGTGATAGGTACTGCGCTTTCAGCTAAAGCCCATTTCCTAGTTACGGGCGACGGCCCATTACTTTCGGTTGGCGCATACGAGGGCGGGCGAATTGTTTCTGTCAGTGAAGCTTTACAAGCTGTTGTCTCTGAAGTCGGCTGAGTGAATCAGCCGGGGACGGATTCTTCGCGATTATGGACAAATGGCATGTACCCGTTGAGAAGGCTGAAAACTTGCTCGGGGGCATGCTCCAAGGGACTAGGTCTGGATCTGGACATAACTCCGTCCGTTATGAGACAATAGCCTTGGAGGACTTGTGGCTATCTATCCGATCGCTACCGTACCCGGTTATCGGTTTGAGACAACTCCAGATCTGAGCCAGCTAGAAACTCGGGAACGTTTGAGCCAATCGGCCGTGGATGGGTTTTTCGCGATTATGGACAAATGGCATGTCCCCGTTGAGAAGGCTGGCGATTTGCTCGGGGGTATGGCCCGTTCCAGTGTTTACAAGCTGAAGACCGCAGCCGGGACGTTGCGACAAGACGAGCTCACGCGAATCTCGTATGTTGTCGGCGTGTACAAAGCCTTGCATATTCTCCTGCCCGATGAGCTGGCCGACCAATGGGTTAGCCAAGCAAATGACAACATCTTATTCGGCGGCCAGACTCCTCTCGGGTACATGGTGAAAGCGGGTATTCCGGGATTACATCAAGTCCGGAGTCTGTTGGACGCCGCTGGTGGAGGCCGCTGATTGGCTCACACCGAGCAAATCGATCAACCAGCAACGCATAGATTAGTACCCAGTGAGTACAGTGCGGGGAGTGTGCTCGAGAGCTTGCCGCTGCCTGCGAACGTGCTGGCTGATTTGAGTGAGCTCGATGCGGCCACAAACGAGCGCAAGATCGCTGAACGCGGTAGGTATGCGGGGATCGGCCCGAACGAGTTGTTGTTTGGTGTCCCGCAAGCGCAAATCGTTAATGCCGCTTTCTGCCACCCGAGTCCTTATGGAGGTCGTTTCCATGGACCGCAACGCGGCGCCTGGTATGCGGCGTTTGATCTGGAAACGTCAATCGAGGAAGTATCATTTCACAAGAGACGTTTCCTTCGAGAGGCACACATCAGCGGGGAGCACGATTTTGAATATGTAGATTTCCTCGCCGATTTTTTCGGCGAATTTCATCGTCTTGACGGTCGGGAATTGGAGTCGTGTTTGCAGCCTGAGCCGGTCCCGCAATGCTATGCGGCCTCACAGGCACTGGCCACTGCACTGCTCTACGCAGGGTCGCATGGAGTCGTTTATCCGAGTGTTCGTCGGCCGTCGGGCACCTGCATTGCGTGTTTCCGACCCGCCTTAGTATTCCATCCGCGCCGGTCAAATACCTACTCGCTCAGACTCCGGACTAATCGTCGTGCCATCTCATTTATGGAAGTTTCCGGCGCGAATTCCTAGATGAAAAGTGCACTGTGATTGACCAGGCGAGACGGGCTATGGGTGGTTCTGCATTTCATGGTCTTCATGCCAGAGTTTCAGCAGCATGGGACGAGTACTGTCAAACATTTTCTGAGCGCAGGGTGCGCACAGGATTCTCTTGTCTTTATCGGTCAGTTTTCCGCGCACGAACGCCTGACAAGCGAGTCGCAATTCGCTAGTCCTATGTTGATTGATAGCCCAGGTGTTTGGGGCGTCGAGCGCGACCTTTACTCCGATCAGCGCGATGAGCATCTGAGTACATAACAGCAGTTTGGTCCGCGACTGACGGCGAAGCCGAATAATTATTGTGCAGAAGAGACACGCCCAGAAGATCAAAGCCGGCGTCTGATACCTGCCCTGCGACGCCTGATCAGCGCCGAAGGACATTCGGCCAAATGCTGTCACACAGGCCACCGAGAACAGATAAAAACACTCCGATATCAGGAACAACTCAGCGACGCTGAGGCTGTCTCGATGAAGGCTCGCTCGAATAATCAAGTAACCCCGCAGAATAAATGAAGTGAAGGCTATTGCTCTCGCTTCATGCGGGAATACCACCCACCAACTCGTTCCGAAATAGGTCGTTATATACCTTAAGAACGGCCGCACGTTCAAGAGATACGAGATCTTGTGCGGCGGAGTTTGATCCCACTGGAAATTGTAGAAGTAGCAAAGGATTGAAAGAAATCCCGAGAGCGAAATGAAAGCGAGCGTTCTGAATCGCGCCCTAAGGAAAAAGCAGAGGAGCAATAAGCTACGCCAAGCGACATTGCCTGAGGCAAGGTTCATGGCGGACGCAATCGGGAAAAGGCACGAGAGAAGCAACCAGCCGAACCGGCCTCCGCTTCGATGGTATTGGCAAAGTGAAACCAGCGAGCAGCTCACAAAAAAGAAGGAGAGGACAAAACCAATTTGAAAGGCCCATGTGAAATTTTCCAGTTGGCCCGGTAAGAACATAAACATGCCGAGGACAGCCGATTCAATGTACGGCCACTTACCACTGGCGGCGGCTTCCGTTCGTAGATAGCGGCTCAGCAAGAACCAATGTGCGGTCTGGACAATAAAAATTAGTGCGATGGGGAGCAGATTACGGGCGCCGAAAAAGCGCATATCCGCCAGAAGGATCAATTTGGGCAATTCGATGCGATGCTCGCTATGCTGAGCCCATAGCCAAGAGAGCGAAATCGTAGAGTGGGTTGAAAGATAGTAGGGAACCACCCATTGGTCCCAAAACGGGCATTTTGAATAGCCGGCGAGAACCAGTGCTAAAGCAAATATCCAGGCAAGGGTAGCCTCGGTAGAGAGGACAACCCTGAGGCTGTCATCGCTGCGGCTGAGCCAGTTGGGGTTTGCGGAAGGCGTTTCAACATTTGTAATTCGGCGACCTTCTTCGTTAGGGACGCGACTACTGCTGTTGACCGTTGATGGTCGTCGTAGCCAGTATCTTCTGGGGAGTCGCATCGTAGCGGCTCATTTATGTTCTCACGCAAAAGCAGGATTCTATGGCAAGACGTGTACGCCGGGCGGGTATTCGCTATACTGCGCTACTAGAAACGAGGCGCGCAACGTCTTTTGGTTATTTAGCAAATGAATTACGGCCAGCAAAAAGCCCAAAAGATCGTCACGCGGATTGGGTTCCGCTGTATGGCCGCGATGGCGGCTATTTTTTCGCTGCAGGCGCAGCACGCTCCACCGTCGCCAGAGCGGCCGTGGGACCAAGTCTCGACTCCCGCGCCGCTGCAAACCATTCAACGCGGACTTAGCAAAGAGCTTCCGTTATCGGCGACAGAGGTCTACACCCTGCCGCAGTTGATCGATTTAGCGGAACAGCACAATCCAGAAACGCGGGCCGCGTGGCTAGCGGCGAAGGCACAAGCAAGCCAATTGGGAGTTGCGAAGAGCGAGCTTTATCCGACGCTGGCGGCGTCGGCGATGGCGCAAACGGTGGAGACCGGCGTTCTGTTCGGGCCTGAATTTGTAAAACAGATTCTTGGCTTGGCGCAGGAAGGTTTCGAGCTGCACTATACGATTTTCGATTTTGGAGCGAGACAAGACCGCGTGGCGCGCGAACGGGCGGGGCTGCTTGCCGCTAATTTTGGATTTAACGATACACATCGCCGCATTATTTTCGCGGTGATGATGTCGTACTACCAGTTGTTGAATGCCAGCGGCCAACGAAGCGCTGCCGAGATCGACTTGCAAAACGCAAAGGCGGTGGAAGAAGCAGCCGAAGCAAGGCTGGCCAATGGGTTGGCGACGCTTCCGGACGTGCTGGAAGCGCGCAGTTTGACAGCACAAGCCGAGTATGACTTGCAGCAGACGGTGGGCGCGGAAGAGATCGCTTCGGGCGACCTAGCGACTACGCTGACGGCGTCACCTGAATCTGTGATTCACGTACAGAGCATAGAGAGCCTGACGATTCCCGATCATCTACCTGAGCTTCCGCACGAGCTGATTACGGAGGCGCTGAAGAATCGGCCCGATTTACAGGGACGGTTGGCGGACATACAAGGCGCGGAAGCCAGCGTTCGGGAGGCGCGATCGGCCTTTTACCCGACATTGAAGTTTGACGGTTCTTGGGACTATCTGCGGGCTTACGGCATTCAACCGCCTTACGCGGGCGCGTATGCGACTTCACCGGTCTATAACGCACAACTGAATTTATCGTGGACGGTGTTTGACGGCTGGCGGCGCGAGAACGAGTTAGCGAGGGCGAAATCGGTGGTGAAAGAGAAACAGGCCCAGGCGGAATCGGCGGAAGATGAGATTTCGAATGAAGTCTGGCGATCGTATTCCAATGCCAAGACGGCATTGCGGCAACGGCAGGCCGCGAGCAGTTTGTTGAACGCCTCCAACGCGTCTTATAACGCGGCGCTGGAATCGTATAACAGCGGCGTTCGCAATATTCTGGACGTGTTGTCGGCGCAGAGGGTGCTGGCGCAGGCTCGCTCAGCTGACATAACTGCGCGGGCACGGGTGCTCAGCAGCTTTGCCGATCTGTCGTACCGTACCGGCGATTTGCTGCAACGGCAGCGGGCAAAGAAGAACCCATGAAACAGAAAGTTGCTGTTTTGTTCTTTTTGGCTCCGCTACCCGCGTGTGCGCGGTCGCCGATGTTCAATCTTTTTGGATCTTACTTTCCCGGCTGGATGCTGTGCGTACTGGCAGCCATATTGCTGACCGTGCTGGTGCGGTTGGTGGTACGGAGATTGAAACTTGACGATCACGTTGAGCCTGCGGCGGTCACTTATCTGGCACTGACGCTGTTCTTTTCCTTCACGCTGTGGCTGGTGTTGTTTGCCTAGCGGGGAGATGCCATGGCGATGAGCACGGAACAGGCCACTAAGCCGAAACGCAAATTGCCCTTTGTGGCGATCTGCGCCGTTGTCGCCGCAGCAATCTCGGGGTTGCTGGTGGTGCAGCGTATCGAGCTTGAGCCGCGGACCTCCGACGCCGAGGTGATTGCCAACTATATCGGCATGGCGCCGGTGGTTGAGGGGCCGATTGTGAAGCTGGCGGTGCACGATAATCAGCTAGTCCAGCAGGGGCAGTTGCTCTTTGAGATTGACGATGCTCCTTATGAATACGCCCTGGAGAATGCGAAGTCGCAACAAGCCGCGCTTGAAGGACAGATCGCCAATGAGGGCAGGCATATCTCTTCGCAGTCGAGCGCCGCGACGGCGGCGTTAGCGGCCACGCACAGTGCCGATGCGAGCCTGCTGCAGTCGCGCGCGATGATCAACCAGATGCGAGCCGATGTGGCGCATTCGGAGGCAGCCCAAAAGCAGACGATGGCGGAGTCGGAATATTCGAATGACAATTTGCGACGGCTGGAGCCGCTATTGGCCAAGCAGTTCGTGACGGTAGATCAAGTAGACCAAGCGCGTACGGCAGCGCGCGCCAAAGATGAAGCCGTGAAGCAGGCCGAGGCGCAACTGCGACTATCGGAGGCGCGGCTGGCGTCGGCCCTTGCGGAGGAACAGCATTCGGAGGCGGCGTTAGACCAGAGCCACGCCCAAGCGACGCAGTCCGAACGGGCGATCGATATTCTAGATCCGCTGGTGGCGCAGCGCGGGAGCCGTGCCGCGGCAGTACGCACAGCGCAATATAACCTTGACCATTGCCGGGTGTATGCGCCCTTTGCGGCGCGCGTGACCAACCTGAATATTTCTGTGGGAGCTTATGCGCATATCGGACAACAGCTTTTTCTTCTGATTGACACGCGGACCTGGTGGGTGGCGGCCGATTATCGAGAGACGCAATTGAAGAATATTCGGCCTGGCATGACCGCGGACATTTATCTGATGTCGGGAACGGCACAGCACTTTGAGGGCGTGGTGGACAGCACCGGGTATGGGGTGACGTTCGATCCTTCGATACTGGGGCCCATCACGCAGCAAGGCTTACCCGACGCACAGCGAACTTTGAATTGGGTGCATCTGGCGTCCCGATATCCGGTAAGAATTAGAGTTTTGCACCCGGTAGACGATAGCCTGCGCATTGGCGAGAATGCATCGGTCATCGTGCACAGCCAATCGACAGACAGAGCGAACCGATAACCATGGCGGCTATTGCCGAGTCGAGGCCGGAAGTTTTCCAATCACCGGGCGCATGGCTGCTGTCGTTTCTGAAAGAAGAGCTGGCGCCGTATCCAGGGCGAGGCTGGATGGTGACACGCATGACGGCCGCGGCAACTTTGGTGATGCTGTGGATTATGGTGTTCCGCATTCCGGGCGCCGCTCTGGGAGCTTATTACTCGCTGATCCTTTCGCGAGACAGCCCGCAGGCAACGTTAAGCAGCGCGGTCACCTCCATTGCCTCGATTACTTGTGCGCTGTTACTGGTACTGTTCACTACGGCAATCTTGATCGGTAATACGTTACTGCATTTCTTCTGGGTGATCGGCTTACTTTTCGTGGCCTTTTTCCTGATTAGTGCGATGGCGGAATATCGATTGGCGATTTCGTTTGGCTTCCTGCTGGTTACCTCTTTAAACTATTGGGAGTTTCCTGCTAATACAGAGGTCCGGCTGGAGAACACTCTGTGGACGGCGCTGTCGTTCGGTGTTTCGGCGTTGGTCACGATTGGGGTAGAGTTCATCTCCCAACGAGTCAGTCCGCACGATCAATTGAAAGAGAGTATGGAATACCGGCTGGCCACCGTGCGCTTGGCTTTAGACGCATGGGGAAACAGCCGCGAACCAGATAAAGAGACGCGCGGGAGGTTGGTCCAATACGCGATGCTGGGCACTGCGAGGATGCGGCGCTTATTGAGCCGCAGCGGAGAAAACCCCCAACTGAGGACGGAACTGAGCGCCACAGTCGCCCTGATCGGACGGTTGGTGGATCTGAGCGCGACGATCAGCGATACGGGCGTCAAACTCAGCGCGGAAGACCTGAAACGGTGTTTGGCCGCGCGGGACGATTTGCAGGCGGCAGAGAAAGCACTGGCTGCGCAAGATTGGGCGCAGCTTGCGGATCAAAGGCCGCATGCACCGGAGGCGGCGAGTCCGTTTCTTTTGGATATTCAGCGAACGATTTTGTTGATGCCGCAAGTGTTCGCCGGATTGGCGCCGTTGTCGGAATACCTTCCGTCGGCTGTGGATATGCAGAAGGGCAATCCAGTTTGGAAGCAGGATGCATTCCGATCGCCGGAGCACTTTCATTTTGCGTTGAAAGGCGTGCTGGCGGCGGGCGCCTGCTATATCCTGTACAGCGCGATCGATTGGCCCGGTTTGAATACGGCTTTGACCACGGTGATGCTTACCGCCATTTCGACGGTGGGATCGTCGCGGCAGAAGCAGTTCTTGCGCGTCATCGGCGCGTTATTCGGGGCAGTGTGCCTTGGCATGTTCACACAGGTGTTTCTGCTGCCGCATATGGATGGCATCATGGCTTTCACGTTGTTATTTGGGGCAGTAACGGCGCTTTGTTCATGGATTGCAACGGCAAGCCCACGGCTCTCGTTCGCCGGGCTACAAACCGCGTTTGCCTTCTACA
This sequence comes from Bryobacteraceae bacterium, assembly GCA_049802535.1. Lineage (GTDB taxonomy): Bacteria > Acidobacteriota > Terriglobia > Bryobacterales > Bryobacteraceae > Bog-105. The sequence goes on along the minus strand of JBARMQ010000003.1, from coordinate 12,175 downwards.
TTACGCAGTTGAGAACCTTCGGACCACAGACATCGCTGACGGTGGCGCGTGACGATGTCGCCGGCATCCTGCTTGGGCTGGGCGCCATGTGGCTTTGTTTCGATCGATTCTGGGTGAGGGATACCAGTTTCTTCATCAGGCGCTTATTCATTGATAACTTGCGGCGGATCGCGGACGTTTCGAGACAAGTTGCAAAAAGCAGCAACCTGCCTGATGCGGTTAATACGGCCCGTATCGAACGGAATGCGATCAACAATCAGTTCGACCTGATCCGCAACGAAAGCGATGGTCTCTTCTTCGAGTTTGGCGCAGACTGGCAGCGCAAGGTGAGGCTTAGAAATCAGATACGAGCGTGGCAGCCCCAATTACGCACGTATTACCTGCTTGAGATCTCACTGACCCATTATCGATTGCGAGACGGCGGCCAAGAAGTTGCCGGGTGAGGATGAGCGATGCATTCAGCGGAGCAAAGAACTGCTGCGCGCGCTGGCCGACTGGAAAGAGTCGTCTTTGACGCAGCCCGCGACTGAGCCGCCGGAGACTTTGCTTGACCTGGTGCGAAGTTCAAGGCCGCATGCGGAAGCAGAAGATCCGCATATGCAATCGGATCGCGATGCGCGAGGGATTTCGGCATCGATGCTGAATATTGCGGTGGGATTGGCAAATGCGATGTTGGAAGATCGAGGGTAACGCGGGCAAGGCTTGCGATGATACGCTCTACGAATGCTTAGCCGTCTGATCGCAACGATCACAATCTGCGGCGGTACGGTGTTCGCCCAACCAGTATTTAATGTACGGGACTACGGCGCAACCGGGATAAAGTCAGACGATGCCAGGCCGGCCATTCAGCAGGCTATTGATGCGTGTGGCAAAGCCAAGGGCGGCACAGTGTACGTTGGGCCGGGCGAATATACCACCGGGCAGCTGCATTTGCGATCGGGTGTGCGGCTTTACCTGGAGGCAGGCGCCACATTGTTCGCGTCGCTGGACGGCGCACAGTTCGATCCGTCGCCGAAACCGGCGTTGATTTCGGGCGAAGATCTGCACGATATTGCCTTAGAAGGCCGCGGGACGCTGGATGGGCAGGCGAGTTATGAGTGGCGGCTCAACAATTTCACGGATTACTATATTCTTCCGAATCAACGCCAGATGGAGGCTACCGGCAAACCGCTGATGCGGCCATTTCCGCACGGTTTTGGAACCGAAAAGATCTACCCCCGCCTGGTACTGCTTTTGCGTTGCACAGACGTGCGGATCACGGGCTTGAAATTCGTGCGTTCCCGGAGTTGGACGATTAATCCGTATGCCTGCAAGCGCCTGGTGATCGACGGCGTTTATATCTATTCGAGCCAGAAGGAAGGCGTTTGGGCGGATGGGATAGACCCGGACGGTTGCCAAGATGTGCGCATTGCCAACTCCACGATAGAGACGGGCGATGACGCACTGGTGTTATGGTCGGCCAACATTTGGGGTCCCGCACTCCCGGAAGAAAACGTCACGGTGACCAACTGCCGCCTGTCTTCGGCCTCGAGCGCGCTGAAGTTTTGCGATGGCAATTCGAACGCGATACGGCGGGTCAACGTCAGCAATGTGGTCATCACAAATTCAAATCGCGGAGTCGCCTTTATGGTTTTCGACGGCGGAATTGTGGAAGATGTGGTGTTGTCGAACCTGACGATTGAGACGCGCCGCTACGACTGGTTCTGGTGGGGCGACGGCGATCCGCTGCACTTCAACATCAAACGGCGTAGCGAGGTAGACGGCAATCAGCACGCGAATGAACCGCCGGCCGGCAAAATCCGAAATGTCATTATCCAGAATGTGATTGCGCATGGCACGGGCTCGTCCGTGATGAGCGGTCATCCGACAAGCCCGCTTGAGGGTGTGCGGCTGGATAACGTCAAGCTGTTCTTGTCCTCGGATCCCCAGGCGCCGTACGAACACACCGAGACTGCGGTTGTGGTCCGCAATGCGCGTGGTTTGCGGATGAACAATGTTGAAATCGACTGGGAGAAGCCATATGCATCGACGTGGCGGAACGGATTGACGCTGGAGCATGTGAGGGACGCCATTTTCGATCATCTCGAGGTGCAGCAGGCGCCAAACTCAAAATCTCAACGCATCGTTTTGAGCGACGTCAAAGATGTGATTTTGCCGAAATAGCTGTCGTTCTTAAGAAAGGGAGGCATCGTGACATTACGCATCATTTGCGGCGGGTTCATGATGATGTGGCTGGCGCTGACGGCGTGGGCGCAAGAAGCGGAGCTGTCGCCGGCAGTGCGGAAATTCGTACGCGTCGACGACCAGACGGTGGTGCTGACGCACGTGCGCGTGATCGACGGGACAGGAAGGCCGGCGATTGAGGATCAAAACATAATCATCGAGGGCGGGAAGATTAGCGCGATCGAACCGGGCGCGGACGTGGCGGCGGCCGAGGGCAAGACGGTCTTATCGCTTCACGGGTACACGGTTGCGCCCGGCATTGTGGGCATGCACGATCACCTGTTTTATATTGCGCGGCCTAATCTCGATATCAACCGGCATTTCGACCCGCCATTGCTGGTGCCGCAGATGACATTTTCCGCACCGCGACTCTATCTGGCCGGCGGCGTTACGACGATGCGGACCACCGGCAGCGTGGAGACGTATGCGGATCTAAATTTGAGACATGACATTGATGCTGGTTTGCTACCGGGACCTCATCTGGACGTGACGGGACCGTACCTCGAAGGAAGCATCAGCCCGTTTATACAGATGCCGCATTTGAAAAACGCGGAAGAGGCGCGGCAAACGGTGGAGTATTGGATCGGACAGGGCGTTACGTCATTTAAGGCATACATGAATATCACTCGCGCGGAGTTGAAGGCCGCGATTGATGCGGCCCATCAGCATGGGCTTAAAGTAACCGGTCACCTGTGCTCCGTGACGTACAAGGAAGCGGCTGAGCTGGGCATCGACGATCTGGAACATGGATTCTTTGTGAATACGGAGTTTGACGCGGGTAAGAAGCCAGATACATGCAGCCAAAGCGATGGTCTTGAAACGCTGGCGGCGATGGATCCGAGCGGCGCGGAAGCGAAAGAGTTGATCCACACGCTGGTTAGCCATCATGTCGCAGTAACATCGACGCTGCCTGTTTTCGAGTCGTTTGCCGGCGAGGGGCGGCCGCCGCTACGGCAAGAGGTTCTGGATGCGATGAGTCCGCAAGCGAGGGAAGACTTTTTTCTAGTCAGGCAACGTTCGTCCGGGCGGTCCCGATCGGGAGATGCAGCGATGGTGTGGAAGCATGGATTGGCGATGGAGCGGGCGTTCGTTGCGGCCGGAGGACTCCTTCTGTCCGGGCCGGACCCTACGGGCGGCGGCGATGTGCTTCCGGGATTTGGAGATCAACGCGGGATTGAACTGCTGGTCGAAGCGGGATTCTCTCCGGTAGAAGCGATTCAGATCGCAACGTGGAACGGGGCAAAGTATTTGGGAAGGGACAAGGAGATCGGCTCCATAGCGGTCGGGAAGAACGCAGATTTGATGGTGATGAAGGGAGACCCTTCGCGGCAGATCTCAGATATTGAGAACGTAGAACTGGTGTTCAAGGATGGAGTCGGATACGACTCGGCGAAATTGCGCGAATCGGCAAAGGGGCACTACGGCCAGTATTGAAAGAGCGTTAGGTGGCGGTGAGTACCGGACAGATGCGCATGTGTGATGCTAAATAGCTCGCACGCTGAAACCTTGAAGGAGATTCGATGAAAGTTGCTTCTACCATTGCCCGGTATCTGCTCGGGCTCATTTTCTTGATCTTTGGGCTCAACGGCTTCCTTAATTTCATACCGATGCCGCCACCGACAGGATTGGCGGCCCAGTTCGTGGGGGCGCTGTTTGTCTCTCACTACACGGTGGTGGTCTTCCTCTGTCAACTGATCCCGGCAATCCTTCTGCTGATCAACCGGTACACACCGCTGGCACTGGCGATCCTGGGGCCGGTGATCGTGAACATCTTCTGCTTCCACGCGTTCTTGGCGCCGAGCGGTCTGCCGTTGGCGGTCATTGTGGTCATTCTTTGGATTTTGACGTTCTTGAGCGTTCGTTCCGCGTTTGCGGGCTTGTTCCTCGCACGCGCGCCGGAGAACCAGTGAGGCTTAGGATGCTGCCCGCTGATCTAAGACAATGATCCAGTCGCGAAAAATCGGGAACTCGGGAGCTTGCCATGTTCCCGAACTGTCTGGGCGGATCGTGCCGATCTCATGTTCAGACGCGTTGCTGGGATTCCAAAAGAACGCCCGATGTTTCGAGTTTGGCAAGTTTCGGAAACGGAGCGCCCTTCCACCGCTGGGTGCGAACGCTATCGTCATTTCCCCTGGAACACGAGCCGCAAAGGGCTGCCAATAATCCGGCTTTTGCCAGTGCGGTTCGATCGTTTCAGATGCCGGTTGCAAACGCCACCAGGAGTATCGAGTGAGAAGCGCTTTCGCTAACCCCAGCTGCAAAGATCCTGGCAACTGGTAGGCGACCTCCCACGGCGTGTCGCCCCAGGAATGTCCATGCGGAGATAACCCATAGGGTTTGGAGAGCGTATTGACTTGCCATATGCCATTGGCTCCATAGGTGTGGCCGGCTGCGCCACTGAGGAGGCACGACCAGAACATGAAGCGCTGCACTTCCTGGCGGCTTGCTTCCTGGATACCCTCGTAGCAGACCTCGCCAACCAGCGCGGGCATGGGAGGCTCAGCACGAAGCGAGCGGAGCAGACTTTCTATGGTGTTGGGGGCGCTTTTGCGATCGTCATGCCCGGTCTGCAACATGTCGAAGTCGAGAACTGACGGGTCTTCGACAGTATCCCGCGCACTTCTTGAAGGATGAATGGTGATAGGCCTCGAAAACGGATCGGTTGTTCGGACGTAGCGGGCGATTTCGGTCCAACCGTGCTTTTGCATTTGCGCATCGGCATCACGCGTCTTCGACAAATAGAAGGGCATCGTGCCCTCGCCGGCCAAGCACCAGAAGACCGGATAAGCGCCCCAACGCGCGATGAGGTAACGCCAATGCTGCTTCATTTTGGCGATGCCCATCAGCGGCAGGAAATAGCCCCAACAACCCACGATGCAGGGAGCGATTCCGTTGTCGACCAGATGCTGAATGCGGAGATCGGCCATGTCGAAATACGCGGGATTGATGGTGGCGAAATCGGGCTGCCACGGCGTGCCTGCTTCATTGGCGCCACGTGGATCAAAGGGCGGCATGTCAGGATAGAGGCCAGCGACGATCTGGACGACGGTGAAGCCTTTGCGGACACGATCGGCCGTTAAAGTCTGAAAGCCATCCGGCCAGGTGAGCCGGCTGCATAAACCCATCCACCAGGTGTCGCCGAGCCAGAAGAACGGCGTGCCATCCGCATGTTCAAAATGTCGTTTATCGGAAGCGACGCGAATGGGGCCGTGCTTAAAAAGAGGCGGGCTCTGGGGGTTGGGCGAAACGGTTAAGCTGCCGGTTCGATTGTGAAGGTCAGTATTCGCCGTCTCCGTGCAGACGGTGCGAAACGCATATCTGCCCGTTTCGGCGGGAGCGAAACGCACTCGCCAGACGCCGGCGCCTGACCAGAATGCGGGCGTGCGAGTCTCGACGCCGGAAGGCGACCGGAAGACGACATCCAATTCAAGAGCGCCGAAGGGATCGTCGTAGTGCTTGCCGGATTCGTACGACCATTCGATGACGCGATATTGGTTGGCATACGGGCTTTGCGCATCTGAGGCCATGGCGCCGCTCAGCATAGCCGCCGTTAAACTGCTAAACGTCCGTCTCGAAATTTTGTCCATCTAAAATAACGACAAATTTGCCGCTGGGAAGCAAATTCTACAGGTTCGTTTTGGCGTGTTGATCGATGCCAGCAACATCTGGCTTCTCGCCTTTCACGTATGCTTTAGCCGCCTCAAACATGTATTCGAGCTTGTTCATTCCGCGATTATCCCAATATTCGGCATCGATCGGATCGACGGCGAGAAGCACTACGTCCGGGTCTTCATCTCCCGCCGGAAACCAGACTTTGTAGGGTTCTTTAAAAAGAGATCGAATTTTCTCGCGATTCTCTACGACCCGAGCTCTTCCGCGTAAGGAAACATAAGCCGAATTCTCGTTTTGGAAAGCGAGTAACACCACCGGTTCCTTGGCAACCTCGTCGACTAGTGCCCCGCCCTTACTTGTAAAAAACCAGATGCTGCCCAGATCTTCGTCTATATGTTCTAAGTGCGCTACGTGCATCGGCCTGGCGGTGGGGCGCCCGCTTGGGCCAAGGCTCACCAACATCGCGTTGGAGAAGCCCTTTATTATGTCGTAAACTTTGTTCCTGATATCTGTCTTGTCGGTCATCACCGCTCCATGAAGCATGTTCGTGCCCAAAGCAGTGGACTTTTTCGATCACCGCGTTTATCCGACGGCGGTCCCGGGCGCGGGCTCAACGGGATAGCCCTTGCTCTCCCAGTCCGTGTGAAAATTTTCAAGCAACGCGAGGACGCGTACGCGAGAGAAACCAAGGTCCTTCATTGCGCGGTAAGCCGGCCGTATGTTTGGACACCTCACCATGGGACAACATCCGCAATAGAGGACAATGGCGGCATCTTTGGGGAGTTGCGCCACCGTTTGATTCAGGCTTTGAATCCCTTCGGGCTTGCTGGTTGGACCGGCGAACGTTGCGCCAGTGATATGGCGCGTGCGGTAGAGAACCGGAAAGGCCACACAAATCACATGTTCTGACGGCGAGCCAGCCTTCAAAATCGCGGCCAACTCCGCAGGTTGCATCAGGTCAGCCGAGGTCCACGGATCGCCATCATTAGCACTCCAAAGTTTGCCGGAAGCACCGGCCCAAAGGCCGAGAGTTGAGAGCAGAACACGACGGGTCATGTTATTAACAGTAACTCCAAGCTTCATTCGATGCGGAGGGCGCTCATCGGCTCTATGGTGGTCGCGCGCCGCGCAGGGATCAGTGCCGCGACCGCTGCGGAAATGCCGAGCGCCGCAATCGCGAGCAGCATGCTTGCGGGATCGTATGGGTCCACGCCGTACAGTTGACTCGAAATCAAGCGGGCCGCCAGAATGGCGACGGGTATACCGATGGCTAGTCCCAATCCGACCTGCAGGAACGATCCCCGCAATACCATGAACAACACATTGAGCCGAGTCGCCCCGAGAGCCATCCTGACGCCGAACTCGCCGGTCTGGCGCGTCACCTGATAGGACGTAATTCCGTATAGGCCCACGGCAGCCAACACGAGCGCCAGCAATCCAAATAGCATCGCCAGCCGTGAGATCAGCCGATTCTCTCTGAAATTGCCATTCACTTGATATTCGAGAGAATGCAGATCGTTGATGCTTAAATTCGGATCGATGCTGCCCAAGGTTCTTCGCACAAGATCATCAACCTGGTATGGCGCAGTTTTGAATTGCAGCACGATCGCGCCGATATATAAGCTGCGCGACTCGGATCCGGCTTCGGAGGCGGTCAGGCTGGAGACTCGCTGGTTTAATGCAAGAAAGTACATCGGGGCCGGCTTGGAGAGCGGGTCGACATACTTTGCGTCCGCTACAACGCCGACGATCTGATGCGCGTTCGAGTGCGACGGCGAGGATCCGAAATATTGACCGATGGGATTTTGGCCCGGGAAGAAGCGTTTTGCGAACGTCTCGTTGACAACAGCCACTCCCTGCGAGATGGCGGTGTCTTCGTCTCGGAACACGCGGCCGCTGACAAGCCGTTCACCCACAGAGGAAAAGAACTGGGAACTGACCCGGTCAAAATCCGCCGAGTTTTCGGTGTTGCCAGCAGGTGGCTCCGGCCGCCCCGGCACGTTGACCGGCGTCCGCCACTCATCCTGTTCGAGCGGGCTGTACAAGGCCAAGCCGACGCTTGAGACACCGGGCGTGGCTTCGAAGCGATCCTGGATTTTACGATAGAGGGCAGGCAGAGCTGCAGCGTTGTATCCCGCACCGGCCGGATCAATATGCACGACATACCGGTGTTCGGTATGAAAGCCAAAATCCTGATCTTCCAGGTGGGCGAGGCTGCGCGTCAGAAGCGCTGCGCCCACCAGCAGAACCAACGAGAGCGCAGTTTGAAAAACGATCAGCGAACGCTGGGGAAGTGAGACACGGTCAGGGGTTGAGCGTCTGGCGCCACGCAACGCCTCGGCGGGGTCGGCATGCGAAGTGATCCATGCGGGCACGACACCAAAGATTACGCCCGTTGCGAGAGACAGAAGGAATGTAAAGCCCAGCACGGCCATGGAGGGAGCAGGGTTAATGGGCAATTGCGGCGAATCTGGAAACGCGAGCGACAAGATCATCTTGGCGCCGTTATAAGCCAATTCGAGACCGATCAAACCACCCAAGCAGGAGAGCGCCACGCTTTCGGTGAGCATTTGGCGGATGAGGCGCCCGCGTGCCGCGCCGAGAGCAATGCGCAGAGACGTATCGGCTCGATGAGCCGAGCCCCACGCAAGCAACAGGTTTGCCACGTTGGCGCATGCCACCAACAGCACCAACGCGGATATTGCCATCAACAGATAAAGTCCCTTGCCCTGCCGCTGCTGCAGTTGCTGGATGCCGCCGCCTCCGGGCACGATGACGATGTGCTGTTTTGCAACCTCGACCGCACCGCCGTTGCGCGTATCGTCGGGCTGAGTCATCAGCCAATTACGTAGATTGGCCGTCATCTGGTCGCCCAACGCTTTGGTATTGACGCCGGGGCGCAGACGGCCCAAGAGATAAAGCCAATTGCTGGTGGGACTGCGAAGGACGGAGTAGGTGGTCTCCAGAAGAGGCTCGAGATGCAAAGGTAGCCAAAACGCTGGCGGCGTTGTGCTGACGCGATCTCCATAGAAGCCGGCCGGTGCGATGCCGATGACGGTGATCGGATGATTATCGAACGTGAGGGCCTTGCCGATTACGTTTGGATCGCTGCCAAAATCCGACTGCCAGGCGGCGTAGCTCATCACAGCCGCTGGAGCTGCCGCAGCTGTGTCATCCTGGCTGGTCAACACTCGGCCTGTAAATGAGCCTACTCCTAAAGTCTGAAAATAGTTCCCAGACACGTATTCTGTCGGCTCCGATTTTGCAACTTGACCCGTGACGCGGACGGTCAATCCCTCGCCGCCCGATTGCACAGCGGCAAGCTGCTCGAACGCAGGAGTGGTCTGCCGCAGATGTTGGTAGAGATCGTACGAGAACAATGAAAAGTTGGCGTTGTCAGGCAGATTGCCCATGATGCCTGGGTGTGTGCTGTCCGACCCGACGCGGAATAGCAAATGTGGATCTTTGACCGGCAGCGAGCGCAGAAGCACCGCGTGCACCAAGGTAAAGATGGACGTGTTCGCCCCGATGCCAAGAGCAAGCGTCAGGACGACTGTGATGACGAAGCCAGGAGACTTACGGAAATGTCGAAAGGCAACAAAGAGATTGTTCATGCGAGGGTGATGAGACTAGCAGGCAAGGTGCAATCCGGCGGCCACAAAGGCGGCTCCGAAGTTCTTCATACTAATGGGGCGGCCGATGAATGGATACGATGCATTGTTCGATCGCGGGAGCAGGTGTGCGTAACCGGACAGAGTAGCGGAGCGCATCAGGCTGTCTGCTGCTCCGGAATCGCGCTTACCGCATGACCCCGTGTTTTCCATTCGGAACCGCCCAACAGCGGGAGAAGGAAAAGGTTGACGAGAATGTCGACAATCGTACCGGCAAGGACGACCAGGCCGAAGCGTTGAGTCGGCGGGAAACTAGAAAGGGCGAAGATGGCGAAGCCCGCTGCGATGATGGCGTCCGAAAAGACGATGCCATGCCATTGTTCTCTGCGTCCGGCAACCCAGGCGCTCCAACCTTTTTGGCCATCGCGTTGAGCGCGCCTGACACCGAACACCAAGTGAACCATGGAATCGATTGCCATACCAATGCAGACATTGGTGGCGGGAGCGGAAATGATGTCGACGGGAATGTGAAGGAGTCCAATGCCACCGAGCATACATACCGGCACGAGACTGAGGCTGAAGATCATCGCAGCCGCGACACGCAGACTGCGACCGACAATCCAAGCCACCCCCGCGAAGAACACCATCAGCCAACAGAGGCCCGTCACCAAGCTGGATGCGACCAGCTTCGCAAGAGTTCCCTGGAGTTCGTACACGCCGCCGACGAGATAGGGCCGAAAGCCGTGGCGGCGCACGACGGTTCGAAGATCATTCACCACTTCAACGCGCGGCTTTACTCTTCCCCTCTCTACCATTCGAAGGTAGAAGGCTGCCAGCCGGCGATCTTTCGTCACGAAGGTACTGGCGACGCGCTCGTGCTTGGGCTCGTTCAAGATGTTCAGCAGATGGTTCCAGCTGAGGAGAAAGGCCAAGGGATGGCGATGGCCTTCAGCCATTAGTACAGGCAATGAGAGCACCGTTCCCACGCCCTTGTGCTGCTCGAGCGCGTCCTGCAGGTCCCACATCTTTTCGTACTCTTCCTTGGTGTCGAGCTTTCCGCCGTTAGCGTCCGCAATCACCAAGGTGAGAGGATTTGAGCCTCCGTTGCGGTCCACATAGGCCAATCCTTCTCGCGGTTCTTTGCCCTTCTTGAAGTAATTCAGCAGGCTGGGGTCGGTGTTCAAGCGCGAGAGACCGAAGCTTAAGAAGACACTTGCCAGCACCGCCGCCACTGAACCCCATACAAACTTGCGCTCCCAGAACTTCGAGCCGGTTTCGTTAGCGCCGGCCTTAGTCTTTTTCGGCGCGGCCCACCCCAAGAACGCCGGATACATCAAATAAGCGCAGACCAAGGCGATCACTGTTCCGACTACGCCACCCAGGCCAAGCTCGCGCAAGGGCTTTGCAGGCACGAGCAACAAGCTGCCGAATCCAAGCGAAGCGCACACCATGGACCAGAATGAGGCAGGCAACGTCATGCGCCAGGCTTTCGCTTGCAAGTCGTGGGCATCGTTATTTCCCTTGTTCGCCAAGGTCTGCCAATTGAAGGTCATGTAGACCAGGTGCGACAGCGCCACGACAAATACGATGGTGCCGAGATTCGCAGTCAGAATGCCGATTTTTTCTCCTAACATCGACTGCACCAGCAGCGTTACCAAAACCGCGCTGGTACACGTTGCAAGCATTCCAAGGGTGAGCTTTGCAGACCGGAACAGAAACCACATGGCCACTCCGAACAGCAGAACGGAGGTGAGACTGAAGGTATGAAAGTCATGCCTCAGATTCCGGCGGATCATCTCCGCCACATAAGGAGCTCCGGCGATTTGGATGCGGAAATCTTTGGCATCGAACTTATTGGTGATTGCCTCCAGCCGGCTGATGAGCAGCTGACTATCCCGGTTCGATGTGAAGACGACCACGTTGCTCGAACGCCCATTGTCCGCAATCAAAAGACGTCTCCAGAAGGGGCTCTTTTCGGCATCTTCGAAATTTTTGGGCCCGTCGGTGAGGCTTTCCGCGCTGGTCACCGTTTGGATCGATTGAATTTGCCGCGTCATCTCCGCCAAGCGATCTAAGTAGTGCGCCGAAGAAATACTGGGCGCGGCCACGCTGACAATCAACTGGCTGCCCGAAGGGAAGATACGGTCGATCTTGGCGGACTCCTGGAACTGGGGATCGTTTGAGGAGAAAAAGAAGTTCTCACCGACGTGCGGCTTCAAGTCGACAAATATTGCGACAAGAGCGAACAGTAGCGCGGTTAATGCCAGCATCCACCAATGGCGGCCGGGAAGTTTAGCTTTGGGAAATCTCATAAAAGTACGTGCACGTACCGCAAGAATGGCGATATAGGTTGGATGTTTACCGCGCTGTTTTAAGACACCAAATTTCCCGGTTCCGCCTGGGTCACGGTTCTACGATACGCGTCGCAGAGGCTTGCCGATGTATGGGCGCCGGGAAAGTAAGAGCCGATTCTGTGCCCGCAGAATGTCCGCAGGGTCGATGAAAAGAACATAGGCCGAAAGAACGTCCCACTGAAACATGGGAACGTTTAATGAGTATTCCAGGCACAGATGGAACAGCACACCAGCGAACAGTAGAGGGTAGCGAAACTCTTTGATCCACACAAGCGTTCCGAGTGAAAATTCCAGGGCAAGTGTCAGCCAACTGCCGAGTTTAAGAATGAGTGGATGCCCGATCCATTGCGGTATGGGGAAGCGTCTGATTTCGTC
>JBARMQ010000002.1:0-3265 GCA_049802535.1 Bryobacteraceae bacterium | reverse complement strand
GAACCAGGGTCCATAGTAGTTGTGATTCTTATACTGCAGGGTGTACAAAACCCCGGACCAGTCAAAGCGAGTGCCACGATAATATCCCCGCGCTGCATCGGGCAGATAGATCTTCGCCTGAATCTCGCTGTTACTGATCTCAGCCTTAGGGAGATCGGCCGTCCTCCCATAACCAAGTGACAGAAGAATAGAGGTAAGACCGCCGAGCATTTTCATCACAGCTAGCTTACAGTGCGACCCTTGGCCAAGGAGAATCTGAAGGGTCGAAAACGGCCTTCCGATGTTACGCTCGAAATCGTGGTGTCTTTGTGGAATCAGATTTAGCGGAGCGCCGTGCCGTGCCGGTGCGGCGGCGGTTAAAGGCGCTATTACCGGCTGCGATCGCGGCTCTAGCGTATATCCTTCTCTACTTCTCTACAGTCGTTGTCATTACGGCAGATACTCCTGTTTACGTCACCCAAATCTTTAAATTCTCTCAGCATCGCGATCCTAAACTGCTTTGGGAGTTCGGCCATTTGGTGTGGCGGCCGCTGGGCTATCTGCTATGGCGGATATTCAGCCCAGTTTTGTCGTCCTGGTACGGCGGGAACCCCTATCTGGAAATTACCGCCGTGCTGGTCGGTATGAATTTCGTCGTGGGCTTGGCGCTGACAGTCTTCTTGTTCTTCGTCTGCCGGAAATTGGGTCTTCGGCCCGGCGCATCCTTCGCGGTTACCTTTGCATTCATCTCAACCAGCACGGTTTTGAACTACATTCATTCCGGAATGTCTTACAACGCGGGCTTCGCTCTGCAAGTAGCGGGACTGCTATTGCTTCTCCACGGCTTCACGGCTATCGAGCCTAAGCTCGCCGCGTGGCAAACCGTCTTAGGAGGCACTACTCTTGGCCTTTCTAGCGTGTTCTGGTTTCCGTACGCTCTGACTGCCGGCGCTCCCATACTTGCAGGATGGTTTGCCGGACGCGGCAAATACGTTGCGATGGAGGAACGAAGGCGTCTTTATCGGCTTGTTGGCGTGGCGATCGTTGCGGGCTTCGGCATCAACATTCTGGCGTTTGGCATTGGCGCGGCCATTGACCACATTTCGACGGTGGCTGAGTTCGGTCAATGGGTAAGAAACAGCGCTCATGGGATAGAACCGCAACACCGCCTGCTTCGCTTACCGACGGGCATTACCCGCAGTTTCCTATATTTCGGCAACGATGGAATTCTCTTCAAGCGATTCACCTTAGGCGATCCCTATGCTCCGGTCCATTTTGGAGATCTTGTCCGGGGAGGACTTTGGAAGATATTGGCCGTCTTTTTGGCTCTGTTGGCCTTAGTAGGGACGCTCGCAAGATACCGGAAGGCTTGGCCAGCTTTTGCGGTAGTGCTTTGTGCCTCGCTGCCCTGCCTGGGCTTTGCACTGTTCTTGTTCGACACCTCGGAACCGGCGCGCTACGAACCGATGTACGCCGCTCTGCTGGTGGGCGTGTGCGCAGTGTTGATGCTGCGGCCCAGAGGGCGCATCGGGAATTTGTGCCTCGCTGCCTTCGGCCTCATCATGGTTCTGGTGAATTGGACGGCGTATGGCTGGACCCTCCGGCAAGGAACCGCACAGGCCATGGAGCGAGTGAACCTGATTCACGAACATGCGGGTAAGAAGGATACGGTGTTCCTGCTTTCGTTCCGCGATCCTATTTCAACCTTTGTGCAAAGGGCGCCCTTTAGCCGCTACAATAGCCCGCAGTCGCTGGCGATCCATCACGCTATTGAACCAGGCACCAAACTGGTGGACACCTGGAGGCAGGAGGCGGCTTGCGGCATCCTCCAGACCTGGAACAAAGGCGGCACTGCGTGGCTGTCAGATCGCCTGATCGCTCCTCGTCCGCTACCGAGTTGGAATTGGGCCGAACACGATGACGACCACGTCCACTGGACGGATGTTGAAGGCTTCTTCACGCCGCTAAAGCGGAGCGAGCATATTGGCGACCAGGATGGCTTTTCCGAAGTCGCCGACACATCCGCGAATCACGGGCGACTGGCTCAATTTTGCCCCGGTATCCTTAAACCTTGAGACTTCTCAAGTAGGGTACGCTCGCTTTCATCAGTTCGAGATCCATCTCGACAAAGTAATTTCGAAGTCCACCTACTTTCGCAGCGGTAAAGGTCTTCTTCCAATCGATGCTGCCTTGGCCCACTGCTACTTCTGTGCGCGTGGCGGGAGACCAATCCTGCACGTGCATCGAGATGAAGCGTCCTGGATATTTGGTGAAGTAGTCGGCAGCGACGAAGCCATCGCTGATGGTGGAGCACTGAAACTGAAACTTCACGAATTTCGGGTCGAGCAGCTCGAGCAACACATCGTAGGTGCGGCGTCCGTCGACTTTCGAAACTTCAAACCCTTCATTGTGCAATCCCAGCGTGATCCCGGCTTCGGCCGTCTGCTCGGCCATTTTGTTGAATTCGCCGGCAGCTTGCTTGACGTCATCCATCGACGGCTTTTGCGGACCGTCGAGACTGGGCACCATCATCTGAGTCAGGCCGATGTCTTTCGCCCACGCAATGCTAGCCGACAGATCCGACCGCAGTTCCTGAATGCTGAAGTGAGAGCTGTGGCACTCCAGATTGACATCGCTTAGCATTCGCTTCAACTGCCGACCTTTATACTGTCCAACGACGGCAAACCCGGCTTTGGCGTAGCCTTTGGGGGAGCAAAGTTCGATGCGTTGAAACCCGATGGAGGCAAGCTGCTTGACGGTACCTGGAAAGTCCTCAGCAATTAACCTCCGGACGGGATAAGTTTGACACCCGATGGGAAGCCCTAACGGATTGGCCCGAAGATCGAGTCCTCCTTCAAACAGCAAGGCGCCCGCAAAGGCATTCACGAGCAATTCTCTTCTGGATGGCAGCGGCATCGTTGTATTAATCTAAGCCTATGCGATTGAGCCGGCGCGCCTTTGCCACGACCGTTGTTGCGGGTGGCGCGGCATCGAATCTGATGGCCGCAAGTCCCCCACGGCAGATTACACAAGCCTCTGTTCCCGACGATCCCGATGCGCCGGAGATACAGGAAGGAACGGTACCAGAATCCTCGCCCTTCGATGGAAAGCTTTCCTTCGTTCGGAAAGACGAAGCTCAACACTTAGAGCCGTTTTCGGTGACGGCGGTCCGTCTGCTGCCCAGTCCATTCTTTGATGCGCAGGAAGCCAATCGCGCGCTGCTGCACCGGCTGCCGGCGGATCGTCTACTGCACACGTTCCGGATTAATGCGGGACTGCCTTCGAC
>JBARMQ010000001.1:0-2157 GCA_049802535.1 Bryobacteraceae bacterium | reverse complement strand
CCCCATGTTAGGACGAACATTCCTGCCAGAAGAAGAACAACCTGGCAAGAACCGCGTTGCTGTGCTCGGTGACAGAATCTGGCGCAGCCGTTTTGGCGCCGATCCAAATATCCTCGGGAAAAGAATCGTTCTGGACGGAGCGTCCTACAGCGTAATCGGCGTCATGCCCACCAGTTTCACGTATCCTCACGAAGCTGCGTTGTGGTTGCCCTTGGACGTGGGAGGTGACCCGCATAACACCTACACCCGGGCAGTCATAGGCAGACTGCGGCCGTCGGTTTCTCAACAGCAAGCACTGGCTGAATTGGAGGCAATTGCGAAGCATTGGCCGCCAGGACCGGGGGATGGTCGGGAGAACATGGTTGCGGAAGTGCTGCCGATGAAGGATCTGCTGGTGGGCAAAATCCGTAGGTCCCTATTGATCTTCATGGGTACCGTCGCCTTTGTGTTGCTCATCGCGTGCGCGAATGTCGCCAATCTATTGCTTATGAGAGGGACATCGAGGCAACGCGAGTTCGCGGTACGCAACGCATTGGGCGCAAGCCGGTGGCGAGTGATTCGGCAGCTTCTCACCGAGAGCACGCTGCTGTCGCTGGGAGGCGCCATTGGGGGAATACTCGTTGCGATATTGGGAGTGCCCGCTTTGCTGGCACTCGCGCCCATCGCCGGAGTTCCGAGGCCGGAGGAGATTCACATCGATGGATTTGTGTTGGCGTTTTCGCTTGGGCTTGGAGCATTCATGGGAATTCTGTTCGGACTCGTGCCAGCCTTCCGTGCAACCGGACTCAGAGTACGCGATGCTCTTGGCCTGGGCGGGCCCACGGCGACTGCTCACCGACAACGGCTCCGCAGTCTCTTGGTGATTTCCGAGATCGCAATGGCGCTCGTGCTGCTCACGGGGGCGGGCTTGATGTTAAAGAGTTTCATGCTCATTCGCGCCGTGGACCCGGGTTTCCGCACAGAGAACATTCTTACGATGACGGTTGACCTGCCAGAGGCCTCGTATCCGACGGCGCCAACCATCCAGGCTTTTCATGCAGATGCCCTGGCCAAACTATCGAGCCTGCCGGGAGTTGTCGCGGCGGGCGCCGTCAACTGGATGCCGCTTCAACCACTCCTCGCCCGAGGAGATTTCAACCTGGACGGCGGACGCAAGCGTCCGCGAGGTTTCATTGTTGCAAAGCCCGCCGTCAGTCCGGACTATTTTCGCGTACTGGGAATCCGTTTCCTCCATGGAAGAGGATTTACGGAGCAGGACGACAGCAGCGCTCCGGGCGTGGCCATCGTCAGCCAATCGGTGGCTCGAACCCTGTGGCCCGGCGAGGATCCAGTTGGAAAGCGCATCACCATGGAAGACGAGCCTAAACCGAAAGATTGGCTCACGATTGTTGGCGTGGTTGACGATGTTCGACAGCAGAGTCTGACAGAACCGCCGATGCCAGCCATCTACCAGCCATATAAACAGGTAGCAAGACCCTTCTTCCTGAGCCATATAAGCTTCGTGGTGCGCACTGCGGAAAAGCCGCAGTCGGTTGCCGACGCGATGCGCGCGGCACTCAACAGTGTGGATCACAACCAGCCGGTTTCGATTGCGACTCTGACTGACCTGCTTGACGCAACAACTGCGGAAACATGGTTCCAGACGCGCTTGATTTCCGCCTTCTCAATCGTCGCTCTGTTTCTGGCGGCGATCGGTATTTATGGCGTATTAGCCTACGCGGTGACGGAACGCACGCGCGAGATTGGAATCCGCATGGCGTTAGGAGCAAAGAAGGGTGACGTCATCTTCATGCTCTTGAAACGCACTCTGTTGCTCGTGGTGGCCGGTGTGCTAGTCGGAGGATCCGGAGCGCTGGTGCTGACTCGCGTTCTGGGCAAATTCCTGTTCGAGATCAAGCCCACTGATCCGGCTACATTCCTGTCCGTTGCCGCCGTTCTCGCATTAACCGGTATTATTGCCGGCTTGCTGCCTACTCAGCGCGCAACGAGAGTAGATCCTGTTGTGGCCCTTAGGTGGGAATAGGCTCCGGTTCAACGGAGGATGCCTTCCCACCCCTGTTTCCTGACGCCATGCCGACTTTCCGGTACGAATCGGTTTCTCGACGGGTGATTTGAAGATTACGCACTCGTCTATAGAGCCTTTTCAGATGGCGTGAC